>JBLHON010000022.1:0-21062 GCA_047621865.1 Crocinitomicaceae bacterium | reverse complement strand
CCCAGTGAATATCTCGTGAGCCATTCTGCATAGTGATTGAACTATTTTGACAATTTGAATGGGTAGAATGTTCTCACCTTTGATTCAAGTATTCAAACGTCATAAAAATATAGTACATGTCAGAAAATAAAACATTCTTAGTAATTAATGCCATCATCAACAAAGAGAACATGGCAGACGTTCAAACGTATATTGAAAGCATAATGCCTGTCATGGGTAAAAATGGTGGACTGCCAACTGGGTCTTACAAAACGATGGAACAATTGGCTGGGGAAGCAAGTCCAGAAATGATTTCAATTATAGAATTCCCGTCTGCTGATGCAATCAGAGAGATGGTCGCTGGAGAAGAATTCGTTGCGCTCGCAGAATTAAGAGCAAGAGCATTCTCAAAATTGAATTTAATGATCTGTGGGGAATCGTAATCCAACGTAAAAAGTTGAGCATTTGATAAAGAAAGGCGACACCAATTAGTCGTCACCAATGCTCTTCTTTAAATGTACCACGTAGGTTTGCCTCTCACTTATTTCGTCTGGATAGGGGTATTTATTAAATTTCAAATTCTCGCGAACGTGACTGATAACTCTCTTGATTATCTCTGGGTCTGATGTTGAACTTCTGACCCTTACGTGACGGGCACGCGTAACATTTCCATCTTGATTCACATACAATTCTAGCTCGATGAAACAGTCTTCGGGAACAGACATTGGAAATTGTTCAAAGGGACGAATTACTTCTCGCGTATAGACTGGTGTGCCAGCATATTTATCCTTTTCTTCCTCTGTAAACTCTGAGGAAGGATTGGCATAATCATAATCAAACACGAGAATTGGATCTTCTCCCAATTCATTTCGTAAATCTGCAGGATCTTGAGGTTGATAGGGTTCATTAAGTCCATTCGAATCGAGAATCTGGTTTAGCGAGTCAATATGGTTCACGTAGCCTTTCATTATTTTCCTTAGTACTTCATTCTCCCTTTTTAAGGGTTTCAATGAACGGTCTGCAAACCTCTGATACTCATCTGTTGCCTCAATTGGTACTCGTGGAGGCTTTGGCTTCAGGTCATTTGCACCCGAATCTCTCGCATCTATAACTTTGTAGAGCGAATCAAGTTCCAGAAAATGATGTCGTAGACTTGATCTCAATTCGATATTTCTCTTGCCTTCATCTTCCAAAGATTGCTCTGACTCCTTGTAAAGCACCTCCATCTTGTAATTGGCTTCTTTCAGATCAGCTATTTCTAGATTCGCTTGCTCCAATTCTTTTTTGAGCTCGCGATTTTTCTTCCCTTGGGCTTGCGAAAAAGTAGAGCCCGAGGCGAATATGAAAACTACAACAACACTAAGAACTTTCATGGAGTCTTGTTTTTTGAGACAAGATAATTAATCTCGCGCGTTTACGATAACTTAAGAGGAACCTTAGTTCATTTTAGGAGATAACAGGTGTAGTGACCAGGAGTATTCTTAGTCTTTCTGCTTAAAATTAACCATCTGCTCCATTCCTTTAATGTGGATATCACGTTGTGGAAATGGAATCGCCAGACCATTTTCTGCAAGCCGATTATAGACTAATCTCCTCAAGTCGGATTTTACATTCTCAATTCTGAACATGTCATTTGACCAAAAAAACATTTGAAAATGAAGTGAAGACTCTCCAAAGTCTGTAAAACGAACGAATGCTTCTGGAGTTTTTGAAATTCTCTTATCCTCTTTCATAGCCAACTCCAAACATGAAAACACCTTTTCCACATCAGAACCATAGGCAAGATTAATATCGACAGTAAATCTTACTTGTTCAGAATCGTGCGACCAATTCACAACCTTCTCAGCAACGAATTTCGAATTCGGAATGATAATAATCACATCATCACGTGTCATCACTTCAGAACTTCGCAAATTAATCTCAACTACCTTACCAATTACGCCATCAGCTTCGATCACATCGCCAATTTTGATGGAACCTTCAAAGAGCAAAAACAACCCTGAAACTAAATCCTTAAAGATGTTTTGCAGTCCAAGTCCTAAACCAACCAATAGGGCTGTAGAACCAAGCATCAATGCTGTAATATTGATCCCTAGAACCTTAAGACTCACGAAGATGCTGATAAACCAAGCGAAATATTTAATCAGCAGGAATACTGTCATCCTACGCTTTTTCCCAATCTTATCAGCTATGAAACTAGGACGAGTGATCAGCCTTCGTAGGATCACAATTGAAACCCAAGTACCAATTAGGATGGCAGCTGCTAACAAAATGTGATCCATGTAGATCGTAACGCCTCCAATAATTTCAAACTCTTGACTTATAAAACTCTTCCATGTCATACCACAAAGATGAGAATATTCGCGCTTAATCAATAGAAGAACGCAAATAAATTAAATCCTACAAATCCAATCAGTAGACTCAATTTGAGAACGTAAGAATTAAAGAGCACCCTTTCAAAATCTCTGATGAAATTTCAAAGCTACAAACGCCCAAGTATTGAATAGCTGGTTCCAATTTTAACGCATGTTAACAGCAAATCCGTTTCGGCAGGAATATTGCCCTATGGATAATACATGGAAAAGCGTATTTTAGCATTTCAAAAATATACCTAATATGAATCGAATATTATTTACACTGCTTTCAGTTGTTCTCATTAGTGGAGTGGCAATGGCGGCAACAGATGGAAAGGACAAGAAGAAAAAACCTAAAAAAGCGAAATTAGAGCAGGGTATCTACGCTGAGTTCACGACAACAAAAGGGGTGATTATTGTTAAATTGGAGCATGAAAAAGCACCAATGACAGTTGCGAATTTCGTTGGACTAGCAGAAGGAAATTTGACTGCTGGGGAGTTCAGTTATACAGAACCATTCTATGATGGATTGTTATTTCACCGCGTTATGGCTGATTTCATGATTCAAGGAGGAGATCCTTTGGGTAATGGAACTGGAGGACCTGAACATCGTTTCCCAGATGAATTTCACCCTGATTTAGCGCACAGTGGTCCTGGGATTTTGTCAATGGCGAATTCTGGACCTGGAACAAACGGAAGTCAGTTCTTCATCACACATAAAGAAACACCATGGTTGAATAATAAACATTCTGTTTTTGGACATGTTGTACAAGGTCAAGATGTTGTAAACGCTATTGTAAAAGACGACGTTATGACAACAGTAAAAATCATTCGTAAAGGAAGATCTGCTAAGAAGTGGGATGTCAATGCTGCATTCGAAGCGGGTAAAGCAGCTGTACAAATTAAAGTCCTTGAGGAGTATAAAGGAGTTGCTAAGAACATGGAAGAAGCTGGTGATTATGCAGGAACAATTAATGCATGTCAAAAAATTCTTGAAATTACTCCAGACGACGAAGCACTAAAATCTAAAATTGCAGAGATGCAGGCAATTCTTGATTCACAAGCTGCAGCCTTGAAAGAATACGCGGATAAAGTTTCAAAAATGTCGCCTACTGATTTCAATGATTATATGTACAAGGAAATATTGAAAGATAATCCCAGTGCTATTCAATCCCCTTCTGGGCTTGTATACATCATTAAGAACGAAGGAACGGGTCCAAAACCAACAAAAGGTAGTAAGATGTCTGTTCACTACACTGGAACCTTCAGAACAAGTGGAGATAAATTTGATTCATCACACGATCGTGGTGCACCAATGGACTTTCAATACCAAGTAAACAGAATGGTCGCAGGATTTGAAGAAGGCCTTGGTCTTGTTGGTAAAGGAGGAAAAGCAAAAATCTTTATTCCTTATCACGCAGCTTATGGAGCTGAAGGACGTGGACCAATTCCAGCGTATTCAGATTTAGTATTTGATCTTGACATTATTGATGTTCAAGCACCTGCTGTTGAGGAAACTCATGATGAGCATGATGGACATAATCATGATGGTCATAACCATTAGACGATAAAAATATAGATCTCAGCGTTCGTTGGGATATGAAAGGGTGTTGAGAAATCAATGCCCTTTTTTTGTGGATTTGTTGGAGAGGTCGATTTTCAGATCATCAGATCGTTCGATTGTTCGATTCGCGACTTTCTTCGACGATATTTGTATTGGATGGTGATAGTCGTTTCTAAATGTCGTTCTCGATAAATTTCTCTTCCAGAGAAACACTCGAACTGACATTGTTCGATTGTGTTAAAATTGTCACTTCGAGTGTTCTGCCCTTGCAGAATGTATAGAGAAGGACAATTTAATTCGAAGTAAAATGAAATCCAAAAGTGAGCTACTGCAGACTAGGTAGTGTCTCTAACGGCCTCTTCATTGTGGAGGGCAAGAAGTAGGCTTTCCTAGGTTAAAAGTCAGGGATACACCAGTAAAAACGTACCAATCCTTGTTAGAAGCATTCCCACGCTTTCCAAAGCGCGAATCAGAACGATTGGACAAGTCGGCCGCAAGTGGTCCATTTTCAGCAAGCAATTGATCGTAATCAACATAGCTGCCTGAACCAACATCGTCTAAATAATCTGTGTACGTTTTTCTAATTCCAACCTCAACCCCAAGGCAAGCAGATTTACCAAGAGATACGCGTCCGCCAAATCCAAATGGAATCGAAACTTGAAAATTACTGTATTTTCCTTTTGATGATAATGAAGTACCTTGACCTTCCGTGCCCAATGGACGCAAAGAGATCTCGTCTCCATCATATTCTGTTTTTGGATCCATCCTGAATACGGCGAGTTCTGCGAATAGATAGGCCGTTCCTTTGTATCGTTTATGTCCAATCTGAAATGGAAAGTAATTAAACTCAACACCTCCAGCCAATTCCCATATCTGAGACTTGAAATTCAGTGAACGCTCTTGCTGAAGTGCTTCCTGAGAATCCAAATCATCCGCTTTTACGCTCATATAAGTAAACGTTCCACGAACTGCCACTCTCGAATGAACATTGTAGCGGAAAATTAATCCCCCTGCAAGTTGTGTTTTCTTAAAATGTCCAAATTGATTTAGATCGCCAATATAATATGACCCCCCCACCATCACTCCTAATTCGGAGCGAGACAAATTAGTCTGTCGCTGAGCTGATAAAGATACAGGCAGGCAGATTAGAGCAAAAATAACTAGTTTATGTGTCATCACTGGCATATAGAACGCGAATATATCAAGAAAATTGTAGAGAAAGGAAAGCAGTTTCTCAAATTCGAAACTGCCTTCCTTCAAATAGATGAAGTCATTTTAAAATGCGGGACAAGAAACCGTTCGAAAACGTTGAATTGTTACCGACGAGTTTTTTGGATATTTAACCGTGTAACCAAGCTTTTTTCCAGTCACATCACCTGAATTAATATTCAATCTCCAAACGACTTCTCCTGTTTCATCACTATGTACACCAGATGAAAGTTCATCAATTGCTATCGTAATATCACTATTTTGAGACACCGGAACTTGATCATAAACAGTAATGCTTATTGGCGTTGAACGGTTGTTTCGCACAGCAATCTCATACATGTACGCTTCCTTTTTCGAATTACCTATTACACGTTTAGTGCTGAATTCCGTTTTCAATTTACGCATCACTACAACTTGATCATCACGACCAAAGGACAAACTCAAAGTATCTGACACATTTCGTGTATCGATTTGTGAAACCCCAACATATACTCCACCGAAATAAACATTGGTCGGTCCTGGAATTAAATTTAAATCCTGCCATCCAATGATATTAGCAATCAAGAATGCTGCTCGATCTAATTTCGGCACTGTGATATGAGAGAAAGAAGCATCAAGATCAACTTCTTTCACATTAACCATATATGGTTTCGCATCAGATGGACATGAGAATTTAGTCGCGATCTCAAACTCTGTCGTTAATTCTGAAATGTCGATGTCCCTCATTTGTACATTGGCAGATCCAACATTCTGGGTCTGCTGCAATTTGACTTTATTGTCATTAATCTCAAAGCTGTTACTATTCGACTGCCCCTGAATATAATAATTATCATAGGCGCGTGTATTAGCAGAATTTATATTGGAAACGGCCGTCTGGCGATAATCTGCTTGCGATTGTTTTGGTGCATAGTATTTTTTCTTATTCTCCAATGAGCTCAAAGATCCAAAAGACAAATACCAAGGAGTCAATTCTGGATGAGAAGCTGATAAATGAGGATCGCCCGTAGACAAAGTCAATTTAACATTATCCCATGCATTCCCTGTGCTATTGTATACCTGTGCTTTATACTTCAAATTAACTTTTTGATTGACGTCAGCTGCTGATAAATCATATGTTGCTGCCCAGCCACAATCTGAAACTAAGTACTTCAAACTAGATGATAAGTTGGTGCCAGCATCAACATCAATAAGCACAACTACTTGATTACTTCGCTGATTCTCGTTGTAATTCAATTCAACAAGTTGAAATCGTGTTGCCTCTATTTGTTCAGACAGCACTTGATCTTCTTTTCTTAGTTTGCTCAATACTTGATTAATTTCAAGTGTTCGATTTCTATAATAAGTTGCAGCTTCCTTGATATTGGCAATCGTTAAATTAACATTGCCTCCACCTAAATCTCTGTTGGTATTCAACACCGCTTTTTCTGCCTGGTATGAGTCTGTAATATCTTTGTTTGTTTGGAAACGATCCAATAAGAGCTCTAGTGAATCCTTTAAAACAGAAATTCTTGGATTGAAACTTTCCGCAGCTAAGAAATCCATTTCTGTTGAAACGGAAACTAAACGGTAATTTCCAACGGCTGTAAATTGAATTGATTGTGGATCAGCATAGGCTGATATTCCAGAAAAGACAAGTCTATTTCGCCCCTGGACTAGCTTGATGTCCTGATGATGGATCATCTGCCCTGCAGTTAAATATAGCTTCACCTCATCTATAGGAGAATCTATCTGTTGATCATGTACTTTCTGTCCGAAACTCTGGCTGGATACTAGACCAACCAAGAACGGCAGAAGTGTGAATAGGAACAATCGCTTTTTCATGTTTTTTAATTTTCTACTACAACTTTGAAGAAGATTCGTTCAATGCAGCGTTAATAATTTAACTTTTTATTTATTATATAACTTATTGTTTGATTATTTTCATATTTTTGTCCCCTCATAAAAATGTAAGCTGATGACACCTTCAATGCTTTTAGACGTTGCACGCGAATATGGAACACCAACCTATTTCTACGATGCTAATGTAACCATTAACCAATACAGAAAGTTACATCGTGCTTTTGAACCACTTAATGTTCACTTGCATTATGCATTGAAAGCTTTAAATAATATTAATGTTTTGCGTTTGCTCAAGAAGGAAGGTGCCGGGCTAGATGCTGTTTCAATTCAGGAAATTCACCTTGGATTACGCGCTGGCTATGAGGCCTCTCGAATTATGTATACGCCAAACTGTGTTTCATTTGCAGAAATGCAGGAGGCTGTTGAGTTGGGAGTACATATCAATATCGACAATTTAAATATGCTCGAAAAGTTTGGAAATCATTATGGCAACAAGGTGCCGATTTGCATTCGCATTAATCCACATATTATGGCTGGTGGCCACGCCAATATTTCCGTAGGTCACATCGACTCCAAGTTTGGAATATCCATTCATCAATTGCGTCATGTTTGTCGCATGGTGGAAAATTACAACATGGAAATTATTGGTTTACACATGCATACAGGTAGCGATATTGTTGATCCAGACGTCTTTCTTAGAGGAGCTGAGCTATTATATCACGCTGCAGAACAATTTCCTTCATTGAAATTCATGGATTTTGGCAGTGGATTTAAAGTCGCGTATAAGGAAAGTGATAACATCACAGAAATTGAAACCATTGGAAGTAAAATCACTGCTTCATTTCAAAATTTCTGCAAAGAATATGGCCGAGATCTTGAACTATGGTTTGAACCAGGGAAATACCTTGTGAGTGAGAGTGGACAACTCCTCGTTTCTACTAATGTTGTCAAGCAAACCACTTCAACAGTATTTGTTGGCGTAGACAGTGGCCAGAACCATCTACTGCGACCAATGTTTTACAATGCATATCACAAAATCACGAATATTTCGAATCCAGATGGCGAACGTAAATTATACTCTATCGTAGGGAACATCTGTGAAAGCGACACTTTTGGCTATGATAGAATGCTCAATGAAGTACGAGAAGCTGACGTTCTTTCGATCGCGAATGCCGGGGCCTATGGCTTTTCAATGAGTAATCAATACAATGCCCGCTTTCGACCTGCAGAAGTGATGTTATTTGAAGGAAAAACCCATTTAATCAGAAGACGAGAAACGATGGAAGATCTCTATCGAGCTGAGGTTGAGATTGAGGGATTGGATTAGAGAGATATCCAGATACAAAGACTACAAGACTACAAGACTACAAGACTGAAAGACTGAGTGAAGAGATCGATTGTCGATTATTGGATTATTGGATTATTGGATTATTGGATTATTGGAAGAATACTAAAATTGTCCTTCCCGAGTCCCTTCGCGGGAGCTTCAGCAAAGGAGCATACATTCTGCAAGGGCAGAACACTCTAAGTAACAATTTTCCGAAGAAGAATTAATTAAATCGAAGAAAAAATCAAATCCAAAGCGAAGCGTGTCGAATAATCCAACAATCCAAGCTCCTATGCTGAAGCTTTCTCCGGCGGCCGAAGCCTCTGGCGAGCTCCTTCGCTAAAGCTACGGCGAAAGCGAAAGGACTCGGCGAAAGCATAAGGCTTTTGCCGCGTCCTGGCGGCAGGCCTTCTATATTCCTTTTAGGAAACGATCGAGGTTCTCATTCTTAACCAATTCGTCAGCACCAAGAATTAATACCTTCTTGCACTTGTTCTCATCTGCCCACATACGAAAACTATTGATCGCTACTTGGAGTGTTCCATTTAGGTCAATTTTCTGTGTTGGAATGTGTCTGGCATCGAAATAAGTATGAATCTCATCAATATCTCTACGGATATCTTGATTTTCATTGATCAATAACAACCCATCAGGGTCTTGATCCTCATTAGGTTTATAGTCGTATGAAGCTACTGAAACCCCCATTTGCGTCGCCCAATCCCCAATGTATGCGGAAAACGATGATCCTTCTCTTAAAAATACGGTTTCAAGATTCATGTGTTGTAAAAGTCTTTATCGCTATTCATTTAACTAATTTCAAGCGACGGCAAATATAAGCAATTCGATTAAACGTAGTCACAACTAATCAAAATTCACTCCAAAATTGTCCGCTTTTTTATTTTAAGTCGATGAAACGACAATTATTACCGTTGAATAACGTGAAAAAAAAAGTTTAGTTACCATACGTCATTAGATATGCACGAAGGAATTCATTGATATCTCCATCCATTACAGCATCAACATTACTCGTTTCTTGTCCAGTTCGAACATCCTTAACTAATTTATAGGGCTGCATTACATAATTTCTAATTTGCGATCCCCACTCAATCTTCTTCTTGCTCGCTTCAATTTCTGCACGTTTCTCCATGCGCGCTCGATATTCTAGTTCATAAAGCTGTGATTTCAAGAGCTGCATAGCTTTCTCCTTATTACCCAATTGTGAGCGCGATTCAGAGTTTTCGATAATGATTCCTGAAGTTTTATGACGTAAACGAACTGCTGTTTCAACTTTATTGACATTTTGCCCACCTGCTCCACCGGCCCGAAAAGTTTCCCAGGTGACATCAGCAGGATTCACATAAATTTCAATCGTATCATCCACAAGTGGGTACACATAAACAGAAGCAAACGAGGTGTGACGCTTGGCATTCGAATCAAATGGTGATATTCGCACCAATCGATGCACGCCATTCTCGCCTTTCAAGTATCCAAAGGCAAAGTCACCAGCAAACTCAATTGTGACGGTCTTAATTCCAGCAACGTCTCCGTCTTGAATATTAAGTTCTTTTAGCTTATATCCATTTTTTTGGCCCCACATTGTATACATGCGCATCAACATAGCCGCCCAATCACAACTTTCAGTTCCTCCAGCTCCTGCAGTGATTTGTAGTACGCTGCTCAGCCCATCCTCTTCTCCAGAAAGCATGTTCTTCAACTCCAAGGCCTCCATTGTCTTCACCAACTTCTTATAATGTGCTTCAACCTCAGCTTCCTCAGCATCCCCTTCCTTGGCAAACTCAAGTAGAACTTCAGCATCACCATGCATTATTATGAGCTCATCATATGATGTGACCCAATATTTTATCCCGCGAATCATTTTCATTTGAATCTCCGCCTTTTTAGGATCATTCCAAAAATCTGGATCCTGCGTCTTTAGCTCTTCTTCTTGAATTTGCGTGCGCTTTTCCTTAATTTTTAAATAATCACCGATTTCCTCGATGCGGATTCCCAAATCCTTCAATTGATCTTGATTCACCATAGTGAACAAAATTAATTAAAAAGATGACAGAATTGTTTAGAACTAAATCGTAAAAGGAAGCATTTCGGAACCAAAATATTTTACATTTGCTCTCAAAATTTATTTGCGATGAACATTCCAGAAAATCTTAAGTACACAAAAGATCACGAATGGGTGAAAGTGGAAGGTGATACTGCCATTGTTGGCGTTACTGACTTTGCACAAGGAGAGCTTGGCGATATCGTTTATGTGGAAATTGAGACCTTAGACGAGACGCTCGAAATTGATGCTGTCTTTGGATCCATTGAAGCTGTTAAGACTGTTTCAGACCTCTTTATGCCAATTTCAGGAGAGGTTATTGAGGTGAACGAAGATCTTGAAACGAATCCTGAAGTAGTGAATAGTGATCCTTATGAGGCTGGGTGGATGATCAAATTGAAAATTTCTGATCCTAGTCAACTTGATGGATTACTTGATGCAGCACAATATGCTGCATTAATCGGCTAAGGTTTAATCAGTGCCTGTTCGCATTTTTCTTCCTGGAATTATTTGGTTCGTAATGATGATTTTGATCATTGGTTCGCCGCTTTCGGTAAAACCATTGATTTACTTTGATTGCGTTCCATCACGCTCATTCGTCCAGTTCTTCCTCTATCTTGGATTCGTCCATGTTTGGCTGGGAGTATGTAAAAAGCAACTTAAATACGAAGTATTACGAGAACGGGCATTCCCAATTGTATTTGGAGTGAGCTTACTTCTTGCCGTTTTTTCTGAAACGATCCTTTACACATCTGGTGTACTCAATTATTTTAGCTTGTGGAACCTCGGATTTGACATTGGAGGTGCATTAT
Source organism: Crocinitomicaceae bacterium (assembly GCA_047621865.1). Classification (GTDB taxonomy): domain Bacteria; phylum Bacteroidota; class Bacteroidia; order Flavobacteriales_D; family Crocinitomicaceae; genus UBA4466. The sequence goes on along the minus strand of JBLHON010000022.1, from coordinate 9,922 downwards.
TTGGATTATTAACGTTTCGGCTACTGTATAGGTCGTGTTATTGATTCTTTGGTACGGAATTTGTAACTAATATTTCATATATTTACAACCTATAGACGACGTATTATGGAATTAAAGAAAAGTAAAGAAGCCAACATTGACCGTGTCCGCGTGCCGATCGTTTTTCTTGGTTTATTATTTAGTGGGAGCCTTGTTCTTGCATCATTCTCGTATGAATCGATAGCAACTGATGACGACAAGGAGAATAAAGATGGGACTACGGCCCAAATTAATTATGAGCAGGAAGAAGTTGAGCCGCCAGAGCCAGAGACTCCACCAGAGCAAGAGCAACTAGATGTTCCTCCTCCAATTGTAGATGCTATTATTGAGAAGAAGAATGAAGAGATTCCTCCAGTTCCAGATGTTGAGCGTAAACAACCGCCTAAGCCTCCGGGACCAACAACAGTTGTGAAAGTAAATAATGAAATTATTGATTTTCCAGATGTTGAAGCAGGATTTCCAGGTGGATCTAATGCAATGAAAAAATGGATTCAAGAGAATGTAGTTTATCCAGACATGTCAATGCAAATGGGAGACCAAGGAAAAGTATACCTTTCTTTCGTTGTTGAACCTGATGGAACAGTTACTAACGTTAAAGTACAACGTGGAGTTAGCTCTGAATTAGACACTGAGGCAAAACGTGTCGTTCGAAAGATGCCTAAATGGGTGCCTGGTGAAGCGAAAGGTAAGGCAGTAAGAACACGCTGTAGGTTGCCAATCACATTTACAATTACGGGATAATAAATCTCCCAATAGTATATTTGAAAGCCCTAACGAGAGTTGGGGCTTTTTTTGTGCTCCTGTCCGATCCTAAAGAGGATTGATCACAAAGAATGCATACCCTTTGCAACTGCCCCAGCCGATACTCTAGTTTGTCGAATATCGAATGTGTAAACCGAGCCTTTTTTCATTCCAACAACACACTGCAGGTCACCCTTTTGATTCTTTGGTACGGAAATTGCAATAACTAACTCATATACACACAACTTATAGACTACATTATGGAATTAAAGAAAGGCAAAGAAGCCAATATCGATCGAGTTCGCGTTCCAATCATTTTACTAGGTTTATTATTCAGTGGAAGTCTTGTACTTGCATCATTCTCTTATGAAACATTAGATTCTGATGGCAACATGGAGAATAAAGACGCGCTGGCCACACAACTCGATTATCAACAAGAAGAGATGGACACGCCCGAGCCCGAAGATGTACCAGAACAAGAACAAATAGACGTCCCGCCACCACTTCACGACGACATTCTTGAGTTAGATAACAAAGATGTTCCGCCAGTACCGGATATTGATCGTCCACTACCACCACCAATTCCAATAGGCCCTCCAGTACCTCCTGTGCCACCAATTGAAGTTGTTGAGTTTCCGGATGTTGACGCAGGATTCCCAGGCGGAGTTAATGCAATGAAAAAATGGATTCAGGAAATCGTAGTTTATCCAGAACTGTCAATGCGAATTGGAGACCAAGGAAAAGTATATCTTTCTTTCGTTGTTGAAGCAGACGGATCTGTTACTAACATCAAAGTAGAACGTAAAGTTAGCCCTGAATTAGATACAGAAGCAAAACGGGTAGTTCGAAAAATGCCTAAATGGGTTCCTGGTGAAGTAAAAGGTAGAGCAGTAAGAACACGCTGTAGATTACCAATCACGTTTACAATTACGGGATAAGAAGAATTCTCCCACTAATATATTTGAAAGCCCCGACGCGAGAACGTTGGGGCTTTTTAATGTTTAAGATCTCGATACACGCTCCTTAGGTCGCGCACTCGATCTGACTTCTGATCGGATAATCGAGAATAACCTGTTAATACGTTGAAGAAGCTCCTCCAATATTTTCAATAGGATGCCAAGTAGTTTTCAATTCTTGACAATCTGATATCATATATAAACTTTGACTTTCTACTTTCATCCAATCCTTGTCATAAGCTTTAACACGCTTCAAATTTAACACTGAATCCAATTGAATAGATTTCAAGACAGACGCACTAGCTCCAGCATAAACGATCGCATTCACATCCATGTGAGTCGTCAATGATGTTTTCATCTCTTCCTGCTTCCCTGTAAGGATGTTCACGACACCACCTGGAACATCAGATGAATTCAAGACTTCAGCGAAGGTAATCGCAGATAAAGGCATTGATTCAGACGCTAAAACAAGACACGTGTTACCCCCAGCTATCACAGGCGCAATTACCGAAATTAATCCAATTAAAGAAGATGTCTCATCTGCCATAATTCCAACAACTCCAGTTGGCTCATGTACAGAGAAATTAAAGTGTGAAGACGCTACTGGATTAACACTTCCCAGCACTTGCGTGTATTTATCACACCAGCCTGCATAGTAAATTAGTCGATCAATCGAAAGGTTTACCTCTTGCTCAGCTTGCTTCTTTGTAGATCCTTGCAAGATGAGCTCTTCTATGAACTGTGCTCTTCTTCCTTCTAACATTTCGGCAATTCGATAAATTACCTGTCCTCTATTAAAAGCTGCAGCTCCTGACCATCCTCCGAATGCTTTTCGAGCTGCTACAACAGAATTACGTACGTCTTTACGAGAGCAAAGGCATATGTTTCCAAGTGCCTCACCTTTCGCATTTTCAGGTGTATAATAACGTCCTGATTCCGTTCTAGGAAATTTCCCTCCAATATAAACCTTATAGGTTTTTAGTACTTCTACTCTTTCCATCTTAATTCATTTTTAGGTAAGCACCCAATCCATGTAATCCTCCCTCACGTCCAAATCCACTTTCTTTGTAACCTCCAAATGGAGATGTTGGATCGAATTTATTGTAGGTATTCGCCCAAACCACACCTGCACGTAGTTTTGTTGTCAAGTTAAAAATTCGCGATCCTTTATCTGACCAAACTCCAGCTGCTAATCCATAAGGTGTATTGTTCGCCTTCTGAATCACTTCGTCTACTGTACGGAATGTCTGTACTGTAAGCACTGGTCCAAAAATCTCTTCCTGAACAATTCTACTAGACTGTGCGACATTCGTGAAAAGCGTTGGAGCACAATAAAATCCATTCGCAGGAAGCGTACATTTGCTCTGATACAAATCAGCTCCTTCCTCAGTTCCTATCTTGATGTAACGCTTAATAATATCAAGTTGCTCCTTGGAATTAATTGCTCCAATGTCTGTATTCTTATCAAGTGGATCACCTACAATTAGCGAATCCATTCGATGTTTTAATTTTTCAATCACTTTATCAGCAACTCCCTCCTGAACGAAAAGACGAGATCCTGCACAGCAAACATGTCCTTGGTTAAAAAATATTCCGTTCACAATTCCTTCCACAGCCTGATCCAATGGAGCATCATCCATGATTATATTTGCCGATTTTCCGCCAAGCTCCAGTGTCGCTTTTTTATGCGTTCCAGCTATTGCCTTCTGAATGATCTTTCCAACTCCAGTAGAACCTGTAAATGCAATTTTATCAACATCCTCATGATTCACAATTGCTGCACCAGTATCTCCATATCCAGTGATAATGTTTACCACTCCTGGAGGAATACCTGAATCGTGAATGACTTCAGCCAGTTTCAAGGCAGTTAGTGGAGTTGTCTCAGCTGGTTTCAAGACAATACAATTTCCTGTGGCCAAAGCTGGTGCAATTTTCCATGCTGCCATAAGCAATGGGAAGTTCCATGGGATGATTTGTCCCGCGACTCCTAAAGATTCAATTTCCCTATTTGGAAATGCGTATTCGAGCTTGTCAGCCCAACCTGCATAATAGAAGAAGTGATTGCATGCTAATGGAACATCAACATCTCGCGATTCTCTGATCACCTTACCAGCATCAAGCGTTTCGATTACAGCAAACTCGCGCGCGCGTTCCTGCATTAATCGTGCAATGCGATAGATATACTTTGCGCGCTCGCTTGGCGCCATCTTAGACCACACTTCTGTGTAGGCTCTACGTGCTGCTTTTACTGCTAGATCAACATCTTTCTCATTCGCATGAGCTACCTCTGCCAATACTTGCTCGTTCGCAGGATTGATTGTCTTAAAGTACTTTTTTGAGGAAGGCTTCACCCATTTCCCGTCAATGTACAAGTCGTATTTATCCTTCATCTTAATGTGTGAAGTATTTTCAAGAGCCGGAGAATAATTCCATTCCTTGTTCGGCTGATTTATCGTTTTCTTTGTCGCCATAATTAGTCAATTGCGAAATAATCTGATGATTGATACACACCTGTTTCGGCTTTCATAATTTGCATGAGTACGTCATTTGCGAGACTACTCGCCCCAAAACGAAACCACTCGTTTGAAAGCCATTCACTCCCTAATGTTTCATTAACCATTACTAAGTTATGCAAAGCCAATTTAGACGTTGAGATTCCACCAGCTGGTTTCATTCCAACTTGCCGGCCTGTTGCTAACTTATAATCGCGAATTGCTTCGAGCATAGTATAAGTCACCTGCATTGTTGCCGCTGGCTGAATTTTCCCTGTAGATGTCTTGATAAAATCTGCACCTGCATACATTGCTATATCACTAGCGCGACGTACATTATCAAGGGTCACCAATTCTCCCGTTTCAAGAATTACTTTCAGTCGTGCTTTCCCGCAAGCTTCCTTAATTGCTGCTATTTCATCGAAGACAAAATTGTAATCCGCCGAAAGGAATTTTCCACGAGAGATGACCATATCGATCTCATCTGCTCCTTCATCAACTGCAAATTTAGTGTCTCTGATTTTTACGTCCATTGGCGCTTGACCACTTGGGAATGCTGTAGACACAGATGCAACGTTGACGCCACTTCCTTCTACCTCTTTCTTAGCTGTCCTTACCATTGATGGATAGACGCACACTGCTGCAACTGTTGGTAATCCTGGGTGGATATCATGTAAATGTCGTGCCTTATAGCACATTTGCTTCACCTTTCCAGGTGTGTCCTTTCCTTCCAGCGTAGTTAGATCAATCATGCTCAGTGCCATTTTCAGGCCTTGCATTTTTGATTCATTCTTAATACTTCGCTTTTGAAATCTCGCAACACGCTCTTCCACTCCGACCTTATCTACTGATGGGGATTGAGTAAAGTCGGGAAGATCCGATCCGCTTTTCATATTCATAGGTTGATTATTATAAATGCAAATATAACTATAACGAAAGGTTTAAGCACAAAAAAGGCCCCAAATGGAGCCTTTTTCGTTTTCATTTTCTAGTTATTAGAGTTGACCATCAGAATGATAAACTCCCTTCTTAAACACTTTCACTTTCAGAAGGATTCCATCCGAATCGTACTCATATACTTTTCCATCCCAGAGACGTCCACTTTTGAACTCGCCATCTTGCCAAATCTCATCGTCTGTATTGTAAACTTTATTGTATCCATTTGCTTGGAATCGCGCTCCTTTCGTTCGCGGCTTATTCACAACAGGTGCTGGTTCTCTAGAAGCGCCAGGTGTAACTGTAGTCACAGGTGGATTTACTCTATCTCGTTGTTCAGATTTCTCGATCGACCCAGAACCATCATAAAAGATGACTTCCTTCACGTCGCCGTTTTCGTAAAAACGTGTTGCTTTACCGGTAGCAATACCATTCTGTGAGTTGAAAACGAATTCCTCTTGACCATTAGAATAGTAGTACTTCACAGTACCTTGCTCCATTCCAGCATCATTGTAATCACCTTCATATACCAAGACACCATTAGCGTCAAAGCGCTTCAAAGAATCGTAATACTTGTTGCGATTGAACGTTCCCGTTTCTTTAACGGCACCATTTTGGTGGAACTTTGTATACTGTCCACTTGGTCTATTATTAAGGTATTCACCTTTTAGACTAGGAGTCGCTCCGTCGTTATGGTACTTAATCCAGACACCCTCTTTCCGGTTGTCTTTGTAAGAGCCCTCTTCAATCTTTCCTTCCGCAGGATATCCCGCAGTAGGCCTGTCTTTACCTAGGTAAATCCATTTGCCTTGTTTTTTTCCGTCGATGGTCTCATTAAGACCACCCTGATCGCCTACATCATTACCTGCTAACGCTGTTGGAAGCGCAAGCAAGCCGAAGAAGACAAATGTTAAGAATGTTTTTAAAATCATAACATAGTAGTTTCGTTAATTACGAGCAATACAGTTTCTTGAGTTTCTAGTTCCTAACGAAAATACGAACAGATCTGCCATATTCCAAATAATCCTGCATGTTTTCGGCGAACAGGTTTTTTTCATCGATAAACCCTCTTAGCACATGAGCCAAGATGAGTACAATGTGTTAAATGCTGTATTTTACGTTAGTAATTCAACATTTACGTTCTCTAGCATGAGTCGCACTAATTCGGGTAAATCAACCCGTTCTTTCCACCCCCAATCAGTGCGGGCAGCACTATCATCAATAGATCCTGGCCATGTATCAGCAATTGCTTGCCGAAAGTCTGGATCATAAGCTATCGCGAAGTCTGGGTGGTGTTTCTTTATTTCATTCGCAATTTCTGCTGGCGTAAAATCGCACCCCGACAAATTGTACGAAGAGCGCACCTTTATTTGATCTGCTGGAGCATCCATTAGTTCCAGAGTAGCACGAATTGCGTCCTCCATATACATCATTGGTAAGCGCGTATTTTGATTTAAAAAGCACGTGAACTTATTATCCATTTTTGCTTTATAGAAAATATCGACAGCATAATCAGTTGTCCCGCCTCCTGGTAGACTTGTATATGAAATTAATCCTGGGTAGCGAATGCTACGAACATCAACTCCATAGTTTGCATGATAGTATTCACACCAACGTTCTCCAGCCTGTTTAGAAATTCCATAGACCGTGGAAGGTTCCATGATCGTTAATTGAGGTGTGTTTACACGAGGAGTAGTTGGTCCAAAAACAGCAATTGAACTTGGCCAAAAGATCTTTTTGAGGTATCCTTCTTTCGCGAGATCAAGAATGGTGAACAGACCTTCCATGTTCAACTTCCAAGCAAAAGCAGGTTTTTTCTCGGCAGTTGCAGAGAGAAGAGCAGCCAGAAGATATACCTCTGTGATTTTTTCTTCAATGACAAAATTTCGAACATCATCACGATCGAGGGCGTCCATTTTCCTATATGGTCCATTTTCAATCGCAGCTGGACACTCGTCTCGAACGTCAGCTGCAATAACTTGATTTTCTCCAACAATCTCTCTTAATCGCAACACCAATTCAGTGCCAATTTGTCCACATGCCCCAATGATCAAAATCTTTCTCATACACCATTCTTTACTCAGCAAATAGACTCAATATTTAACGAAATTGCAAGATGAAAAATTACTTTTTTTTTCAATGCTCAGAATCCTGATTAAAGTCATTTTCATTCGGCTATTCGTTTCCCTATATTTGTACTCAATAAAGAAGCTAATTATGTGGTCTGGACTTAATTTATTACTCATGTACTTGCTGAAAAGAAATCCTGAATGACGATTCTTTTTGGAGTACTTATTTTATTCTGATTATGAGTTAACAAATTAAATTAAAACTAAATGCCATTTTATCATAAACTAGGAAAGTTCCCCGACAAACGCCACACAATTTTCAGAAAGGAAAATGGTGAATTGCACCATGAACAGCTCTTTGGAACAATTGGCTTCGACGGAATGTCTTCCTTACTATATCATTTACAACCACCCACTCTTGTCACTGAATTCATAGAGAAGAAGGACATTAATCCTGAAATCGCTGATGACAAGCAACTTCAAATGCGGAGTTTGATGGGCTATAAGGTTGCGCCAAAAGATGACTTTTTGGAAAGTCGAACACCCATGCTGGTGAATAACGATTGTCATATTGTTCTGGCTGCACCAAGAAAGTCCTTACGCGATTATTTTTACAAGAATGCTGATTGCGACGAGGTGATCTTCATCCATAAAGGAACTGGAACCTTACGCACACAGCTTGGCAATATTGAATTCAAATATGGAGATTACTTGGTAATTCCCAGAGGAATGATTTACCAGATTGACTTTGACGATGAAGACAATCGACTCTTTATTGTTGAATCATTTCATCCTATTTACACACCAAAACGTTACCGAAATTGGTTTGGTCAATTATTGGAGCATTCCCCATTCTGTGAACGAGATATTCGTCCTCCCTCAGATTTAGAGACACATGATGAAAAAGGAACCTTCTTGGTGAAAACGAAGAAAGAAGGAATTCTATATTCATATACATATGCCTCACATCCATTTGATGTAGTAGGTTGGGATGGATACAATTTCCCATATGCTTTTTCAATTCACGATTTCGAGCCAATTACTGGACGCGTACATCAGCCACCTCCGGTACATCAGACTTTTGAGACAACCGCGTTTGTAATATGTTCATTCGTTCCACGATTGTACGATTATCATCCAAATTCAATCCCTGCACCTTATAATCATAGCAATGTTGATTCGGACGAGGTGTTGTACTATGTTGATGGAGACTTCATGAGTCGAAACAACATTGAGCATGGTCAGATTACTTTACATCCATCTGGGTTACCTCATGGTCCTCATCCTGGAGCATATGAACGCAGTATTGGACAGACAAAAACGGAAGAACTTGCCGTAATGGTTGATACATTCAAGCCGTTAAAGTTGACAAAACAAGCACTTGAGGTCGAATTCGTAGATTACTACAAATCTTGGATTCATTAATTAGAACAACTATTCATTTTAGAAAAAAATAATCCTGATATGGGAACAGATATAAAAAAGTTAAAAGATTTACAAAATACAGAGTACAGCTTAAAAAAGTTATTCGATGATGCTGAAGACTTTTTACCATTACTCGGAACAGATTACATTGAGCTATATGTTGGTAATGCAAAGCAATCTGCTGTATATTACAAGACAGCTTTTGGATTTCAATCTGAGGCGTTTGCTGGACTAGAGACAGGGATGAAAGATCGCGTTTCTTATGTATTGAAGCAAGATAAGATTCGCTTGGTTCTCACTACATCATTGGAAAAAGATGGTGCAATCAATGCACATATCAACGAGCATGGTGATGGCGTTAAGGTTATTGCTTTATGGGTTGAGGATGCAACTAAAGCATTTGAGGAAACTACGAAACGAGGCGCGAAGCCATTTATGGAGCCAACTCGTGAAGAGGATGAAAATGGATATGTGGTTCGATCAGGGATTTATACGTATGGTGAAACCGTGCATATATTCGTTGAGCGAAGTAACTATAACGGGATTTTTCTTCCAGGCTATGAAAAATGGGAATCGCATTACAACCCAGAACCAGTTGGTTTGAAGTTCATCGATCACATGGTAGGAAATGTTGGTTGGGATGAAATGAATACATGGTGTGAATTCTATGCAAAAGTAATGGGGTTCGCGCAGATCATTTCTTTTGATGATAAAGATATATCAACCGAGTTCACTGCCCTTATGAGTAAGGTGATGAGCAATGGAAATGGACGAATCAAATTTCCAATTAATGAGCCTGCAGTAGGAACGAAAAAATCTCAAATTGAGGAATACCTAGACTTCTACAATGGACCTGGGGTTCAACATATCGCGGTTTCAACAGATGATATTGTGAAGACTGTTTCAGCTATGCGTGATCGTGGCGTAGAGTTTTTGTATGTTCCAGACAGTTATTATGAGGACGTATTAGAGCGCGTTGGAGAGATTGATGAAGACATTCTATTACTCAAAAAGCATGGTGTCTTGATCGATCGTGATGATGAAGGATATCTTCTTCAGTTGTTCACGAAACCAGTAGTTGATAGACCAACAATGTTCTTTGAAGTAATTCAACGAAAAGGAGCACAGTCTTTCGGTAAAGGGAACTTCAAGGCACTTTTCGAAGCGATTGAACACGAACAGGCAAATAGAGGAACACTCTAGAAAATACGCATTGATAATTTTAATCCCGCTCCCATAATTGAGGTTGAGCGGGATTTTTTTT
>JBLHON010000021.1:0-21592 GCA_047621865.1 Crocinitomicaceae bacterium | reverse complement strand
GATCAATTTGTGGAGAATTCAAATGCCATGAATTCGTCCCAGTTGGAGAACATGGGCTCGAAGTTTCTGCATAAAGATATTTCCCTACAGAAGTTCCTAGAGTATGATCAACTGAAGGTCCTGTGGTTCCCGAAGATGTCCCATTGACATCAACAGAGTAATCACGCGTTGCAGTTGCTGCGTTGGTCCAAAAATCTTGAAGTGCGCATACTGACGTACAACTCCCGCCACAATTGGCAAAAGCCTCGAAATCCTGCACATAAGGAAACGCTCCTATGACCTGCGCTGAGGATGTCATTGGGGCGATTACCCCTCCGATCAGCAGAAGACCTGAAAGTAATAGTTTTTTCATAATGAATAGTTTATTATAATTAATGTTGCACAAAGGTACTACACTTAGAGGTGATTTCTAAACTTTTTATTCCATTATGTAAGCAATAAAGGTGAATTAACAAAAATCGGGCGTGACGTTCATATTTTAACGTATAAACTCGACGCTATTTCTCCCTACTCCACCAAGGAATAGAGAGAAATAACAGTGAGTTAGTCGGAAATCAAGGTATTTATTAGGTCTGAGCGCAGCCTTTTTGCAATGCAATTATTTTCTCTAGATTTCCAACGTTGGCAAGTAGACTCTTCTCAACTTTTGCTTTTGCGCTTGTTTTTGCCCTTTCGCTTAGCCTTTGAAGGTTTTGTCTTGCCTTTATTTTTCTTTTTTTTGATGGATTTTAACTTGGCGTTTACACGCTCCCGTTCAGATTTGAAGTAATCGACATCACACGATGAGATGGATTTATCTATGGCACGATTCAGTCGTTTTTTAGCCTTCGATAGATCACCTTGTTTCTCAAAAATCAAGGCTTCCTTATAATACAGAACCGTTCTATTGATCCCTTTAACCGTATGTGCATATTCACATAGTCGCTTTGCTCGGTTGTACTCTTCCATCAGGATGCACCAGTTCAGATAAGCGTAATACGTTGGAATATTGTTCACATCAGCTACCAGCGCACAATCAAAATGATAGCGTGCTTCTTCCATTTGCAACATATATTCCATCTGCAGTCTTCCCATTAAATAATGAGCATCCGCGTATTCGTTATCATAGCTGAGCGCATATTCCAATGCCTCGAGTGCCTCTTTCAAGTCAAACGGGTAGTTATCCAATGCTTTCAAGTAATAATTTACTGCGAGCGTTCCCATTTTAATTTAGTTTGTGCAGCTTAAAGCTTGTGCCTTTATACGTTCGAATTGGACTGCCACGTTCGAGGCGATTGTGTCCTTTCCAACGAATTGATGCATGTTCTTCTCGTTGCTGTTGTTTACTTTCTTCTAATTTTCGTTTTAAATCTTGCAATGCCACCTGTCGATTTACGTGTTGAGATCTTGCCACTGAAGCTTCTGCCGAAATTCCAGATGGAAGATGCGTAGCCCGAACAGCTGACTCCACTTTATTTGCGTGTTGTCCACCCGGTCCAGAAGATCGATAAACATCAATTTTCACAGAGCGCATATCAAATTCAACCTCCTCATTCAAATCGAATGATTGAAAACCAACAAACCAGTTTTTTCGCTTGTGGTTCTTTCTAAATGGGCTTTCACCAATCCAAAGAATGGATCCATTCCAGCGCATCAAGAAATTCTCTAGGTCTATTCCTCGAAGGAGGTAATTCGCAGAACTCAACGTTCCTTTTTTGGCACCTCTCATCTCCTTAATAAGCGTGCATTGCATGTCCTTTCTCATAACTTCTTTCAGAAAATGTCGGGTTAACTGTGTTACCACCCAATCACATTCTTCAGGACCTCTTCCAGAAGTGATTTGTATAATTTTTTGTTCCATACTCGTTTTTTTTAAGTGTTGCACATTCGCACGATTTTAGGCGTAAATGTTCCACTGATTGTCACTAATTCTTCTTGCGCTCCCATCACGTCGTGGATGTTCTTGTAAGCACTAGGAGCTTCATCTACACCACCACCAATAAGTGTGACTCCTGCAGTTTTCAATTCCTGTTTAAGGGCACTTTTCGTCATTGATTCTTTCGCTTTCTTTCGCGACCATCTTCTACCTGCTCCATGTGAAGCAGAATTCAATGCCAATGACTCGCCTTTCCCTTGAACAATGAACGCTGTATGGGTCATTGATCCTGGAATTATTCCAAACTCACCCAGACTAGCAGGTGTTGCTCCTTTTCGATGTACGATGAGGTCATCGCCATTTGCCTGGCGTTCTTTCCACGCGAAATTGTGATGATTCTCAATCCGCTTTAGGACATTAAATCCAAGAGATTTTGTAATTCGCTCGTGTATAACATCGTGACATGCCTTGGCATAATCACCTGCTAAATTCATCGCGAGCCAATACTCCATTCCCTCAGCTTTGTCAAGATCAAGCCATGCCATATGTTGTGCATTTCTAGGTAGGCGACAGACATCCATTGCAACCTCTTTGTAATAAGATGCGATTGTTGCTCCCAAACCTCTCGATCCAGAATGAGACATCAGTCCTACATATTTACCTGGATTGATCCCCAAGCCATTTGCTGTACCAACCTCAACAATTCCAAATTCGACAAAGTGATTGCCAGAACCAGATGTGCCAAGTTGATTCGCTGCCTTACTGTGCAGGGCTTTCAAAACCTCCAACTCATTAAACTCTGATCGATCCAACACCTGATGTTCAATCTTCTGATTCGCGTAATTCACGAGTCCAAATTGAGTCGATTCTTTCAGCGCAACCTTCATCTGATAGGCATACCTTTTCAAAGCATCTTCGCCAACATCCAAAATTGAAAGTGACATTCTGCAACCTATGTCCATGCCTACAGCATATGGAATCACCTCATTCTTAGTTGCAATCACACCACCAATTGGCAGTCCATACCCCACATGTGCATCTGGCATCAATGCACCACTTACAACAACCGGAAGCTGCATAGCAACGTCCATTTGATTGATCGTGTTTTGATCGATAAACTTCTTCCCATACACCTTAAATGCTCCAGGAGCATCCTTCAATTGATAAACTGTGAAGTCTTCTTTTTCAACCTTCATCACAAATTGCTCTGCGAGAATACCTAACGCTTCGTCTGCAAGAAATGCTTCTGGATTTTTGACGATCTCAGCCAAGAGATCCAGCTTCTCTTTTTTTGTAGTGTACTTGAATTTGGTGTTCATTGTAGTTATTGCCAAACTCTTTGCTTGGTCGGAACGAAACCCTATTTTACTAAGGTCCTTTCCTCTTATTTTATTCTTTCCCATGATATTGGAATTCTCCGCGCAACAGAAAATATACTGCACGGCCGAGCCAACGCAATTGTCAGTTCTAATTTTTAAAATAAATTGAAGATGTGGTTAAATCCTGCGCCAAGTTTCATGGCTGAGAATTTGGGCAAAAAAAATCCCGATCACATTGGATCGAGTCTGTATTTACCAATTAAACATTCCGTCTAACTGTGACCGATCACGAGGGCGATATATAGGGTTGCAAATAACATTTCTCTGTCTTTAATACTTTCCAGACGCACTAGAATTCAATTGGTAGCCTATGGAGCGAAAATAAATTATTATTTCTTCAAATTCAAAGCGATTTCGATCATGATCACTGAAAGATTGCGATTTAAATTCCTGTATTTATGCTATATTTAAAACCTAAATAAAATCACTATGAACGGAAAAATAATTTTTGCGGAAATCCCTCGTCTCACTGATGATTGGTGGACTAAACTGCCACTAAATGACCCTGCAATTGTATGGACAGTATGGAACAAATCGACCTACTATCTCTGGGGAGCCAATGCTGGGAATTACCAGGTAATGCCTATGGGAACGCTACTTGGTGGAAGTGGATTAGCAGGGGTTAAACATGGTCCTTCGAGAGGTCGTTTTCATCCTCACTATGTTGGAATCATTACAATGGACCTGTCATCAATGCCCTTGAATGATGCTGTTTTTGCAGACTTACTGACTAAACTCAAAAGTGGGAAGGATATAGTTGTGCCTATTTACAATGAAGATCATGCTACACCCGCTACATTTAAGTATTCATTAGGAACTGGAATCGGTGCAGGTCAACCAGGGTGGGGAGGAATTCAGAAGAGTATCTTTCAACAAATTTTGACATTAGGCGATTCAGCAAGCTCTGTAGATATTCCAAGTGGGACTTATTGGCCAAATGGATTGGCAACTCAACCATACCCACATATTCCTCTTAAGTCGCTTTCGGATATTAAGACAATTATTAGCACGTATTTAACCTAGCAATTGGGAAACCAGCAGTGCAAAAACTTCGTGATTTTCTTGTCCTTGCTGTGAATTTCTACTCTCATGACCTGTCCAGTCATAAGCCCTGCTACACCAGTGAATCCTGGAGGAAACATTTCAAGTGTATCCTTTGGCTCGATGTCACGAAGTCGTAATTGCCAAGCTTTTAATGGAAATTTCATCCAGTAGAGGTCAGTATTGATATCTATTTTAGTAGCTACACGTACTCCATTCACATACACGCGAATTTCCGAAGCATTTGCTGGGGCCGTGAACTCGATGGCGAGATACAAATCACTGGACGGAGCTGAATGTGCCCCATTTGGACCACCTCCACGTGAATCTGGACCATCTCCAAATAAATCTTCGTTCGAAGTTCCACTCAAGATTGCTTCCGTTTTTTTACGGAGCCAAGGGTATACCTTTGAAGTATCTGCTGGATCTGAATACTTATCGTCCAATTCACAAAACAAGTAAGCATCTAGTTCCAATCGTTCATGAGGGATATCAAGCACAGATTCCATTGAATCTTGAACAACTCCAGATTCTGGATTCTCCCTTTCATCATCGGCTATAGTTAGGATAACTTCGGGTTCGTTTTGGCAACCAAGAAGAATTAACGACAGTATAACTAGATATCTCATATCAACTCTTTTAGAGAATTATTCTCAGGAATCCAGAGGAGCTAGCCTGCACAAATTAAATTCCATCTTAAAAATAGAGAATTCCTTGTTCACTTCCACCCATATGACAAGAATTAGCAAATGATTTGAAGTCTAAGTTGATTGCTTAAATCATGCAAATAGTATTATTTTTACACGGAAACCAATTTTGGACTTTTATGAAGATCGCTCTGATCCTATCTTTCTTACTGACCGCTCTTATGAGCCATTCAATCTTCGCGCAAGATTGCTGTACGGAAGAAATCGTAAAGTTTGAAAAGAAACTATCTAAGAAATATGATTCGTTTAAGCGGATTGTGTCTACTCCAAAGGATGGCGAGATTAGTTCTATGCGTGAGATCTTTTACCATGTCGAGAAGAAGGGAATGCAGGGAATAATCAATGGTGAGCGCGTGATTATCTTTGGAGAAATGTGGGATAATTTCCAACTTATTGAAACACCTAATTTTAAGGAGAATTATACTTTTTTCTCCTATCAGATAGGGCAAAAATCTGGGCTTGGTTCTGTACAACGAGGACTTCATTTACCAGCGCAATTCGAATCAGTTCAAATTCGAGTGACTGAAGATCCATCGACAGTATTCCTAATTGGAAGCAAGGCTGGCGGCTCTAGGATAGACTGGAAACAGAAAGACAGTGAACAATGGTTTTCGAAACAGCTTGATTTTTTGGCTCAAGACATTAATATTTATGAGAGAGCGGCAGTTAAGAAATATGCACTTTACGATAATCTGTTATTTGTTGGTGGTAAGAAAAAATCCATCTGCTATGAACTTAAAACGGGCGTTAAAAACTTGGAAGGGCCATATGGATATATTGGAACTGTAGATATAGATGGCTTTGACATTCCAGCTCTGCTTACGCTCAATCATGATACTGGAAATTATGCCTTGATGAATACGAACGCAGAAGGCGCGTTTCAAGTCATCTATACTTATAACGAGCGAATTACAACTGGACATTTGATAGAGGAAGGATTAATCATTGCAAAAACTGCTGAAGGGAAGTACAAAATTCCATTGGGCAAATACGAGCAAGCTTTTCAACTTGCCGCACATGATAAGCTCTATCATTCGAGTCAGAATCTCTTTTTAGTCGACGGTGATGAATTAACTGTGATTAATAAACAGGGGACCAAAAAGGTTGTCCTAGCAGATTACTTTGAGACAGATCGCTGCGGAAATTATCAACCAAACGTTCATACGACTGAGGAGAGTGAGACTTATTTCGGACATGATATTCAGCCGTTACATGGAAGTATCTTGATTACGAAAAGTGGCAAGATCTTAAACGATGATCTTTATTTAGTGGAGGTAATGGATAGTGAGAATTGCTTTTATCTATTCTGGAAAGATGAACTGAGTGCTGGTCTTTTAGGTGTTGCAGCACCCAAGAATAAACGTGGAGTTCTCAATGCTAAAGGTGAGACTATACTGCCCGAAGAATATAGCGCGATTTGGAAAACGGGTGATTATTACTTAACGATGAAAGGCGGAAAGGTATCGTCAACAATAATGCTTCCTACTGTATACAGTGAAGGAGAATGGATCTTATACGATTCAAATTTCAAGCCAGTGAAAGACCCAATCAAAGACGTATCTTATGAGGCTGATGTGATCTTTGGCCGCGATGGATTCAAAGTTGGGGAGAAATTCTATACTACTTATGAGTTCACCGAGGAGTATTTTGGAATTGGCGTAAGATAAAGCAAGTCTCTATCGCAACTAATAAGATTGGCTTAGTCGTCTGTGTGATGCAGCAAAGGTGGAAAACAAATCCTACAAGTAGTTCCATTCAGAGTCGAATCAAATAGGATAGTTCCGTCCAACTGAGAAGTCAAAGTATTGATTAAATCCAGTCCCAATGTATCCCATGCTCTATCGACATCAAATCCCGGACCAGTGTCCGAGACAACTAATTCTATTGAATCATTTTGTCGTTGAAGATCAATCCGAATTATTCCTTCTCCATCAGGATAAGCATACTTCATTGTATCCACGAGGAGTTCATTTAAAATAAGTCCAAAAGGAACGGACGTAGCAATATCAAAAAACAATGGATCAAGATTCAGATTCAATTGAATCCTTGATTGTGCGTTGTAAGCTCTCAATAATTCAACACAAATCTCTTCAACATATTTCTTAGCATCAATCTCTGCCAAATTCCCTTTATTGTACAATTGATCATGAATTACAGCCATCGCATTAATTCGATTTTGACAATCTCGAAAGATGGCAGCCTCCACATCAGTTTTAGTCCTATGTGAATGCATATTTAGCAGACTCAATACAATCTGAAGGTTGTTTTTAACTCGATGATGAATTTCCTTTATTAAAGTCTCCTTTTCTATATTACTCCGTCGAATTTGATTGTTCGATTCTTGCAGTTGCGTGATCGTATCCTTCAATTCTCTCGTACTTTCCTCCACGCGCTTTTCCAACTCAAACTTGTGTCGGGCAATCTCTTCATGTGCCTTGGCTTGATCAATTTTGGACGATGTCATGGCAGCAATTGTCGTCAATATTTCCAGGTCCTGATCAGTGAAAAAGTTCCTAGATGTGTGTTCACAATCGATCACACCAATCACCTTTCCATCTGCTAGAATAGGTACTGTAATTTCTGAATTACGCTCTACATCATCCACCAAATACCTTGAATCTAAGGTCGTGTCATGAATGATCTCTCCTATTCCAGTTTTAGCCACATGACCACAGATCCCCTCTCCAACTTTCAGTTTAATTGGATTATTAATGTCAAATGCCAGTGGATTTTTGGGACCAAATGCCGCACATTGATACAATTCACCCTGATCATTCAGCAGATAGATAACGCAATCCACATACCCTAATTTCGCGATGGCATGTTTGGCTACAGCCCATACAGCTTGATGCACTGTGGTTACACCTAACAACTCAGACGCGAAGGAGTTGATCACCTCTAGAAAGTGAGCTTTCCGCCTTATTGATTCTATGTCATTAGTCGCGCGAATAAGAATGTTGTATATCCTAAAGTTACGAAAGAATTAAGCAAAGATCGTGCTAAATCGATGAAGCACAGTATTATGAAGATTAATCGTATTGTTTTAACGCTGATTTCAATTTTCGCTTAATTATCGACCGCAAAATACTGGGAGAGATAACCTCTATCGAGCTTCCGAAACCAAGAATAAGTCTTTCGAATTCAAAATTAAGATGAACCTTAATTTGAACTTTTATACTCCCATCGGGCAAACGACCAAGCACCTCTTGAGAATGATGTAAGGGTTTTGTCAGAACATATGGCGCATTTAATCGATCCAATTTCAGCACCACTTCTTTGAGATTATCCTCATTCAAAACAGTAACTCCAATCGTATTTTTATAGTGTTCGTCTCCGTCAAATTGTATGTCCAATGGTGGAATATCTAGATCATAGTCTATCTCTACAATACGATCGAGTGCCAATGTCATTATCTGCTCTTCACCTACTCTTTTGCCAACAATGAACCATCTATTGTTAAATTCCTTCAAGATAAAAGGGTGAAAATCCAAGATTGAGGATTTCCTCGCTTTAAAGGATTGATAGGTTAGTTTCAGACAAATCTTCTTTAAAATTGCCTGATAAAGTACATCCAAATACTCTAATCCTTTTAGATTTTCGTTCTTATCGAGATGAATAATTGGCGCTTGTTGCGTTTTTTCCGTGTAGACTTTGTCCTCTAAGCGCTGAATAATTCCACCCAGTTCAGTGAACAATGAAAAGTCTTTGAACTGCTTCAACATCTCTACAGTTTCAGACAATACGTTCATGTCATTCTCAGTCAATGGAATATTCGTGATCGAATAACTCTCATCTTCGTAGCGATAATACTTCCTATCATAGACCTCTATTGGTGCATTGTAGCCCAGTTTATCACTTCGCATAAGTTGAATATCAAGTTGAACACTACGCTTACTTACGTTTACATCTCTATTTTCATATTCATGGAGTGCATCAGAACATGCCTCTATTAAATCGTTCAAAGTCCACTGTTTATAGGAGTTTTGTAAACATTTATCAATCGTCTTGTAGCGAATTAACGCATTTTTATTTAGAGCCATAGACGAAAAATAGCAACAAATATTTGACTACGCAAAAAGATTGCGCAGTAGCGTTCCACCTTTGTTTTGTTCAAGTGTTCATATTGAACTGTAGAAGCAGGTCACTCCGCCGATAATCTAGTCGGCGGAGTTTTAAAAAAAAAGACTAAAAATAAGAAATGATGAAAGTAAATGGAAACACATTAATCGAATTGGGATTTACTCCGGACAAATGGTTTAAAGGGGCAATCCAACATATAAATAACAACGAGTTAAATGATCTGGAAAGAACGGCATACTTAGAGCAATTCAAAACGGGTCCAATGATTGAACCTTACTCCGAACCAGTAGCATACTCTATTAATATCAAGGCTGAGAATAGCTTGGAACAAGAAAATATTGAGGCCGTGATTCTGACGATGAATGAAGTAATGAAAACTCCGACAGTTGTTGGTGGATCAATTATGCCCGATTCATGTCCAGCTGGACCCTTAGGAACTATTCCTGTTGGAGGAGTTGTTGCCACAAAAAACGCAATTCACCCAGGAATGCACTCTGCTGATATTTGCTGTTCTCTGATGTTGACAGATTTCGGAATGGCAGATCCAAAAATTGTATTGGATGCAGCACATTCGATCACGCATTTTGGACCTGGAGGAAGAGATCGTGAAAATCAGTTCAGAATTCCAGAAGAGTTATTGGAAGCGTTTGAAGGGAATACACTATTGAACGAACAACAAATGATTCAAGCTGCGCGGGCCCATTTGGGAACTCAAGGAGATGGAAATCACTTCTTATTTGTTGGTAAATCGAAAAAAACAGGCCATACAATGATGATTACACATCATGGTTCAAGAGGTGTTGGAGCGCGACTATTCACAAAAGGAATGAAGATCGCAGAAAAATTCAGAAAGAGAATCTCTGAAAACACCTTGAAGCAAAACGCCTGGATTCCATTCAATACGGAAGAAGGTCAAGAATACTGGAAGGCATTGCAGGTGATTAGAGCTTGGACAAAGCAAAATCATTTGTGCATTCATGAAGCGACCGCCGAAAAAGCAGGATTAACTGTAGAGAATAGATTTTGGAATGAGCACAACTTTGTGTTTAAAGAAGGAGATATTTTCTACCATGCAAAAGGCGCGACTCCATTGAAGAGTGCCTTCATGCCTGATATTACTGGACCAAGATTGATTCCATTAAATATGGCTGAACCAATCCTGATTGTTGAGGGAGAATCTACTGAGAATAACTTGGGATTCGCACCACATGGAGCGGGAAGAAATATGAGTAGAACGAAGCATAAAAAATCCAAAGTGGGTCAAACAATCGAGGAAGTTTTCGAAGAAGAAACCCAAGGTTTGGATGTGCGCTTTTATTCTGAGGAAATCGATATTTCTGAATTGCCTTCAGCGTACAAAAATGCTAAAGCAGTTCGAACGCAGATGGATGATTTTGGTTTAGGCCTAGTAATCGATGAGGTGATGCCATATGGTTCAATTATGGCTGGAGATTGGCAAAAAAATGCTCCATGGAAAGTGAGAAAAAGAAAAAAAATGGAAATGGCTGCAAAAGAAAGCCATCCAATTGAGTAATTTCTTCGTCATGGAGATAGAAAGTAAGAAAAAGTAAAATCATCAATGACGAGAGAAATAGGATCATATAACAACCAACAATCAGAGCATTTTCTCTGTTTGAGTTACCCAGAATTTCGGGTGCAAACCGGACGATTTGTGAACTTAAAGTATCGAATTCTATGATGAAATAATTCGAAACACATATAGATCACAAGGCGTCCAATTGAATTGGACGCCTTTTTTAATGACTTTTTTTATACCAAATAAGAATGCAAAGTAAAGCGATAAAATAGGAATTGAAAACAAGAAGCAATTGGGAGACAGTCAGTTGGCTAAAAGTGCAAAACTCGTGAAATAACGAGGTGACCAAAAACAGCCTAAAATAAACCTAACTTTCTGATTATCAAATAATTAATGTTAGTTTTTTCTTGTTTTATTGAAAACTAGTACTGATATTTGTACCAACAAAAGATGATGATGATGAAACACAACATAACATATAAAGGAGAATCAAATTTCTCTACTGAATTGCAGAGTTCGCTCTATTTATTCTCGCAGATACATTTTAGTTATGAGCCGAGTAATAAACTAAAGGAGATTGAATTGATTGTCTAGTATATTCTAGATCATTGAATTCAAGCATCTCCTTCGCGAGATGCTTTTTTTGTGCAGTACTATTTTGGAAGAGCAGGCCAAGCGCCTGGGCTGAAGCTACTGCGAAAGAGTATTGGCGGTTGCCACGATCTTGAACTGAGGAACGAACTCAGCGAGACCGTTAAAATGAGATAGAGAATAACGAGTTAAAACTCTTCAGAGCTAACGACTCGTGCGGGTTCGTCCCGATAGCAATCGGGACCCACTTCTTCCACTCTGGAGAGTAGGTAAATAATGGTTCGTTACGCTCATCTGCTAAATGAGTTCACGACAACGTGGTGAAGGTTCGATTCCTTTGCTCTCCGCAAAAGACAAGGTGGCTGAAAGGTTAAGGCAACGGGTTGCAAAGCCGTTTTGTATGAGTTCGAATCTCATCCTTGTCTCAATGATCGGAACAGACTCAAACTTGTTTGAAGGCTGTATAGATCGAATTTGTGACTTGATGAGAAGCGTAGCACTCTAATCCTTGTCTCAATGATTAAATGGAAGTGTTGAGCAATTGGCTGGCTCGCCTGACTGTAAATCAGGTCTTCACGGCATGTAGGTTCGAACCCTACCGCTTCCACACTTTGCGTAGGCAAAGAAACTAGCACCACGGGTGGAAGTCGGAACACTCGACTGTCTCTTGAGCTGTTCATATGATTGAAGCGTCTTCGCTGAGTCCTTCGCCAGAGGCTGCGGCCGCCGGAGAAAGCTTCAGCGAAGGCGCAAGATCAGATTTGGTGCTAGTGAACTGAGAAGATAACGATGGAAGTTTACTCGCCTTGGACGCGAGAGGTTGCAGGTTCGAGTCCTGCTTCTCAGACTATTTGCTCTGCTGGTATAACGGCTAGTACGCTTGACTTTCTATCAAGAAATAGGGGTTCGATTCCCCTGCAGAGTACAAAATGCCTTGTAGTGTAATGGCAACACACAGTCCCGATAGCTATCGGGATTGATTCTTGGACTATAGGTTCGAATCCTGTCAAGGCAACAAATATGCAGAGATGGCGGAAATGGTATACGCGCCTGACTTAGAATCAGGATTTTGAGAGTTCGAGTCTCTCTCTCTGTACAAATGCCCCGCTAGCCCAATTGGTAGAGCCAAAGGACTTAAAATCCTTCAAGTCTAGGTTCGAATCCTGGGTGGGGTACGAATAAATGGTGTTTTTAGTTTATGTGGTAGAATACCTCACTGTGAATGAGGAGAACAGGGTTCGAATCCCGAAAACACCCAAGTTGGATTGTTGGTTCTCGATACGAGCAAAGCTCTACTTGAACTGACAAGTGGATAATGGATAATGGATAATGGATAATGGATAATGGAAGAGTAGCAAAGATGGTCAATGCGCCGGACTGAAAATCCTGAGATATAGGTTCAAGCCCTATCTCTTCCACAATTAGGAGAATAGTTTTATTGGATAAAGTCCTGGGTTACGAACTTGGAGCTGCGAGTTCGAATCTTGCTATTCCTACTTATTTAAAACAATTAAGGTTAACCAAATAAATAAACAGTTATGAAAGCAACGAACACAATTAGAAAGCAATTTCTCACGAATCGCGATGAAACAGGAAGATTCATTGTGAAGTCATTGAAAAGTGGAAGGGTTTATTTTGTTGAACCAATTCACAAAGGCAATGGAGCGAAATGGGGAGACATAGATCCTGCATCCAAAAAGATTACTGGCAATTATGGTCGGAAATATAAGGGATCTGTGACAGAAAAGGAATCAATGATTACGAAGGAAAACGGTTTTAAAGCAATTACTACAGTTAAAGGAAGTCCTTTCTGGGAGATAGAACAGCGAGATCAGGCATATCTAAATGGATAAACAATACATTTCTATGTCTACGCAAGATGATTGCGCAGTACCGTTTCATCTTTGTAATGTCGTAAGACGAAAACGTTCTCTACATGTTAAATATCTCCTTAGTACAAAAGGATAGTGCTGTGGCAAAAGAGTTAAAATCGGAAACGGAGACCATGGAGTGACAGAATGATGTCGGCCGAGGCGCGCCCTCGGAAGGATAGATTTTGCAGAAGCACCGAAATGCCTCTCGTAGAAGCAAAGTAGGGAAGCGCATTTAGAGCCTGTCTGTTCATTGCAAGATGAAAGTACCAGTTCGAATCTGGTAGGAGATACAAATAATTTCTCCGACACAATTTGGTGTCGGGGAACTGAAAAGGAAACTTTTCAATCGTTCTTTAAAATACTGTGCATTAGCACAAAAGAAGTTAAGTGTAGATGTGGGGTGAGTCCACGATGATGGTTTCAAATAGCCACATAGTATTGTTGCACTCTGTGTAATAATATGCTACTCGAGCAGATCAGCTTAACACAACTATAGGTCGAGGGTTCGAATCCTTCTCTGCAAAAGCAGATAGTTCAGGCGGTAAGAACAATAGTTTCAAATGCAGGTTCGATTCCTGCCTCCACCACTAGGTAGAGCTCATTGGTAGAGAGGACGAAAGTCCAACTTAGTATGACTGAAAATCATATCTAGAAAAGCTGATCACTTGTAAAAATGATCGCAGAAAGTAATGCAAAGTCGACCCGCATAAGAGGTTCCAAAACTGTTCGCAGGGAAGGAGTGTCGAGTTGCAGTCTGAGAACGGTCCCGTTGATAAGGATACCGCTTTCCTTCGCTAACAATACAAGCGAAGCGTTCCTCTTAACGCCTAGGCAATAAGAGGTCAAGTGCATTCGAGGTCTTACAGGAATTGAAACAACCCATCAAACATTGGGGTTGACAGAGGTTCTTTGAACACCTCGAATAAACTGGGCTTAATTTGAGACCCACCAATCGAAGATGGTTGGCTTTGTTTACTTCTGTTGTTTAATTAATGGATAGATCTGCAATGGCGCAGAACGGATATAAGCCGATGCGAATAGCATCAAGACATTGAAACTATAGTTTCAATTATTAATAATAAAGATGAAACGAGTTAGAATTAATTTAGGAAAAGTCGGAATCGTAAATCGCAGAGGTGATTACGACCGCATTGTAACCGCTGGTTCACATTGGATTAGCATGGGTGAAAAGGTAGTGATATTTGATATGTCTAAACTTTACAGCTCTAAAATAGATATGAATATTATGCTTCAGGATTCAAATTTCGTCGCGATGACTGAGATCATTGATGTTGATGATGCTGAAATTGCATTGAAATATAACGGAAAGAATTTTGAATCTGTGTTCTTGCCTGGCAGATATTTCTACTTCAAGGGTTTGATGGATTATACATTTGTTAAGATCAATTTGAATGATACTGAAAGTGCTATGTCGATTGATAAATCAGTGATGAAAAATACAGCATTGAATATCTACAGACATGAATTCAAGGTAGAATCTTCTGAAGAAGGATTGCTTTTTATTGATGGTAAGTTTGTTCGAAGATTGACAAAAGGACTCTACTTCTTCTGGAAGAATGCCATCCCTGTTGAAGTACTTAAAATTGACATGAGACAGATCCAATTGGAAGTGTCTGGTCAGGAAATTCTTACAAAGGATAAAGCAGCACTTCGGGTGAATTTTCAAGCGAACTACAAAGTTGTAGATCCTGAAAAGGCGCTTTTGGATAATAAGGATTTTGAAAAGCAACTTTATACACTCGTGCAATTGGCATTGAGAGAATTTGTTGGAACATTGACATTGGATGAGTTGCTTGATTCAAAAGAAACTGTGTCAGATTTCGTGCTGAAATTTGTGAAAACGAAAGCAATAAATCTAGGAGTTGAAGTGATGAATGCTGGAATCCGGGATATTATTCTGCCTGGAGAAGTACGAGAGATCATGAATCAAGTATTGATTGCTCAGAAAAGTGCTCAAGCGAATAACATTGCTCGACGAGAAGAAACTGCCGCGACAAGAAGTCTTCTGAATACTGCAAAGTTAATGGAAGACAACGAGATGTTGTTCAAATTGAAAGAGATGGAATACATTGAGAAGATCGCGGATAAAATTGGGGAAGTTAGCCTTTCTAGTGGTGGTCAGGTTATCGATCAGCTGACAACTATTTTCTCGAAGTAACAGGTAGATTATGGCTCCCTAGCAATTTGGCTGGGGAGCCTTCTTGTTTGAGACTGTTCTTTAGTTCTGCATTGAAACTCCAGCAAAACAGTTAACTTTAAATGAAAGAGAAGCTCATGAATCAGATTGTATTGGTCATATTTCTACTCGTATTTGCATGCAGCTGCTCAAGTGGCGCCAAAGAGGTTGCAATGGAATCCAGTCTCAAAGAAGATACGCTAGCTGCTGATACTCTAACAGATGAGAATCTTTCTCAAGCTGACACATCCATGACCATTTATTTGAATAAAAATAACGTGCGCAAAAGGTTCTTGAGCATGTCGCACATGAGTACTGAAATCAGATCATACCTTTTTGGACCAGACAGCATGACTGTTGAACAGCTCTTGGAAATGGATATCACGACAAGAAACAATAATGGTGAACTAATCACATTTCCTTTGAAAGAGGTGGTCGATAGTATCAAGTAATCTTGCCATGCACAACAAGCGTTTTGGCAAACCTCGTTCTAATGCAGATTTGGTTTTGTTAGCAATGCGTGATGTATAATCTTTCTTGCCACCAACACATTTCGCTCCAAATCTATTCTAGAATCAAACTCTATCGTATTATTTTTTAAATCTAAAGTTCCTGAATAAACAGGCATAAATGGATCATACATCCAACTGCTCCTAAGTAACCAGGTGGTATTAGTTGAAGTTAACTTAAGCACTTGAGAGGAGTCTATGGAACTGACATCTATCAGTATTATTTGATTCGATAAACCATGTCTAGTCTTACATTGTCTATGCATTAATAGTTCGATATATGTCCCATCACCTTCTGAAAATTCGTATTCAGAGCTGTCTCCTAAGGAATCAATCCAATTGAGTTTTACATTTGAGTGAAAATTAATGGTGGTATCCATCTCACAAGGTATGAGAATAAATGTACCATCAATAATAGAGTTGGTAGAATCAATTTGACCGTAAACAGAGAAAATTGAAGTTAGGACAGCAAATAGAGAAAGGAAGTGTTTCATCCACATTATTACGTACAATTGACTTAAAGTTACAACATTATCGCACATAGTGATATGCGTTATTAGACTGGTAAAGAATCCATTTAATCTGACCTAAAACGACTCTGTCCAACTATTTATCGACTATCTTTAGCAGGAACGTGAAACGATTAGCAAGATTCTGGAAATTGGAAATTTCATCCATGAAACATTGGTTGTTCGCGCCAATGCTTTTCTTTCAGCTGACTTCTTTTGGACAAACTCAGTCTGATTTGATGATCTTTGACGACTTTCAACTCAAACTCTTAGGACTTAAAACACGACTCGGGGACACCATTTGGCCTCCTCAGTTCGATGACATAATTGGACTACAGCCAGATGCAGACTTTCATTATAAGTACTGGTTGGTCTGGCAAAAAGATCAATGTGGATTACTTGATGAAGATGGCATGATGATTCTGCCAGTTGCTTATAGCTCGATACGACCCTCAAGATTCGGTCAATTTATTGTCGGTAAAAATGGACAACAAGCACTTTTGAACGGCCCAGCTAAGGTTGTAGTTCCCTATTCAAATCATGAGATTCATGAGTTTGGAACTGACCATTATTCTCTTCGAATGAATGGTCGTGTTGGTCTAGTAGATCTAATGGGACAGCAGATTTTACCTTCAATTTACGATTCAATTGGTCGAATATATCAAGATGATCTTTTCTCGATTTACGACAAATCTGAGAAAACATGGAGCGTGGTGGACACTTCTGGACGCACCTATATTGAAAAGTGTGAGCGGATTTATCAAGGTGCTTGGTCACTCATTGATTCACTCGCGCATCATACACCTACCTCGAACAGGACGCTCTATGGATTGAAAGAAGGCACTCTTCATCTCTTGTATCACGGTAAATTTCGGAAGTTAGATTCAACCATTCAGCACTTCCCTGAATCGCTCAAACTATTAGAAAATGAAGAATCAATTCTGATAGATAAAGCGGGCAAAGTTGTGTTTAAGAGTCCATTAATCTACCATCCAAGCAAATTCTTCTATTGCAGTATGGAAAACACGAAGCTCATTTTAATCAATCATCACGGCACCAAAAAGGATGAGCATTTGGGTGTTCGCGCATGGATCTTTGACGAACGTGGCGTAAACATTTACTTCGTGAACGGCTCAATTGGTCTATTTGACCCAATAAATTGGAAGTGGATTGAAGAACCTATGAATCCATAGCTTGAAATGGATTTCACTGAAATTAAGCAGTTTAGGCTTCATAGAATAACAGAAAAGGTCGCATTTATCATTGTTAAGGCTCATTGCTTCTGATTAACTTCTCCTTTTAAAAGATCCTACTATGAAAATCATTCTTGACAATTCGTCCGCGTTACTTTCGGATGAAGAAAAAACGGATTCTTCAATAATTTTCTCATCTCTTAAAATATCTATTATCTAATTAAAGAGTGTGAGGAAGAGTGTGAGTTTTGAGAAAAAAAATAAGGGATAATGTCATCGCTCTCGCTCTGTGCACTCGCCCTGTATTTTTTGTACCCAGCCTGGAATCTGAACAATTGTGCTATCATTGCTTACATCCGGGATACCACAAACCACGAAATTGTCCAAGTGGCAAAAATGTACTTGGAATCGATTGTTGCAACTCACTCAGAAGATGAACTACCTACAATCACAATTCATCCAAATCCTACTTCAGATCTACTATTCATCAATCGTACTGGTGGATTGAATGGCACTAAAACGTGGGTGACAGACTACCTTGGGAAAATCGTTATTTCTTCAAGAATGTTGACATTGCATCAAGAAGAGATCGACTTAAGTGCTCTGGCCAATGGAACCTATCTATTATTCGTCGAGTCTGAGGAAGGCCTTGTTCATTCAGAAAAAGTAGTGAAATTCTAGTGGTAGTTTGGGATTAGAGTTCAGGATAAACTTTACATCATGCTCGCTCAAATATTCACTCCAATAATGCAAACATCATCAACTTGTTCTGCATCACCTCTCCAAGCTTCGAATTTCTGGTCAATCTTGGTCTTTTGAACTTGCATAGATTCCCCTTGAATGGTCATTAAGAATTCCTTAAAGTTTTTGGATTTCAACTTTTTATCGTCCTTACCACCAAATTGATCTACATAACCATCTGTAGCCGCATAGAGTGAATCACCCTTTTTCAACTCAAATTCCTGTGTCGTAAATGGCTTAGCATTATCGGATTTCCCAATTGGTTGTTTATCGGCTTTTAACTCGATCAATTCATGATCTCTAATAATCCAAAGTGAATTATAGGCGCCAGAATAATGCAAGACCATGCCTTCAATTCGACAGAGTGCAATGTCCATTCCATCCTGCATATTGGTTTGACTGCGATCAAATTCTCGGACAACCAATTCTCTCGTTCTGTCCAATATTTCACCTGGCTTCGTCAAAGCAAACTCTCTCACTGCTCGATTCAATCCATTATTACAAACTACGCTCACCATTGCTCCAGGAACTCCATGCCCTGTGCAATCAGCAACAGCAAAAAGCACTACTCCATTCTTGGCTTCCATCCAATAAAAGTCACCCGCGACAATGTCTTTGGGTTTGTAAAGAATAAAGCTGTCTTGTAGGTATTCTTTGAACGCCTTATCTGAAGGAAGCATGGCCGTTTGAATTCTTTTGGCATAATTAATCGAATCCAGAATCTCTTTGTTCTTCACATCGAGCTCTTTATAGGCTAGGTCAACTTCTTGTTTTTGATCAACTATAATTGCTTTTTGCTTCTGCGTAATCCTAAATCTATTGAAGATGAAAATTCCAAACAGAATCGCGATAAAAAGTAATCCAAAAAGATAAAATGCCTGATCAGATTTCTTCTTTGCTAGGAGCTTATTACTCCTGTTTTCTGCCTTACTTACTTTTTCCTTCTCAGCATTTCTTACACTATCAGCGAGGTGTCTCTTTTCATACTTCACCCGATAATCGAACTGAAGAATTTTCTCCAATGAAGATTCATTGCCAATGCTATCCTTAGTAAGGAGATACAACTCGTGCATTCTCAAAGCCTCTTCGTGATTTCCAAGCGCGTTATGTGATTCGTACAAGGCACGGGCTGCCTGGCTCTCTTCAATAATTGCGCTGGATTGCTGAGCAATTCGCAAGGCTTTATTTCCGAAGACAAGTGCCTCTTTATATTCCTTTCTCTCGTTGTAAACAAGTGCGAGATTAGCCAAACAGTTCGCCGAGCCCTTCTTATCAACAATTTGATCTCTTATTTCAAGACTTTTATTGAAGTAAAACTGTGCGCTATCAAGGTCCTTAAGCCCCAGATAGGTCAGTCCTTTCTCATTGTAGAATCCAGAGATACCACGTTTGTTGCCTGTTCTAAGATGAATGGCCAATCCGCGATTGAATAGACCAAGTGCTTTGTCATAATTGCGTTCAATTAAATTGACTGAACCAAGGTTTCCAAGTGAATTTGCGATCCCATTTAGATCATCAATTTCCCGTTTAATTTTCAGACTTCGTTCAAAATATTCGAGCGCCATGGCATTATTGCCCTGATCTTTATAGATAATTCCAACATTATTCAGCGATCCCGCCAATGATTTCTTATTATCATTCTCCTCAGCAATACTGATCGCCTCATTGTAATAATCAATGGCTTCATTGTAATTCCCTTGAATGTGGAGCGAAATAGCTTGGGTGTTTTTGCCTTCTGCCATCCACCTCTTATCGCCTACTTTCTTCGCTAAGTCATATTGCTTTTTTGCCAAGATGAACGCACTGTCTGGTTTCGCGAACACATATCTTTCGCGTGTTATGACATGGATACTATTCAGTCGGGCTGAATCAGGCAAGGAAATGTCGTTCCATACACCCCACAAGCTATCAATGTTGGTTTGCGCCTCTGCAAGTGAAGCTTGCAACAGTAACAGTATGACTAGGTACTTTTTCAATGAATTACGCGTGACGTTTTTATCGTCCGTTCGACAAGGTAGAACTAATTTGGGAATTGATCAATTGTTCTTCGATGATTTTAGGACGTAACGCGGCTGTTTATGAGACGAGTAATTATTGATTATTACGTTGTATTCCTTCGAGTTAGAACAAACCAATCTAGTATCCGAAGAAGCTATGATAGCCCTATCAAACATTAAAGAAGGAGTATCTTAAAATCGATCATTCATCTGCCGTTTCCTCATCGTATCCATCCTGCATTGCCTCTAACAATTCGGATTTCTTCATTGCGTCTTCACCAAATGCTTCTGCATATGGTTCATAGAGGTCATCCAATCTTTTGCTGATGCTGGCACGATCCTGATTCTCCACTGCTTCGTTAACAACCTGATAGAAAATCATACCCAATTTATCAAAAACGGCGCCTTCATAGGCTTTAACAAAATCATAAATATTATCGAGAAAGAAAATCATGTGCTCGTTGTCAAGCTCATTTACTCCCATGTAGAACATCATGAAGTCATTTTCTTCATACAAATCTAATTTTGGGTACAATTCCAAGTACTCAGTCACTAGTTGATCTGCGTCAAGATCATCATCCATTCTAGCGCGGGTCAAACCACTCATCAACTCACGATCTCTTGCTCCAGCGTCGTATTTTGATTGAAATTTGTACAAGTCCGACTCCTCTGGATAGATGACATCATTTGCCCTGGCGAGGATGACATTCGCCTCTACTGCGCCTACAATTTTCTTTAAAAAAGATCGATCTGAATCAAGGAAAAGCATTGTTGGATAGGAGTTCAAGTCAAAGTCAATCATTAGCGACTCTCCATCTGGTTGCTCACCATCAAGTTTTATAGCAATAAAATGTTCGTTGATAAATCCGCCTAAATCCTGATCTGTAAATATATTTTTTGAAAGGTATTTACACGGACCACACCATGTGGCGTAGACATCAATAAATAGTTTTTTGTTTTCTTTTTTCGCTTTTGCGATGCCTTCTTTAAGCGTAAGGTCTTGGAAATTGATTCCTTTCGCGAATGTCATACTGGAGAGCATGATCATTGCGAGAATCAAGATTGGAGAAAATTTTATGTTTTTCATATCCTTGTTTTATTCGTTCAGTTCAATAATTCTGTGCCTCATGCAAAGAGACGTAAATATTTTCAGAAGGTTATGATAGCACTCATTAAAACGTTACCATCTTACCTAAGGTTTCTATACTTCCTATCTCCTAGGATAGGCGATCATTTTTACACTTTTTCCTTTTTCTCTTCCTTTTCTCCCTCTTACTCTCATCAACTGGAACGACCAATATCTCTGGTGACAGTGATTCTTGAAGATACAAAGGATTTAGGTCTTTCGGGAAAATTTCATCCATGAAATACGCCTCGTCTAA
>JBLHON010000020.1:0-21974 GCA_047621865.1 Crocinitomicaceae bacterium | reverse complement strand
CAAATATAAGACCAAAAATTCGTTTTCCGTTCTGTTTTATTTGCACACAACGATCAATGGACTTTTCACTAGAAATGAGTTTAAACTATTCGAATGATCTTCTACCAAGATTTATGTTTTGAAACAAAAAACCTTTATGCCTTTTAGGTGATGTCACTGTTGCACAACTCGAAAAATTCAAGAATGGAGTAATTTATACATTTTCCTAAAAGTGTAAGTCGCTAATTATCTTCACTTTAACTTTTGGTGTTTTGATCAAATCAGACGATTAAATTCCTCCTCAGCTGCTATTTCAGCCCACTCAAGATGTACTCATAAATGTCGTTGTTTTTTCCGATTTTTGGATCACTGAAGCTTGCCGTTTGAAAAATTGGTTTTTGCACCATTTCACGTTGAATCATTTCACTGATCGTATAGTAAAAATCCAAAGAGGTTTTTCCAACCAAAAGTGGTTCTAGGTCATTTTCGTTTTGCCAGAATCGCAATATCTTGACAAATCCACTAAGGTAGAGGTAGTCTTTTGTGAATCCTCCACCTCTGAAGATCCGTGTAACGATCGTAAATGCGTCCTCTTGGTTTACGCCATTGTCGTTGACTAAATAATTGAAGCACTCAATGAAATCAGCTCCACTACACATCATGTCAACAACAATAACCCGGTACGCCAATATTTTCAAGCGCTTCATAGAAATGTTTCCACTTAAATACTCAGCCAAAATAGCAAGTCCTTCTTGCGTCATTGTATTCACTGGCAAGCCAAGGTTGAAGATGTTCAATTTCTGCGTGTTTGAGTTCATGGTAGTAACCATATGAACACCAATTTCATGCTCCACGAGTGCATCAATTTGGCTTCGTGTGAACTTAGCGTCGGGTCTAAAAAGAATTGTCTTTTTAGCATTTAACACCATCACTTGTGCAATAACGCGGTTGCTTTTCTCAATTTTACTTTGAAATCCATATCTCTCAAGCCCTTTCTGGAATGAGGCCATTGCTTCTTCAACGCCCAAGCTCGGAGATCGTTTAGCTTCGCCCGCAACTTCAGGCAAATGCAAGAAATAGTGCGCATTTTGAATATCCTTCTTTGATGGTCGTCCAAAATAACGCAGCGAATTGTACAAAAATTTCGATGTATTCAGTGATGCTAGCATGTCGACTTTATCTAAATAGCTGCTCACAACGGATTCATATAAGTGACGAATGGTGACATCCGAAATGTCTTGAACGCGCAGGTTGCTCAATTCTTGCTTTAATTGAAATGGAGCAAAACGAATCTGATTGTACTTGAAGTGCGGTAGTTCAGTGCATTTACTCGCAAAAAATTGCTTTTTCTGTACATTAGTATTAATCGGATTTACAAACCCCAACAACTCAAAGCCTTTCAATAGCGAGAACATCTCCTTGTCGACTTTCAGAATGGAAGAATCCATCGTTCTGTCCAGCAACTGAGAACTCACTTCATATTTCCAATTGGAGTGACCCTGATTGAAGTAATTCGCATTGTTTATTATGGCTTTCTTTAATCCCTGCTGGATTGCCTTGATGACTTTCGGGTAATCAGCTCCGGTTAACTCATTACAGTATACTTTTTTAATCTCTGTAGCTAGGACCAAGGTGTTTTTGAAATTTTTAGTGATGAATTCCATGTTGTACCCTCTTCCGAAAAAGACATCGTTCACAGCCGCCTTATTTTCTATACTCTGCAGTCGGATTTTTCCCAGCTCCTTCCGCCAATGTTCCACAACACTACCATAACGTTTCATATCTACCTGCTCCGCGCCAATATTGAAAAGTGGTACCTTCCGATCCCAGCGCTGATAGTTGTACGAATGAATATCATAGACGACGCACCCACCGAACAATGATTCCAGCTTTTCAATTAAGGCTTTCGTAACTGCATAATAGTTTGCGTGTTTCTGAATGCTTCGCTGGCGTTCTTTTGGTGAGAGTTTTTTGTTCCAAACCTTTTTATTCCATGCCGTATCAAAAATACATTCATCTGGATTTCGATTGAGATCATACTCGAATCGAGAATCATTCCCAATCAGTGTGATGGGCATTGAAGAGATAAAGGCTCCAGTGAATGGATCCTCTTCATACCAGCGGCTGTATTCGTCGTGATTGATTTTCACATGCAGATCGGATTGCAATCTGTTACCGTCGTGAATCGCCGTGCAGCAATAAGGCAAGTAGCTATTGATTTTAATGGAAAAAGAACCATCCATTGCCGTTGCCTCAAAATTCTTTTGCAACTCGATAAGCCTTATTATTTCATTAATGTTCAATCGTTTCATCAGGGGTCAATTTTATTAGTTCAGACTTATTTTTTCTATCTCGAATTTCATCAACGACACGTTCGAGGTAGTCGACAATTTTCCGTTGGATCTTCGTGTTGTTCAATCTATTGATGTCGGTAATTGTTCCAGGACTCATCACGTTTACCTCGATCAACTTCCCTCCAATCAGATCCAATCCAGCATAATAAATCCCGTCTCTGACCAATTTTTCGCCGACTTTCTTACACAGTACTTTGTCCTCCTTTGTGAGTTTGTATTTCTCGACCGTTCCACCGGCAGAAATATTAGAGCGAGCATCTCCTTTTGCAGGTCTTCTTCGCAATGCTCCAATTGGCTCGCCGTTTAGCATCAACACGCGAACATCACCATTTTCAGCACCCTCAACGTACTCCTGCAGAATGACATAGTTGGACTTCCCTTCTGTTCGATTGATGTAAAAGTCCAGCAGGGACTTGATGTTTTGCATGGCCGACTTCTCAATCACGATTACACCACTTCCTCCATATCCATCGAGTGGTTTTAAGATCATTTTATCGTTCTCAGATTCCTCAATGATTCGCAACAAGTAATCGATGTTCTTGGAAACATGCGTTGCCGGGATTAATTCGCGATTCGGGTCATGGTAGGCAGCCGTATAAATCTTGTTGTTTGTTTCGCGCAGCCCGTCTACAGCATTCAGTATGAAGACATCATCTTTTATCGAATCCAAGAAATTCAGTACCAATGGATCCATTGGAGGATTATCGCGCATGAAAATCACGTCGAAATGCTGAAGTGGAACCATCCCCTCATTGAACTTCACTGATTTGTAGAATGAAGGGATGTTGGACGAGATCTTCCCTTCCATGGCAATTGTTTTGCACAAGCTGAGCGTTACACTATCGCGAATCGTTAAATTTGGCGCATGCGTGATTGCTACTTCATGCCCTCTGACCACGAGCTCGTGAATCATGCGAAGAGTTGAATCTTGCTTTGGACTTACTCTCTCCCAAGGGTACATTATAAAACATATTTTCATTTGGTTGTGTTTATGGGGTCACCCCGTTGATTAATAAAAATTTTAATTGACTTAATCTTCAAACTCGACGCTGAACTACTAACACTGCATCTGATGAATGAATGACAAATCTATTTCTGCGCTTTCGTTTGGCATCGTTGCTGTGATTCTCACGCTAATTGATGCAAGTTGCTGTGTGTTTATCGGTCAGCTCGTTGACGCTTTAAATTGAATTCTTCATCATTTATGAAAACAGCATGAGGACTGGGGTAGTGCCAAAAATGCATTCTCCACCGTAATCATACTTTAGTTGAAAATCGCTTATTTCGTCGCGAATAATTCGAACAATTAGATCTGGACGCAAGGACGAGGCCTTGTCAAGCGAAAGACAATTTAAGCTCATGTGTTTATTGGAATACGTAACATTAGCCACATCTTTCAATGATTTGAGCCTAGATAAATGGGCACTTATTACGGAGTCTGATTTTTCAGCTTCTCCTAAAAGATTTAACAAATGGGATGTGGAATTCATTCTGGTTTTGACGAATGATGCGATTTCCAATGCCAAATCGAGCCTTAGGGTATTGAAACGAGATATTATAACCGTTTTATTGATCCGGATTTTCTCCGAACTTTCTGGCACAATAAGTACAGAAATGCGCTTTGTAGATAAGGTCCTTTCAATCATTTCGACGTACGCTAGATTTGAATCAGAATGTGTGTAGGGAAGCGTAAAGATTACCAGATCGTATTTTCCTGAAGACAAATTCTCATTGACGATGGTTTCGTAGTCTTTGCAAACAAGATCCACCTGCACCTTTCCTTCAAATGCTGGTTCATCATGCATATAGTCGTTTTGGAGTCGATTGAGATCAATGGAGACTTCAACCCATTTCTCCTTGTTGACGATTTCCCTTCCTAACGAAGTTTTCCCTACTGAAGCAATAATGTGTGTCGACGAATCGATCGTATCAAATAGCTTTCTAATAATGCTGTATGTACATGAGTTGTCAAGATCTGCTCTAATTGGGAAGAGCACATTTTTGAAAGAAGATAATTTAGTTTTCATGACTGATTTTATTTTTTCTGTAGCACCTTTTCTGCCTACTACTGGCTTTATGTTCAATGCAGATGCGAACGATCTTTAATGCACTCATACTGCTCAATCAATCTTACTTGATTTGTAGATGAAAGTCTTTTCATGTTTGCTTCACCTTAAATTGAACGTTGTCCAATCGTTGAATTTGAGCTTTTAGTGTTATCTCAATGGCATAGGCTCTACTCTGTAAGTCTTCATAAAAGCACATATGAGAATCTTTAATAAATGCCTTGGTTTGGATAATCTTCTTTAGTGATAGAAGTTGCGGAAGAATAACTACTTCTGATTTAATGAGTAACCTTTTTAGCTTATAGCATCGACTAATTAGTTGATTTTCAGTCTCGTAGTCGGTTTCATTTTCCATGCTCAAAATCATCTTATCACTCATTTCGAGTTGAGAGGTGATTTGACATAACAGCGTGTTTATAAGGAGGTATTGCAAGTAATCTACACCCACACGTCTCACTATTCCGGTACTTTCCTTTATTCGTTCACGTATTTTGGAAAACAATGGTCCAGAATTTTCTTGAAACGTCAATAAAATATCTTTCCCCAATACACAGCAAATGCGATCAACATTAATTTCAAATCGCTCTAGATCAAAACGAACAGTATTGAGTGACAAATAGGAATATTCGGGATAAACTAAATACGTGCTCCAAGAATCTTGGTTCAAGAGATTTGAAAGTACAAGTTGGCTGAAACCAAAATGTGTAGAAACGCTTTCCGTGAGTTTCGTATCACAGACGCAATTAATATTCATCCAAGTTGCTGTTTCTTTATCAATGCGCGCATAGGCACTTTCAATTGAATCAGCAAACCATTCATTGTAATGATGTGCGTCATAATCCACTACAAGCATTGAATCACCTTCGCCATACGTTTGGAGTTGCGTCTCTGTTTGAATAAGAGTGCCTGATAATTTGGTAATATCAACCTTTGAATTATGTCTATTTTTTTTCATCTTTCATATCATTTTTATAAACAACTGTACGGTATGGAAATGGTATTTCAATTCCCTCTTCATCAAATCGTTTTTTAATTCGCAAGTTTATTTCGCTGTGCATTTTTAGTGCATTTAACGGATCATCTGTCCAGACATAAGCACGAAGGTCCATTGAGTACTCGTTGAATTTTAAAAACCTTACTTCTACGACATCTACGTTCTCTTTCTTTTCTTTTTTGGTTCTGCCGTCTATAGATAGTGGATGTTTCAAACCTTCCTCTTGTAGAATTCGAATCGCCAATTCAATATCACTGTCGAAACTTATTCCAACTTCTATATACCTGCAAACTTTTTGATCTTCGATACTGTCATTAACAATTACGTCGGAGCTGATAATGGAATTCGGGATGATCATCCGTTTGTTTTCAAAATTCAAAATAACCGTATGTCGCAAGGTGATGTCTTCAACGATTCCGTAATTCTCAGCCCCTACTTTGATCATATCTCCAACTCTAAAGGGTCTGAATATGACGATGAAAACTCCACTAACGATATTCGAAAAGGCTTCTTGGGCTGCAAAACCAATGGCCGCCAATAAAATTCCCGCGCCTGCAAAAAGTGAAACCCCTAAGGTTTGAAATTCGGGAATCTGAAATATGATTAGCCCAAAAACAACAAGCCAAATAATTAACGACGCGGCATTTTTTAAGAATTTAGCCCGCGTAATATCTGTTTTGATTTTGCTGTTTTCAATTAATAGTGATTTTGATATTAACCATCGCACTATTTTTGACAGTAGGAATCCACCAATTAGAATTGATCCAATCATGACATAGAATTTCCAGTCTTTCATTCTAACGTATTTTAAATTTTGAATGGTTTCGTTTTCAATTTTAGATAGTCCCCCTTTCAATTTGAAAGAGGGACTAGATCCAGATGATGTCAACAACCAGAACCGTATATTTGGCAATTAAAACATCAGCACCTCTGGATTTATTCTCCTTCTAATAGGTATTGAAAGATCAAGGGGGCGACAATAGTAGCGTCCGACTCTATAATAAATTTTGGTGTATCAATATCCAGTTTACCCCAGGTAATTTTTTCATTAGGAATTGCTCCCGAGTATGATCCATAGCTCGTTGTAGAATCTGAAATCTGACAGAAATAACTCCAAAAAGGTGTATTCGTGCGTTCCATGTCTTGATATAGCATAGGGACAACACAAATGGGGAAATCGCCTGCAATTCCGCCACCGATTTGAAAGAAACCGATACCTTCACTGCCTGCATTTTCGGTGTAATACTCGGCAAGCCACATCATGTATTCAATACCAGACTTCATAATGAGGGGATCTAGCTCGTTCTTTAAGCAATAAGAAGCGAAAATATTTCCCATCGTAGAATCCTCCCAGCCTGGCACTACTATTGGAATATTCTTCTCTGCGGCAGCTAACATCCATGAATTCTTCGGGTCTATTTCATAGTATTCTTCCAGGACACCCGAGAGCAGTAATTTATACATGTATTCATGCGGGAAGTGTCGCTCTCCTAGATCATTCGCTTCACGCCAAATATTATAAATATGTGATTGTAGACGTCGAAATGCTTCTTCTTCAGGAATGCATGTATCTGTTACCCTATTTAGTCCTCTTTCCAATAAATCCCATTCATCCTTAGGTGTTAAATCACGATAATGAGGAACGCGCTCATAGCTTTTATGTGCCACAAGATTCATAATATCTTCTTCCAAATTGGCACCCGTACAGGAGATGATGTGTACTTTATCCTGTCGGATCATTTCGGCAAGAGAGATCCCTAATTCTGCTGTACTCATGGCTCCAGCTAGAGATATAAGCATTTTCTTTCCTTCGGCAAGATGTCGTTCGTAGGCATCTGCAGCATCTACAAGGGAAGCAGCATTGAAATGCTTGTAGTGTTCTTTGACAAAGTTTCTAATTGGTTGTTTCATTTTAATCGATAAATATTTGTACTACTTCAAAAAGGATTAGAATTATAATGATCCATTCTAGCATGGAACTGTGCTTGTGCTGGAGTACATCCTTGTAAAATTCATGGTTTTCACGAATGACGTTTAGACTTGCTTGCATACCACGGTGTCGATTCTCGAAATCGAGTTCCTCTGAAATAAGGGTATCCAATTGAGATAATCGGGCATCCGTCCAAGCCAATGGTGGCGCTTCGAAAATATAGAGGTTGTCAGCAATTCTGTTGCGCAAACTCATGGTTTGACCAATGTATTTAGCGAGGCGCTTACGAGTTAGTTTTACTTCACCAGTTTTTTCCAAATAATTGGAAACCTCTCTCGTCTCTTCTAATAGTTCATCCGTAATAGATTGATAGTGATTTAAAGCCGACGACTGAGCGAGATTCAGAGCAATGATGTGCATGAGCTCTAGATCCAATGTTGGAATTGTGATCGTGTCAAAATCAACAGAGAGTTCTTTGTCTTTGTTAATTATTATCTTGAATGTATCATAATCTACCCAATCGTCTTTCTCCTTGTTTAAATCTTCAATTAGTGAATTAATCACTTTTTCCGGCACATTAATGAATGTAGCGCATCCAAAATCTTTGATATATATGTAAGACGATTCTTCCCATTGATACAATAGGTAAGTTCTGTCAGATTTCACTGGCTTTTCATCGAACAGTTCTCGAATTTTTATGAGTTGAAATCTGTTTCCAAAATGATATGTATAAACGTCTAAATCCAATTATCTTGATATTTGTAGGAGAGCATTTTGTAGTACAATTTTGCAGCTGTGAACGACGATACCCGGTCATTTTCATTTGGGCATAATTCTACAATGTCAAATCCAACAACCTTTTTTGATTCAAAAACACGTTTTAGAAAAGCCATGGTTTCATACCAATGCAAACCACCTGGTTCAGGAGTGCCAGTTCCGGGAAGAATAGACGGATCAAAGGCATCTAGATCGAAAGTGATGTACACATTGTCTGTCAATGCTTCGAGAACTTGGTCTGACCAAAAATCATCCTCAACCATTTGATGGGCGAAGAATACCTTTTCAAGATTCATTAGTTTCTTTTCTGATGCATCCATACTTCGTATTCCTACCTGAACGAGATTTGTTGTTTCATTTGCTTCGTGCATTGCACAAGCATGATTATATGGACTTCCCTCATATGTAGCTCTTAAGTCTGCATGAGCATCTATCTGCAGGACAGTTAAGTTGCTGTGTGTTTCATTGAATGCTCTAATTGCACCAATAGAAATGGAGTGTTCACCTCCGATCATGGTCACGAATTTATTCTTCAATATGAATTTCTTAACTTCATCATGTACCGCAGAAACCATATCATCTGGCGAAGTGAATTCATCGCTCATCTGAGTTAGAAAAATGCCTTCTTTGTATACTTCTGAATTTGTTTCAATGTCGAATAACTCCATGTTATCAGAGGCTTCTAAAAACGCTTCAGGTCCTTTTTCTGCGCCCTTTCCCCAAGTACTTGTCCCGTCATATGGAACGGTTAGTAATACAGTTTGACTTTTTTCAATTGTTGCATATTCCTTTGGAATCCCTGCATATGTTCTATCGTTATTCATATCCTAATAAATTCATAAATGAGTCTGCGTTTTGTTGTTCTGCAAAAACTTCAGACGTAATTTTACCATTTGAGTCCTGATCTACGACAACATATTTGGGATGTGGAACCAAGCAATGCTGTAAACCTCCAAAGCCCCCGATTGAATCCTGATATGCGCCAGTATTGAAGAAACCAATGTAGAGTGGCTTATGTCTCGGGAATGCAGGCAAGTGAATGGCGTTTACATGCTGTTCACTGTTGTAATAATCATCACTGTCGCACGTTAATCCTCCAAGTAGCACTCGTTCATAAGGCTTGTCCCAATGTGTTATAGGCAGCATAACAAACCTTTTGTTAATTGCCCAAGAATCTGGAAGAGTAGTGATGAATGATGAATTGATCATATTCCATTTTTCACGATCATTTTGTTGTTTTTGGTACAAAACCTCATAAAAGATGGCACCTGATTCTCCAACCGTATAGGATCCAAATTCTGTGAAAATGTGGGGTACAGCAACATTGGCTTCATCGCACATCGTTTTAATTTGGTTGATGATCTCCGAGGCCATATATTGATAATCGAATTCAAAACCGAGCGAGTTTTTAATGGGGAAACCTCCACCAATATTTAAACTATCGAGTGTCGGACAGATTTTCTTCAATGCCACATATACGTTGAGGCACTTTCTAAGTTCATTCCAATAGTAAGCGTTATCTCGGATTCCAGTATTGATGAAAAAGTGTAACATTTTCAGCTCTACATTTGGAATTTCTGAAATTTCTTTCCGATAAAATGGAACGATATTCTCATATCTAATTCCTAATCTGCTGGTATAAAATTCAAATTTGGGTTCTTCCTCAGATGCAATGCGAATTCCAATCTTAAGCTTGCCTTTTGTTCGATTATGTAGCAGTTGAATTTCTTCGTAGTTATCAATTATTGGTATACAGTTTTGATGTCCTGAATTAATAAGATCACTGATATTTTCGATGTATTGATCTTGTTTGAAACCATTGCATAATACATAGGTTTCATTATTGATAACTCCTTCTTCTTTTAGTTTTCTTACAATGTTAATGTCGAAAGCGGAAGATGTCTCAATGTGAATATCGTTTTTCAGTGCTTCTTTTAGTACGTGACTAAAGTGTGAACTTTTCGTGCAGTAACAATAATTGTATTCGCCTTGGTAATTCTGTTCCTTGATTGCAGATTGAAACCACGATTTGGCCAATTGAATGTTTTTCGAAATTTTCGGTAGATAACTGATTTTAAGAGGAGTTCCGTGCTCCTCAATTAGTGCTTCGAGATCAATATCATGCCATAGCAAGGCATTGTTCTCTTTTAAACGGAACTCCTCTTGAGGAAAATCAAATGTCTGTTCGATTAAATCGATGTATTTGTTTTTCATTTTAATTATTCTCTTTTATTCGAATTATTCTTCGGCAAACAAATCTTCCTCTTCCAAAATTTCACCGTCTTTGTTAATAGTTAACAAGTATTCACCATCAGCAATTGAATTGGAAATGTAAATCTTGTACGTAATGGCTTTTGTGTTCTCTATTTTTGTCACATCTGTTACTTCGTAATTGGCATAGTTTTTAAGGATAATTGAGGAAACAGCTTTCGGTAACTCATCTTCAGATTGAGAGAATTCTGATCGAGTCCAAACGCCCTTTGGAGTAAAGAAGGCACTTCCAAAATTGTCTTCGATTTCAAAATAGCACACAATTTCATCTTCATTGTCATACCACTCTTCGACTAATCCCTGTGGGTATTTCGCGCTAAAGGCAGCTGTCATGCTAGACGTTGGTGTATATTCTTGCGCGGTTAAAATTCCTGCTAGCAAAATACATGCGACAGTTAATGATACTTTTTTCATACTTTTTTTTATTTGTTATTTTTAGTTGTTACCGGTTATACTCCTTGTAGGCAGTTTTCTTCAAAATTCTTCGGCATGAGTAATAAAGGTTTTACAAATGACTGTTCACTGACATGCCTTTCTATGGTATTGAACATTGGGTTATCGCTTTGTTGGAAGTCGAAAATGACGAGTGAATGGTCCTCTTTTCTTAGTTCCTCGACAAATTTATTTAGACCTCCCTCAACGCTTTGAATAATTTCGAATGTGTGGTCTATTCCATCTAAATGTTTATCGATCGTCCATTTATCCAGTCCATTATCCACATCATTATTTTCGAAGCAATAAAGTTTGATAGTTGCTTTCGAAAAGCGAGCGATATAACGAATCAAAAGCATTGATTCAGAGATTATCGCATTGGAAAAGTCTGTCACATAGTAGATCGACTTTGAATTGGAATGCGTATAATTCTCTGGCACCAACAAGATTGGATAGGGCAAGTCATGAAGTGCATGTTGATCCCGATAACTGAAACCATCATTCCATTTCAAGAAACTGCCGTAGCCCAGAACTATTAAATCTATTTTTTCCTCTTCCGCTGTCTGGAATATATCTTTCACAGGATCTCCATATAGGGCCTTTAGGGTGATGATTTGATCACCATATTTCTCCAGTAGTTGTTTCCGTTCACGCTTTAATTTTTCTAGTGGAATCCCATCATGTTGAGGGGAGTACTTATTGAATGAATCATAAAACCCAGAGCGATATACCAGCGGGAAACTATTGAGTAGGCAATAGGCCGCACGATGTCCAAAATAGGATAATGCAAAATGTGTTGCGGATTGCGATGACTTTGACAAGTTTGTTGGAATCAGGATTTTCATATTCCTTTTTTATAATTAGTAAACTAAGCCGACATTGCTAAATTTGAGTAATACAAATTCTGAACTTTCTGCTTTGCTCTGGATAAGCGCATTTTGATTGCACTCGCTCCCATACCATATTTCTCCTGTAGCTCTTCTATACTCCTTCGATATGAATATTTATCGAGGAGCAATTCTTTTTCTGAAATGGTGATTATATTAAGCAACTCCTCCAAAATTTCACAAAGATCTTTCTGTGGGGTCAACTCGTATTCTTTGGGAAGGCAATACGCATTTTTTAGAGGCCGACCGAGATCTTCACCTTTACGGCGTTTTCTATAAAATGATATGCAGTAATTAGTGGTTATAGCAAATAACCACGTGGAGTAACTCGAGTTTTCTTTGAAAGAATCAATTTTTTCAAATGACAATAACAATGCATCATTTGTGCAATCATAGGCATCCGACTCGTTCTTTGTGATTGAAAGGCATTTTTGATAAACTCTATCGAAGTAGCGTGCGTACAAGTCACCCATAGCATCGAGCCCTTTATTCTTTAAATCGTGGACTAGTTGAACGTCGCTTTTCATAATATCTTGAATTAAATCCAAGACAAAGTTGGCGCATAAACGAATAAGAATTCTGCGCCTAATGCGTATTTTGTACTAGTTGATTTTGGGAATTTTTCTGCGAGATTCTCGCAGTTTTTTTCGCTTTTAGATATAACCTTTCTGAATAGCGAATTTCACCAAACCCGCGGTATTTTTTAAGCCCAGTTTTTCCAAGAGGTTTCTGCGGTGTGTATCGACTGTTCGCGAACTGATAAATAAGGTTTCTGCAATTTCCTGATTTGAATATTCTTCCGCGATCATTTTGAGGACTTCTATTTCTCGTGGTGTTAGTCTAATTTGTGAATTGGTTGTAGTTGCCTGATTCATGCTTTTTAAAAGACTACCGCTAACGGCACTGCTTAAAAAAGTAGCACCATCATGAACAGCTCTGATGGCCGAAATCATTTCATTTCTTCCTGTAGTCTTCAGTATGTACCCGTTAGCTCCATTATCGAGCATACTCCTGATATAATGACTTTCGTTGTGCATTGAAACGGCAAGAATCTTTGTTTCAGGCAAACTATTTTTGAGCTTTTTTGTGATGATGATACCATCTGAATCTCCCATACTGATGTCCATTAAAACAACATCAGGTCTATAGTCATTACAATCTGCAATGATTTTCTGTTCGTTGTCACCTTCTCCTACAATTTCCATTTGAGTTTCGGGTTCCAACATTGCTTTTATCCCATCTCGGAACATGGCATGATCATCTGCTATGTATATCTTAATTTTCATTTAAAAGCACGTCTATAGTAATTACCGTACCTCTATTAGGAGACGAGTCTATATTGAGCTCTCCCCCAAGTACTTTTGTTCTCATTTCAATATTACTCAGTCCAATACCATCGGAATTTGTCAATTCGTTCATTTCAAAGCCACGCCCATTGTCCTCAACCATCAAGGTTAGGCGATCTTCATTTTTCACGAGTTGTACGAATATATTTGTGGCATTGGCATGTTTAACTCCATTATTGAGAAGTTCCTGG
Source organism: Crocinitomicaceae bacterium (assembly GCA_047621865.1). GTDB lineage: Bacteria > Bacteroidota > Bacteroidia > Flavobacteriales_D > Crocinitomicaceae > UBA4466. Next base: position 8,747 of record JBLHON010000020.1, on the reverse strand, counting down.
GTAATTCGATACAGGTTCAGTTCAATAGCCTGGTCTAACTTTTCTCCACCAAAGGAATGAATAAACTCAACATTAACTTTGTTGCTCGCATTTATTCTGTTAACCAATCCTTGAAGGGCGGCTACAATGCCAAAATCAAGCAATACGCGTGGCATAAGAGAGTGAGACACACTTCTCAGTTCCTCAGAAACATCGTTCGATACTTCAACAAGTGATTGCAGTTCATACGCCGTCTGAGGATCACTTTCTTTAATGCGGTCAATTATGGTTTCTAAATGATGGATAGAACTACTCAATTGTGGACCTATTCCATCATGTATTTCTAGTGCGATTCTACGTCGCTCGTTTTCCTGTGTTTCAATGATGGACTGCACAGAAGACATTTCAATATTTTTCCAACGCGTAATATCCTGTACTGTCAAAATGCTCCAATTATCTCTTTTCCGACATCGAATGGTCAATACTTTATCTTGAAATATCATCTCCATGATGTCAAAACGCGCCCTTTCTCCTTCTAATATCTGTTCGATCAATTCATTCAACTCGAATACATCAAATTGATCAATGATTTGGGAGTTGATGATACTTTCTTTTTTAGTTCCTAGGAAGGAAAGGGAGAGAGCATTCTCGAGGATGATCATTCCACTACTATCGAAAACGATGACCCCATAAGGAGCCTCATTAATGACTTCAAGAAGAAAGGGTTTATCAAAATCGATCATGTTCCGTTTATATAAACAAGACAAAGTAGGTAAAAGTTTCTACGGAAATGTGACTTTTTAAAAAATTGACGTCCAAATGATAAAATAACCGATGAATAACATGTTTCATAAGTCCATAGCTGTAAGTGATATTGAGGAAACAATTACGTTTTATCGTGACTTCTTGGGATGTCATATTGGACGAAGAACGGCAAACTGGGTTGATTTTAATTTTTTCGGACATCAGCTAACCGCCCAGTTGTCACCGAAACACGTTGTTCCTATGGATGCCGCCTGGAGAGGTAATCGATACTTTCCTGTTCGCCATTTTGGTGTGATATTAAGTAAGACCGAATGGAGCAAACTTCGTGACAGAATTGAAAAATTAGAGTTGGCATGGTTAATTGAACCATCTCTTTTTTATGAAGGTGAAGTGAATGAACAAGAAAGTTTTTTTGTGAAAGACCCAGACAGTTATGCAATAGAATTTAAAACATTTGGAGCGAGTTATAGTCGCGTATTTGCCGAAAACTAAATTATAAGATTATGCAGTCAAAATTGAGAAAGCTAGTAAGTTTTAATAAGCTAGAGTCTTCATTAAAACAGTTGCTCATTCAGGAATATCCGAATGGCTTTGGAGATGCAGTAATCAAGGTAGACGCACCGAAGCCTTTTTACGCAGTTTTATTTGAATGTGAGGAGACAACGTATTTGGTCAAACTAAACAAATATTTGGTAAATGCATCTCTGGTTGAATTGGAAGATGAGGATAAAATTGAGCCTTTGGACTTGATGGATATTGACGAGGAAGAATAGTTTAAATGTATAAACAATGCAGACTTACATGAAATATAAACAAATCAAGACGATTGTCTTTGATTTGAATGGAACACTTACGGGACGCGTTTCGGATCACCCTGAACATATTCGTTACCGCAACGCGTATATAGAAGCAAACTCAGGAATAGCGGATTTCCACCGTTTACCTAATTCAACAACAAGTGCCCTTAAAGCATGTGGATTAAGTCCCTTAAGGTATTATTTGCAACGAAATAGTGAGATTGATTGGAATGTGTTTCATCATTATAATGAGAATGTTCATCGTTGTTTAACGGCACTTCGGGAAGCTGGTTTTACGCTTGTTCTCTACACTAATGGTCTAGGCACGCAAGTCGAAAAAACGCTTGAAATTCTTAAGTTGACAACGATGTTTGATTTGTGTATTACTGAGGAGTACGACATGAAGAAGCCTAGTCCAATGGCGTTTGAGCATATCGCTAATGTATTTCATTGTGAAGCAGCCGAAATATTAATGGTGGGAAATGACTACGTGGTGGATTTGTTGCCATTACTATTAATGGGAGGAAACGGAATTCAGGTAGACTCGGAAAGTGAACTATTCCATTTGACGGACATATTAATTTCTGATAATGTACTTAAAGCAAGTTGATCTATGAAAAAAACAATGAAAATAAGAAGTAAACAGAATAAGGACTATGAAGGCTTTAAAATGCGTGTTAAAATAGTAGCTTTCCTTGCATTTTTGCTGTTCCTAATTTATTTATTGGGAACTGCAGTTGGATGAAAGAATTAAGCTTAACATATTTAGGTAACAGAAACAAACTATTCACTTTTCGGTGGGAAGAAGAGGATGAAATTATTCGATTTCATCAGGTTCGGTCAGATTTAATATATGATTTTGAGCGAATGACTGAGAAATTTGTGAATCGTTTGTTCAATGTGAAATGTTTCATTTTGGAACGCGAGGATGCGACCACTCGTATAATGTCTGATTTGGTTGTGATATACTAAAAATTGAGCGAATATTAAACCATCCCCTCATCCGAGGCTTGGTTATATTGATCAGCTCTTTCTATTAGCGTAAATCATATAATTGTACATGGAAGAACGGCTCAACTCTGATTTGTCAAATAGATTATATTTGTTAACTTTTTAAGTGGATAAGAATTGAAGTTGAAAAAAAATGACGCGAAAAAGTTTAGAAAATATGCTAGACTGACCTTAATAGGTCTTTTATTGGCGACTTTATTTTTTATCTATCAAGCTTCTAAGGTTGGGTTTGATTATGATTTTGAAAAATTCTATCCTACAAGTGATTCTGAAACAGAGTATTTCTTTGAGTTTAGAGATAAATTTCAATCAGATAACGACTTCCTGTTAATTAGTATTGAAAATAAATCAGGCGTTTTTGATCTGAAATTCCTGAAAAAAGTAGACCGATTTACGCAAGAGATAAGTAAATTGAAATACATCGATTCGGTAAGCTCAATTACCAATCAAAAAGAATATTTCATTGGTTTTGTAACCACGAATAAACAATTGATTGATTTTAAAACCGTTGATCTGAAGCGCGATTCCAGCAGAATTTATTTGAAGCCTGAGCTCATTGGTAGTTTCATCGCGAAAGACGGAAAGTCGATCTGTGTTTTTGTAAAACATCAAGATTTTCTAGCAAAAAAAAATAGCGATGGGCTATTAGATAAAATCGAAGCGATATCGGACAAATACAGTTTCGACAAAACGCGCGTTGTTGGAAGAATTATTGGGCAAAAGTACTACATCAAAAAAATGATGGGTGAGATGCTTTTCTTTGTTGCATTGAGTGCCATACTTATCGTTATTTTCCTTTTTATTGCTTTCCGTTCGATTTGGGGTGTTATTATTCCTCAATTTGTCATTTTAGGAGGAATGATCTGGCTTATAGGAACAATGAGTTTGTTCAATCAACCGATCAATATTATTTTGACTGTACTTCCTTCTGTGATGTTTGTCGTTTCGATGTCAGATACAATACATCTTGTCTCCAGATATTTAGATGCCCTTCGCACAGAAGATAATACATTGGACGCAATTAAAATGGCAGTTCGTGAAGTTGGAATGGCAACTTTTTTAACGTCGATTACAACTTCCATTGGGTTCTTTTCATTGGTATTTGTTCGTGTAGAGCCAATTCAAGTGTTTGGTGTGGTTATGGGCATCGGCGTATTAATTGCCTTCGTTTTGACATTTATCACCCTTCCCGCTCTGTTCTATTTCTTTCCAGGGCCTAGATATGTGAGAATGAAAAAGCAAGATCACTTTTGGAGAAAAAGACTCGAAAAATGGTTCGTTATTGTTTTGAAACGCAAAGGATTAATTCTAGTCATGAGTGCGGTAATTGTGGCAATAAGCGTCTATGGCTTACTTCAGATCAAGACGAATAATTTACTGATGGACGATCTGGATAAAAGTGATCCTCTAAAACAAGATTTCAATTATCTAGACGCTCATTTTGGGGGAGTGCGGCCAGTAGAATTGGCGATCACAATTAATTCGGACTCAATAGATGTTTGGGACAAGGATGTACTGAGAACACTAGATACAGTTCAAACTTATCTTATCGAGAAATATGGTTTGGCGGTTAATAGTTCTCTTGTTTCAGGAATTAAAATAGTGCACAGGTCCATGTATTCTGGATTGCCCGAATATTATGCCATGCCAACACAAAAAACAAAGTGGCGAGATATAAAACGAATCATAACTGCACCCAGCGCCCATCACGTTTATAGCATGCTGGTTGATTCAACTGGGCAAACAATGAGAATTAGTGGAACCATTCCCGATTTAGGAAATATTGCGGTGACCAAAATGGATAAAGATCTAATGAAGTATTTGGAAACAAAAACGATGAATAAGGTAATCGATTATCAAATTACAGGTACAGCTCATTTGGTTGACAAAAACCTTAGTTATCTATCTACAAGCCTAGTTAAAGGACTTTTGATCTCCATTCTAATTGTCGCTTTATTAATGGGATTGATATATCGCTCCATGAGCATGTTACTCATAAGTTTAATTCCGAATTTGATTCCTTTGGTCGTTATTGCCGGCGTGATGGGATTTGTAGGCGTCGAACTCAAAATTTCTACTGCCATTATTTTTACAATCGCTTTTGGAATTGCAGTTGATGACACGATACATTTTCTTGGGAAATTTAAGTTTGAATTAATGAAGGGCAGAACGAAAGTCTATGCGCTTAAACGTAGTTATATGACGACAGGTAAAGCAATGATTCTGACAACATTTATTCTTTGTGCAGGATTCGCATTACTAGGTTTTTCTAGTTTCCTTGGAACTTTTTATTTAGGAATATTGATCTGCATTACATTGTTTGTAGCACTTATTGCCGATTTAACTCTATTGCCGGTATTAATTCTATTGTTTTACAAACCAAAAAAGAAGAGAGAATAAAAAACGTATTGAGATTACGAATACGTGAATTCCAAATTTTCAATAAAGTTCAGCCATTCAATGCTCTGTTCCTTATTCAATACACGAGGGAATTTAATTTGTGCACCAAGCTTTCCTTTAGATTCCAAAAAGAGATAGAATTTTTCAACTGGAAGTACAGTTAAAACAGGGTTCTTTAAGTTTATAGATCGAGCACATTTATAGTCGTCATTTATTTCCATCAGTTTTTGATCGATTTCTCTACTGATTTTTTCGATATCTATTTCTGAATTTGTGCCCAGAAACCAATGATGATTCATGTTGTCTTCATTGACATAAATCGTAAACTCCGTGATATCAATTTTTAACTTTTTAGACACGAAACTCAATGCTTGATTAATATTGTCAAGACTAAGGTGCTCTCCACATACGCTCAAGTACTGCTTGATTCTTCCGGTTAGAATGATTTCTCTTTGCTCAACATCAGTGAATTGTACTAAATCACCTATCATATACCTCCATAGACCCGCATTAGTTGAAACCACTAAGGCGTAATTGACCGCTGGCATTACTTCGTTCAGAGTAAGTGCTATATAATCGTTTTTTAACGATCCATTTTCATCAAAATAATTCGAATTAAAAGGTACAAATTCATAGAATACGCCTGCGTTTAGCAAGAGCTTCATTCCCTTTTTAGATGTTGTGTGCTGATAAGCAAAATAGCCTTCTGATGCAAGATAGGTATCCAATAAGAATACTTTTCTACCAAATATTTTCTCTAATCGAGAAGTATATGGTTCAATAAAAACGCCGCCGTGTACATAAACTTCTAAGTTTGGCCAAATCTCGTGAATGTTTGTCAAATTATAATGGTCAACGATTCTTTCCATGAGTAAAATGCACCAGCTTGGTACTCCAGCAATAATGCTGATATTCCATTCTGGAGCCTTCTCTACCATCAAATCCAATTTCACTTTCCATTGACTTTCTTTTGTAATTTTAATACCTGGCTTAGTCAAAGGTGTAACTATGAACGAAGAATATTTCTTAAGGATTCCACTAAGATCCCCCTCCAAATATTGTCCTTTTTTCGTTAGTCTAGAACTTCCGCCAACAGCTAATAATTGACCTCCATAAAAATCACTCGACAAATTTAATTCGTGGAGCATGGCTAACTGACTGATACTAGATTTTTGGAAGGAGCGTATCATCTGATTGGTAATAGGAATACGTTTACTTGGTGAACCTGTTGTACCTGAGGAAAGCGCATAATGTCTAATTCGACCAGGCCAAGTATGGTCCTTTAGCCCAAGCATTCCATTTTTCAACCATTTATCATAAAATTCATCATAATCGGCGATTGGCACGTTTAGCTGGTAGGATTTAATAAGATCTTCCGACTTAAGAATATCGGAGAAATTATACCGAATCCCAAATGTCGTTCTGTTCGCAATTTTTAGAAGGTTGAGTAAGTCATCCGTCCATTCCCGCTTTTTCCCTCCTTTTTGTTGAACTCTTCGATAAACAAGTCCATTCGTTTTTTTTAAAAATGTTCCAATAATTCGCATTGGTATAAGTCTTTGAAAAGGTATTGCACTTAAACAGAGATTCCAATTATGCTATGTTTAAATAATTCGAAACAATAGTACACAAATTGTGCATAATGTTTGGTATAATTTCAGATGTAATAAGTTTGAAAAGAGCCATTATATTCGCTCTTATTTGTTGTAATTCAGTATAGTTACTTGAATATTCGGTGCAATTGCTTCTTTTTGATTCTGATACAGCAACTTACCTGTATAGATGTAACGATTATTCAACAGGACCTAGATATGGGAGAATGATTGGAAATGCTACATTAGACTGGACAGTGAGTTAAGATATTCTTGTTAGGACTTAAATTAGCAAAATGTCAAAAAAGAACAGAAGTTACGTGATGCAAAGATGGAGGCGGAGATCTTAAAAAAGGCAACCAGCAATGTGTTTGCTGTGCAAATAATGCAAACGACAGCGAAAACATCAGTGTGATGAAATCCATTCTATGAGGACCATTAGAAGGTTTCTTCCTCTTTCATTAGAATAGTACTTACATGAAATACTGCGTCCCCCTTGTTTATTATTGGTGCTGTGTTGGCTCCAAATACGTAGCAATCTTCAGGAGCGGTAATAAATCGCTTAAATTCTCCATATGGATCTCTAATTTCAGCCATAACGGTCTTTTTTGTCACCCAACTTCCGTTTTTTATACGTAGGTGCAGCATTCCAGAATAAGGTGCACGAATCCATTTAGATTTTTGAATCAGTATAGAATCATTGTTCAATTTAACATCCCCATTCTGAATTCCTAGATGCTTCATTACGTTGAGCGCCCCTTCGACACCACAATTAATCACATAATTATCTAGACATTTTGATTTTCCACCTTCGAAAAGTAATATTGTCTTTCCCATCTTCCGAAACATGTCTCGAATTGACTTGTTAATATACTGGGAGTTGACAGTAAATGGGGCACCAAAAACCTTGGCCAAATCCAATGCTTTATCTTCTTCGAAGACACATCTGACATTCGGGAAGTTCTCTCGACCCGAGCCGCCAGTGTGAAAATCCAATACATAATCAACTAAAGGGGCGATTTCTTTTCTGAAGTGATAGGCAAATTGACTTGCCAACGACCCTTTTGCTGATCCAGGGAACATTCGGTTAAGATCTCTGCCATCTGGGAAGTAACGTGATTGATTTAAAAAACCAAAGACGTTAAATACAGGAATACAAATTATAGTACCCCTCTTAGGCTTATGGTACTTTTTTTCAATGATCTCTCTCACAATTGCAACACCATTGATCTCATCTCCATGAACGCCACCCAATAAGAGCAAAGTCGGACCGTCAAGTTTAGATCTTTCAATGATTATAGGGACATGAATACTGTTTCTTGTATGCAATTTGGCAACTTCCAAATCGAGGGTTGCACTTTCTCCCTTTTTGATGGCTCTTCCAAGGATTACAAAATCATCTTTAGACATTTCTCTCAATGTATCTGATTATTTCCTTCGCAATGTCTTTCTTTGTAGCAGCCTCAATTCCTTCAAGACCTGGTGAGGAATTTATTTCAAGTACCATTGGACCAGAATCTGATTGAAGCATGTCAACCCCAGCAACCCCTAGCCCCATAGCCTTTGCTGCCTTTAATGCTGTAGTCTCTTCATCATCAGTAAGTTCGATAAGGGTTGCCGTTCCTCCTCTGTGTAAGTTAGAGCGAAATTCCCCCTCCTTTCCTTGCCGCTTCATGGCTCCAATAACAACTCCATCTACTACAAATACACGTATATCAGCTCCTTTTGATTCCTTGATAAATTCTTGTGCAATAACTCTAGCATTAAGACCGTTAAACGCTTCAATCACCGAATTTGCAGCATTATGGGTTTCAGCTAATACTACTCCTAATCCCTGAGTCCCCTCAAGCAACTTTATTACTAATGGTGCCCCACCAAGTGCCTCAATTACATGATCCACATCTCTTGCATCATTCGTGAAAACAGTTTTAGGTAATCCTACGCCCGCTTTCGTTAAAATTTGCAAACTTCTCAACTTATCTCTCGATCGAACTAAGGCCAGTGAACTAACTGCTGTAAAAACGTTCATCATTTCAAATTGACGAATAACAGCTAAACCATAAAAGGTAATTGACGCACCAATTCTTGGGATAATGGCATCAATATCATCCAAAAAAGCGCCCTTATAAAAAATTCTAGGATTCTTCTTTTCTAGATGAATCGTACACTTTAAAGGGTCAATCACGACGACTTCATGTCCTTT
>JBLHON010000019.1:0-22259 GCA_047621865.1 Crocinitomicaceae bacterium | reverse complement strand
TCCAATTCCAATTTCTGATGGATCTGCAGGAAGATCAAGGGCTTGAATTTGATCCAACTCCAACTGAAGAAGTTCTCCCGTACTCTGGGTATTTTGCTCGAATAGATCTTTGTCCGTAAGTTGCTCTTCTAGGATTAGATGTTCCGATTCTGTGCATACTTCCAATAGTTCATTTGCCGAAGGTGGAGGCGTTTCCTCGATCACGCCTTCCGTTTGTGCGATTAGCTGCCCGCTAATAACACAGCAAAATAATAGATTGAAAACCCCTTTCATCTTAAAGTCGGGTAATTCCTGGTTTCGTATATAAATTGAGTAATGGAACATCTAAGGTAATGCCAAGGCCGAATCTCCAAGACTCGTAACTTGTTGGTTCACTGCCTCCTTCAATTTTACGCAATTCAGGTCCAAATTGAACCCCGGCATTGAAGCTCAATGGTGATTTGGGCAATCCATAACTCACAAATACACCAGGAGACAGAATGTTCTTAAAAGAAAAATCTGGCATCGTTAACGTGCTTGAATCGGAATCCAAATAGACGCGCGTAAGGGCTCCAACATCGATAATTGGAACGAATAATCCAATGGATCCACATTTAGCAGAACCTCTGGAAAAACTCAGTCCAACTGGCACTGTAAGGCTTATTGAAGGCGTATACGTAGGTGTTGCCGTGCCACTTATTTCTGCACGTTCGTATGCGGCGAAAATTCCGGGGTAGGAATTGATGGATACATTCCAGCGTGCAGTTCGTTTAATCGCAAAACTTCCTGAGGGCAATGCGAATGCTTCAATTGCTTTTTCGACATCATCTGGATTCTCAGAATGAGCAATATCATTCACAAAGTGGATCAGACGATAGAGTTTTGAACTTGCATCAAGGTTGAGTTTTGATGGGAAAGCAAAGGCATAATTTGCTAGATAAGTAACGAGTTTTTTATTCTGTGCTTCAAGTTCATCCTCAATGTCTTTTCTGTCGCTCTTGCTAGCAATTGCCCAGTTGAAAGTGAGTTGACCATATTGATCAAAGAGGATTTTAAAAGCAGCTGCTTCTGGCTTGCTAAACAAGTTGATCGCCGTATCTTTGACGCTGATTTTAAATGTTTCCATTTCAGTTTGCAGGCGTGTACTTAAAGCATCAAATGCCTTTCCAGCGTAATACGAAAGCACCAAGTTTCTAAAGATTACATCTTTGGCTAGGGTTTCAAATTTTTGGAAATCAGCAGAGTCTAATGTTGTTATTGAGGTCCCATCACCGATTTGCGTGAGTATCCCTCGCACATCCGTAACCAATTGCACGAAAGTTGAATCTTCTGGATAATTGCCTTTGTAATAAATCATCAATTGGAAAAGAAATTGATTTAATTTCCTGGCACTTTCTGCAAGTTTGCTGATTGCATCCACCTGAACAGGATTATTCCTCTTCCCACTAGCACTTTTGATATTGGCAAAAAATGAAAGCTTGTCGTCTCCCAGATCACTCTTGGTTTTTGTCACCATTTCGATTGCATCTTCAATATCTGTCAGCACATTATCTGGGATCATGTCAGATGCAATTTCCAATGCATTAAGGAGTGCAGATGCATAATTCTTATTGTGCAAGTCAAGAATAATTTGGTTTGTTGAACGAGCAGCAGCAATGTAGGGAGCAATGCGCTCATAGAGATCCACATTTTCGAGCACCAAATTACCTGGACCAAATCCTAATGAATAAGAGGGTTGTTTTTGGTGGGCGCTGATGATGACACTATCGATTTGATAGTCACCAGCTCTTATTTGTGCAATTAAGAAATTAACTAATGTATCTCCAGATTTTGCAATTTGATCAGTAAAATCAATGATCTCACCAATAAACTCTGTGGCAAGTTCAATGGGAACTTTCTCCCCTTTCTTATTCAATTTTCTGATTTCAAGGGCTGATGAATTTACTTTATCTATCCGCAAACCTAGCTGACCTAGCATGGATTCGAACTGCCATTTGGCATTGGCTAATTCACGAATTTTTGTGCTGTCAACTACGTTCATTAGTTGTTCCATTAGTGATGCTAGTGCAATTGGGCAGGTGGAACATGTTGCAGTAGAGCTCGTGTCTCCCGCAACGTCAACATTATAAACGGTGATTTCACGCCCCATTGGGAGCAGAAGATTCACGTTGTAATATTTAATGTTTTGCTGGTGAAGAAATCCGAAATAGAGATAATAGAATTGTTCATTGTCAAGGTAGTGATCAATATCCTCTAAGTTGACAAGTTCTAACTGACCACTTTCCATAGATGTTAAACTTCGCGCAATTAGGCAGGTTAATCCCATGGCATTGGCAATGTTGTGTTTAATTGGCGTATCAGAAATACTCCATCGTGCAATATTACGACCGCCTTCAATGATCTCAAGGAATTCAATCGGTCGTTTGATTTTGGAAAGTTTAGGAATCATTTCCAATGCTTCAAATGCAAAATCCATGTCGGGATGCATCTCTAATAAGCGCGCAATTCGTGGAACTTTTCTCAGGTTTGGAAGATTCTCAAAGATGTTGTTCAGGTCTTCTTCAATGTATTGCTTAATCTCATTTGTAAAATTAAGTAGCTGATCGGCATTAAAGTTTAGCAAGTATGCAGTAGTACGTGGAAGTAGAATCTCTAATTCATTCAAGGGACTATCTGGACTGGGATTTTCCAACCATTCCTTTACTTTATCTAGTACATAAGTGGTGAGTTCTTCTTTGATTCTCGAGGCGAGAAATTTGCTTAAACCTTCAATGACTGTTTCAAAACTCAAATCTCCTCCAATAAAAGGAATGCTCTTTTGAACGCTAGTCTCAAGGGCCTGAAATGAATGCACATCACTCAATGTATCACTCAAATTTTTGTACTTTTGATGCAATGCGTCAGCTACGTAGCCAACATAATCATTATTAAAAACGTCGTTCAACTTGCCGATAGCCTTGAGATCTAGAGAATCCTTTGACGCGTAGTAAGCATTTCTTTTAGATTCAATAGAATCAATTGCTGCTGATAATTCATTGGCGTGAAATGTCTTTGCATCATTATAGTTTGCGAATCGACCAGCTGTATTTTTAACCTGCTCATGATAGTCTGTCGCGGACATAAATAAATTATAGTCCTTTGCTACATTTGAAGACAATTTCAAAAGGTCTGGATCTGAATAGGATGCATTGAAATTCCTAAGTTCATTTGGAGTCATATAGGACTTAAAGATCGCGATGATTGTAGCTCTGTCCCGGATGATTTCCTCATCTCGAAGAGTAGGACTCACTGCATCATAATCCTTGCCAATTAGCTGAATAAGATTAATAACATCTCCAGCTACTGGAGCATCTTTTTGGGCATGACTAACCCCAGTAAGCAAAAGAATACTTGTCCAAAGTAGACAACGTGAAAATAATTTCATGAGCAATGAATAAGTGATAAAGCGTTTTCTGACTATAAATAATAGACAGTCAATGTACGAAAAATTCTCATCTGAGAAGAGCGGGAAATGCCTAAATTTTCTAGAACGAGAGATAAACGAATGGCGGCGCTTCACCCGAGATAGATTGGTAGATCAGAATGACAATAACTGCCACACAGAGAGTCTGTAGAATTAAGGGCATTCTTGTGAATAATCGTTCATAAATACCCTTGACTTTGTCTGGAAGCCAATGAATAATGAAGCCAATGATCATCACCCAGAAAACAGCTTGATAGGTCGTTAGAATAATCACAAATGAATTCCATGTGAAGCCGAAGTGATTCCAAATTTGGTCGAGCATGACCAATGGCATTCCATCGTCTTCCAACTTGAACCAGATTCGTGTGAACGAAATAAAATTGAAGGTGATGAAGATTTTCCAAAAACGGGAAATAAGGTGGGTACTATTTTCGTAAAAACTAATGTGTTTCCAATACTTGTAAATGATCAGCGCAATCCCATTCATGGCTCCCCAAATCACAAAGTTCTCACTCGCTCCATGCCAAAGCCCTCCCAATACCATTGTGATGAGCAGGTTAAGATCTCGATGGACAAATCGTTTGAAGTTTTTAATCGTGGCGACGCCAATTAAGTAGACTACAGTCAGGCCTCCATATACATACAGGAGATCATACCAACCCGTTATAAATATCAGGAAGGTGAAGATGATTAGAATGGCGATGTAGGAACCAATACTTCCGCCTCTATTTCCGCCGAGCGGGATGTAAAGATAATCGCGCAACCAGGAGCCAAGAGAGATATGCCATCTTCGCCAAAAGTCGGCAACACTCACTGCTTTGTAGGGTGAATTGAAGTTCTTTTTTAATTTAAAGCCCATTAAGCGAGAAAGTCCAATGGCAATATCCGTGTAGCCGGAGAAGTCTGCATAGATGTGCAAGGAGTATGCCCACATTGCAAGAACACTTACAAATCCTGGGTAATTAGTGGGGTCTTCCGCGACGAGATTTATAAAGTGAACCACGAGAAAATCAGCGATTACGATTTTCTTAATTAGGCCTTTTACTATTTGAATAATCGACCAACTGAAGTCTTCTTTAGATAATTGGTAAGGCTGACTTATTTGCGGAATAAAATCGCGCGCCCGGATAATTGGACCCATGACCAATTGCGGGAAAAATGAAACGAAAAAGGTGTAGTGAAAAAAGTTCTTTACAGGTGTAATTTCCTTTCGATAAATATCAACTGTGTAGCTTATATTTTGGAATGTAAAGAAAGAAACCCCAACAGGGAGAATAAGTTGAGAGGCTAATGAAGGATGAGGTGTTGCGAAAACTCCTTCGCCAAACCAGTTCTTTCCAGTTTGAATAAAATGGTTGACTGCTTCGTAATTTGTGTGAAATACCTCGTTATATGATTCCGTGAAAAACAGTGCATATTTGAAGTATCCTAGTATTAATAAGTTGAATATTGCGGAAAAGGCTATAATCCACTTCCTCCTAAGGTCACTCCTGGCAGAATAAATATTCCTACCAAATGCATAGTTCACGGCAATGCTGAGGCCCAAAATAACAACGAAAAGACCGGATGTTTTATAATAGATAAAGGCACTAATAATTGTCAAGAAGATACTTCTGGCCAATTTATTTTTATGCAACAATGAAAAAATAACAAGTGCCAAGAGGAAGAAAAGCCAGAAGTCAAGCTCTGTAAATACGAGCTTATTTCCGTAACCAATCTCTGGACCAAATATGTTATAAATTCTTTCCATTTTCTAATTCAACATTTCGTCTTTTTGTTCCATCTGATCCATAAATTTCAAGAAAGCATCAATGTATAAGTCACCCTTGAAATGATATCCAGCATGCGTAAAATGAATCAAATCACTACGCATTAATTTATTGTTTTTCCATGTTTTTGAAGATCCTAATTCTCCCATCAAGCCATATAAATCCCAAACGGCCATATTGTATTGTTCTGCGAGTTCTATGATCACAGTTCGTTCACGTGCAATGTTTCGATTTAAGTAACGACGATGATAATAAGAGTCATTTGGTACAGTGAGAAGCAAAGCACAATCTGGGTTCGCACGCAAGACCATCAGCATTAATTTCTCGAGGTTTCTCTTGTAGACTTCAGGCTTGAATTTAGCATAAGTGGTATTGCCATCGTTTGTTCCAACTGAGTACGCAAAGAAATCTGGCGGGTACGTTTTTAACTGTTCTTCAAAGCGTGAATTGGCAAGATATGTATAAAGTCCAGCGCCATTAATTCCAATTGAAGTATAGGAAATCCCAGGAGCATCATTCATTAGGATGAACCCGTAGATTTCCAATTCTGGCGCACGTGCTCCAGTTCTCTGAAATTGAATATTGAGCGTGTCAACAGCATCTGAAAGATGGACGTCAGTATATCCTACTGCAGGATTGTGCTCTGTTTTAAGTACGAGTAATTCGTCACCACCAAAATGCATCCAATAGGGAAATTCTCCAATGTTGTGAAAGATTCGTACGTGATTAAAAGGCGGTTTCACTTCTGTTCGATCATGCTTGTAGGCGATTGTTATTACTGAGTCTGGGCAGGTAATAATCGCACCGAGCAAACCATAATCTACCCCATATTTAGCAGGTCTATGGTTCACGCTTCGCAATCCACGCCATGAATTTGGAGAGGAAAACTCATAGTTACCAGGATTATTAGTCTTTGCTAAATCGAACGGAAAAACCCATCCTCGTTCTCCTGTCAACTCTGGCCATTTCGTTTGGAGATAAGCACGTGCCTCATGGGTATAAATATCAGCCTGCAAATGCGAACCACCAATGTGATAAAAGTTCAGTTTTCCTTTTTTTTCTGAAATAGTGACTTTCAATTTGCGATAGAGCGTCTCGAAATTTTTGCTCTCTTCAGAATAGAAGGCATAATTATTCACTTCGTAGTGAACAAAAGGATAGGTCGATCTCAGCGAAGTATCCATGTCTCTAAAGTCAGGGAAAGTGTAATCGTCCAAACCACTCACAGAATCTTGCGAGAATAAGAAACCGGTGAAAGCTACGAACGATATGCTGATAAGAATCCTCACTAATTCCCTTTCCATTTAGAGTATTCCATCATCAAGGCATTGTAAAACATTTGGGAAGCATAACTCGACCCTGCATTTGTGAAATGGGTATAATCTTTACCTGCCAACCCTTTATCAACCCATGCCGGCATTGAATTATACCCGCCCATTGCCGCGTACAAATTCCAATAAGCAGATCCTGATGCTTTGGTTGCAGCAATCATTCGATCAACACAATACGGCAATAGAGGATAAGTTTCATGAAGACCTTCATCGTATTTCGACATATCACTTGGGCCAATTACAATCACCATTGCGCCTGGATTCAAACGTTTTACTGTATTTATTTGTCCTTGAAAATAGCCAGCGTAATTACGAACTGAGCTGCTATCCTTGAATGCAGGAACTGAGTTGCCGCCAAATTGCATGATGATCAATTTCGAATTTAATTCAGTGTACATTGTTGCCAATACTCCTTGATTCATGTTGCCCCAAATCGTTCCACTAGAGCCTCGCATTCCAATGTTGGAAACCTGCACGCCATAGTCTCCTTCCAATGAGAAACCACATATATTTGGACTTACCTTACCACTAAATTCATATTTCAGCCTGCCAGGTGTAGCTGGGAAACTCAATTTCAATGTGTGTTGACCGCCGTCCATGATCAAACTGTCTTCATGAATTACAGCACCATTTTGATAGACTCTCACAGAGGTTGGAGCCAAACAACTGTTGTAGTGCATTTTCACATTGTTAAAGGATCTCGCACGTGGACGGGCACGCCCTGATGAGCCTACTTCAATCCAACCAGTTACCTCAGTAAGTGTTTTAAGTAGGGCACTATCCACTTTGTATTCTGGGGTGAATCGTGAAGCTGAAGCCATTGCACCATATTTTCGACTCTCTAGAGATGCTCCGCCAAAGCAAGTGTAGCGTTGAAAATTATCCGAGTAAGTTTGAACAAATGTGTAGGTGTCGTAAACATTTGTAGCTGGAATCAATCCTGGGCCATTGCCGCCAAATTGTGTTTGAACGCGTTCACGAATAAAACCAGTCATGCGATCTCCTTCAATCTGAGAGTCGCCATAATGTAGAATTGATATTTTCTGGTGGTTTGAAGCCACACTTGAGAGAACTTGGAAAAAACTATGAAGCTTCTGTTTTCCAGCATCTGTCATCAGTAATTCTGTGGCGCTTTCCACTTCAATACTTCCGCCTCCTGGAGCGCCCATTCTACCATCTGATCCATTCGTATGTTTGATCAATGGAATTGGCGCGTTCATACTCGTATCAATCTCCGCGATAATGTCTGTGATGTCAGCGTTCTCTTGTTCCTTGGGATGAAGAAAATCCTCCATGGTCAGGAAGTTAACATCGACGCCAGCAATTTTAACGCCATCATCAGGCATGAAATAGACGATAGGGCTCAAAATGGCCAAAATCCCTAAGACATAAAGGGCAATTTTGTATGGTGGGATTTCTTTCACTTGCTAAGTATGGCGCTAAATTAATCAGCTTGATGTTCATTCGAACGCGTTTTAAGATTTTTTATCAAAACTGGAACGAGGATAACTCTAAGCGACTTTTGTGCGGGCCATTTTTTTCTTTCTTCTGGCAAGGAGAGTTGAGATGATTAGATAAAGGAAAACGGCGATTAATGTACCTATACTCACGAAGCTTGCGCGAATCACATTCCTTGGTTCAAAACGGTAATCTACAACGTGTTTTCCTTTCGGAATTTTTACGGCCATGAAGGTGTCGCTCACACGTAAAACCATGCTGCTCTTGCCATCAATAAAAACCTCCCAAGAGGGATGATGATTTTGCACAAACACAAGATGGGTTGATTTTGGTACATTCAAGTCAATAGAAATATGATTGGGATCGAACGACACGATGTACATTTTCTGTGCAGAAAGGGTATCAATAGATGCTATATTAACGCGTTGTTTCGCATCAATTTTTTCGGCAAAGAACACAAGTGGATAGTTTATTATTTTGTTGTATTCTCCACTTTCGATTGCCTTTCCGGTTGTTAGATAGGCATAGGGACTGATCCCATCATACGTAGGCTGTTTAAGATAGATCGATAGATTTTTCCAAAGTTGAATGAAATGTTGACTTTGGTCTACATCATTAAACGCTGTCATTGGAAGCGTGAGTGATGGAGTTGGAAAACCCTCAGGAAGATCATCCATACCAACAGAAGCATCTGCCAGAGAACGATCATAGATAATAGTAGCATGTGCTTGCATTCTACTAAATGAAATTGCTTCAATTGCTACGATCAACACGATGAGGATCCCCCAAGAGATCTTTTTTGTTCGCACCAGTAGGAGGAAAACTCCAAGGATGAGGACAAGAATGCAGCCTTGTAAAAAGATAAGTTCCTTGATCGTTGCGCCCTTCATGAAATGTAACCAACCTATGGAGAATATTTGGGGGAATTTCCATCGCTCAACTCCAAAGAAAAGAACAAGACTTATTCCACCCAAAATCACAAGTGCAGCAAGTAGTGTGTAGACAAATTGTTTTTTTAGTCGATCAGATTGAAGAATGTAATTGAGTGAGGCGCCTGCTGAGAGGACGAAGAAGAAAAGGGCGAACAAACGAAAAAGGGATGGAAATCTAAACAAATCCATGAAGGGTAAAAAAGTCGTCCATTTTCGCAAAGGAAGATCCTGCCCTAATGCAATTCCAAGGAAGACAAGTCCTATGATGGCATAAATCCGAACGTTTTTAGGTGCATTTTTCTGAAAGACAACAAGGAGAATTGAGAGAAGTAAGAAGACTCCAAAATAGCAATTGGTCATCGAGAAATCTGCTCCCCAAAAAGCCTGATCATTCTTGGCAGTTGCCAATGGATAAACATAGGAAACGATAGATTGTGGAGTCAATGATCCATTCAAAGTGTTCCATACGTCTGTTCGATCGTTCAAACCAACTCCACGTGTTATGAGCCCTGCTAAATCAAAAGATGCAACGAGTACGACCAGACTTAAGGCAATAAAAACAACTGTTCCGACCGTCAGGTATACAATTTGTTTTTTAAGAATTATTCCTTCTTTCGCGCGGTAACGTTGCCAAGTATTAATGATGAAATAGATCAGGAGAATATAAATCGTGACGATAAACATCCCTGGGTAACCACCAGACAGCATGAAGAAGAGTACGAGTGCGAGTTTTATTCCAGTTTTGAAATTCGGCGTATGGAGCATGCCTTTGAAGAAGACTAAAATCCATGGCAACCAAGCTGCACTCACAACCCAACCAACATGTTGAGCATTCCCAATCATGAGGCCAGAAAGCATATAAGCAATCGCGGCAACCAAGCAAACTGCTCTCGCCCATCCATGTGATTTCGCCAGAAGATAGAATCCAACACCACCTATATATAAGTGCAACAAATATTCAAAATGTAAACTCCCCATGGAGTAGGAACCTGAAAGCCATCCTATGCACCAACTCACAGGATACCAACTACCAGGATCTCCCATTTGCGAGAACCCTCCATTGATATATGGATTCCAAAGTGGCAATTGATTGTGTGAAAGTGTATCAGTAATGAAATACTTCCAAGGGAGATACAAATCCATTGCGTCCCATTTCATCACAGCATTTCCCATTACAAGGGGCCACATTGCAAGAATGAGTACGATCAATAAGATCAAATAATCAACATACTTGGGAAGCCTCTTTATCATGATAGCTCGAAAGTACAAACATTCTTATTCATAAGTACAAATGTATCATCGAGTTCTTGTATCCATAGCACACTAGTTGTGAAATTCACAAATAACTAGCTTCAACTTGTACAATTCCGCTGAAAAATCGGATGAACTGACCCTAACTTTGATCTAAACAAAAACATACGTTATGAAAATCATTTTACTTATTGCAACAGTATTTATCACATACTTTTCTTGTGCACAAATGTCCGTATCAGAAAATCAAGAATACGACATCCTTTTAACGAATGAGGATGGTGATATGCATGTCTTACGAACTAAAAAGAAGGTTTTCGTGAAACTTACAGATCATCCAGATGAAAAATTGAGAGGTTATCTATCAGTTGTAGACTCTACTCATATAATGATTTCAAATGGTGGAGAGTTCATTCTTGACATTTCTGAAATTTCACAATTGGAAGCGAAACACAAACGCTATAGCAAGTTAGGCGGAGTTCTATTATCAATTCCGTTGACTGGTGCTGTTGTTGGAGCTACTGGCCTTGCATTTTCTAATAGTAGTGCTGGATTCAGAGTAGCACTTGTAGGAGTCACTGTAGCAGTTGCGACTGTCCCTCTATTATTTGTGGGTATAGCTTTAATGTCGCATCGAAAGAAGTATGATTTGCAGGAGGAGTGGACACTGAGTATTGTACCAAAAGTTGATTGATTCTTCTTTCAGAACTCTAGATATTCAGATACCTTTGTATCATGGAGAAATATACCAATGATCTCATTCATGAATCTTCACCCTACCTGTTGCAGCATGCACACAATCCTGTGAATTGGGTAGCGTGGTCAGATGAAGTTTTTGAACGCGCCAAGAAAGAAGATAAACTAGTACTTATAAGTGTAGGTTACTCAGCATGTCACTGGTGTCATGTTATGGAGCATGAATCATTCGAGGATGAGGAGGTTGCAGCATTGATGAATAAATTCTTCATTAATGTGAAAGTAGATCGTGAGGAACGACCAGATGTTGACCAAGTATATATGACTGCTGTTCAGTTAATGACTCAAAAAGGAGGGTGGCCATTGAATTGTTTCACGTTGCCAGATGGACGTCCTGTTTATGGAGGAACCTACTTTCCAAAGGAGCAATGGATGCACATTTTGAAATCCTTACAGCATACCTATACAAATGATTTGGAGAAGGTAACTGAGTACGCTCAGAATTTGCATGAAGGAATTATCGCCAGTGAATTGATCGCGAAACCTGAAAGCAATCGTGAGTTTAAGGAATCTCAGCTGAAAGAGCTTATTCAAAGATGGTCTAAGAATTTTGATAGCAATGAGGGAGGAAATAGTCGCGCTCCAAAGTTTCCCTTGCCGTCCAATTATGAATTTCTCCTCGACTATGCATTGAATACGAAAGATGAAGTCGTGCGAAATCATGTGGAACTGTCCTTAGATAAAATGGCGATGGGAGGAATCTACGATCAAATTGGAGGAGGATTTGCGCGTTATTCTGTAGATATGCTGTGGAAAGTTCCGCATTTCGAGAAGATGCTATACGACAATGGACAATTATTAAGTCTTTACAGCAAGGCATATCGTGTCTTTAAGAAACCACTCTATAAACGAATCGTGTTACAAACAATAGCATGGTTGGAACGTGAAATGCAAGATGAATCAGGCGCCTTTTATGCTGCACTTGATGCTGATAGCGAGGGAGTAGAAGGGAAATTCTACGTATGGACTAAGGACGAACTGGATGATGTTTTGGAACCAGCTGATCAATGGATGTTCGAGTTTTATTCGATTAATCAACGTGGATATTGGGAGGACAAGAATTACATCTTACTGAGAACTGAAGATGATACAGCCTTCTGTAAGAAAATGAACTGGTCACTTGATGAGCTCGAAAAGCGCATTGAGGATCTGAACCAGCGATTAATGAACATCCGTGCAAAGCGAATTCGTCCAGGTTTAGACGATAAATGTTTGACATCATGGAATGCGATCACCTTGAAGGGACTTTGTGATGCGTACATGGTTTTCCAAAGTGACGAAATTCACTACTTGATCTTAAAAAGTTCAAAATGGCTTATCGGCAATCAATTTAAGGCAGATGGTTCACTCTGGAGAAATTACAAGAAGGGAACATCTTCTGTTGATGCATTTCTAGAAGACTATGCGCATACGATTGCTGCGTGTATTTCTACTTATCAGGTAACCTTGGATGAAGATTGGATTTCGCGCGCGAAGACGTTAACTGAGTATACTTTGGTCAATTTTCAAGATGAGGTTTCTCACATGTTTTATTTTACGCCATCCTCTACAAAACTGATTGCTCGGAAGATGGAAATTAATGACAATGTAATTCCAGCCAGTAATTCAGTGATGGCAAGAAATCTCTTTTACTTGGGCAAATATTTTCGAGAAGAGCGATTTACCAAGATTGCTGAACAGATGCTTGCGAACGTATATGATGGGATGGAAATGTATGGTTCCGGTTATTCTAACTGGGCAATTCTCCTCAACCATGTAGTGTTTGGTCAGCACGAAGTTGTGGTTTCTGGTGCTGAGACAAAATCAATTCTGGCTTCCTTACAACAGGAAATTCAGACTGAAGTCGTCTATGCTGGAGGAACATCAACCTCAGAAATTCCAATCTTAAAGGACAAATTTAAGGCAGATACAACATTGATTCATGTCTGTACAGATGGCACGTGTTTACTTCCAACTGAAGATCCAAAAGAAGCGATTAAAATTTTATCCAATTTGGAGCATGGATAAGATTCTGGTTCATCTCGCTGGGAAAGGATCGATTTTTGTTTCTTTTGCATTGTGAGAATTCTCGTCATCTTCTTTTTTCTGATAGGCACTTCCGTTTTCGGTCAAGTGCTAGATAATCGCTTGGGTGAAGCATTCACGGATCGTCCATTCTTCAATGAGGATTTTGTACGCACAAATAAGCTGAAACGTCTCTACGGAACATACACTTATAAGAGCAAGGGTCAATCCATGCAAGAAACCGAGTATAAGTATGTGTATGAATTCGATAAACAAGGGCATCTGACCTCCACGTTTGAAACCCGCACAGATGACGGAACAAAGGATACTGTATGGAACATCTACAAGTATGATAAGTTCAATAACCTGGCAAGTCATCGGAAAACAGACTTAGATGGGTATAGCACTGTGCTCTATAGAAGTGATTCTTTAGGCCGGGTTGTTGAGGAAGAATTCATTCGTGAGATTGACAGTTCTCGCAGAATTGTTCGAACAATTTCATTCAACAAAGAGCGCATTGAGTATACGAATTATGATAATCAGGAAAAGCGTACGCGCTATAATAATTACGACTTGCCTTATTTGGATGAGTTTTACAATTACAATGAGCTAGGGTATTTGGTGGAGCGGATTGAGCGCATCAAAATGACCTCCACTGTTTATACCTATAAATATGCTTACAACCGCGAAGGGAAATTAGCATCCATTATAAAAACGAGCAATCAGAAAGAAGGAAACCTGGAAGAGCTGAAGTTCAAATATGATGAACTCGGTAATTTAATTGAAAAGCACGTTTATAAGAATGGCGAGTTCGTAACAGACATTCAGATTATCTATAATAGTAAGACCAAATTACTTTCAGCTGTTCTAACTCGGCAGGTAAGCACAGATTTTATTTTGATACTTCGCTTTCAAGAGTATGATTTCTTTTAAGGACGATTGTTCGTCCCGACAGCTATCGGGAGTCCGATATTCCGACATCATAGAAGCACTAATTATACTTCCCTTTTCACCGACGTTTTTTTTCACCAATAGGATCGACACGATCCATCGCTAAACGAAAACCTGTTGCTCGTTCCATTGGCAAATCTAAGTGGATTGGTTTCTCAAAAGATTCAGGAAAAAAATAATTGAACTGAGTTGGATCATTATCAAAATGGAATGCTGCATAATTAATTGCGTCTGATCCTACGATATAAGATCCCAGACTATCCCCAACGATTTCCTTCAATCCACTGGATAAACCATAAACACGATAATTGTTTTCTTCGAATTCATAGACTCGTTTAAGAAATGGTAGAAATCTGTATTGCGAGTCGTACATATCTTTAGTCGGCTTCACATATAGAGACTTGAAAGCAGGCGGGAAGCTCTTCTTCATCTTGGTTTCTTTGTCTGTTTTGACGTACTTATTTTTATAGTTACCAATCGCGAGGGCTGCAAATTGCCATTCTTGATCCTCAGGAAGGCGATATCGTGGAACAAAAATGCCATCTTCCATGCGAACTATTCGTGTTCCTAATTTTTTACCATCGAGACCATCGGGGTTCAAATCATGGAGATTCTTAATGAGACCTTCTTCATAGGCTCCATTATAATAACCTTCTGTCGTGAAAACTTCTGATGAATCATCTTTTGATGTATTGAACAGAAGAACCCCCTCTCGAACTAGAATTAACTCGTTCATTCGATCTGTTTTCCACGAAGCGTATTTTTCGACCTGCTCTGGATTTACTCCAACTACTGGATAATCATGAAAAATTTCATTCCTGAGATAATTGGTCCTTAGATAGTCCTTTGTTCCCCGACTCAACTGCTCATGCTCCCAAACAGTTGTGTCAGGCAAGGCATTTATATATGTTGCATGAGAATAATAACGATGGATATAATCCAAGTAAGCACAATATTGAGCATTCGTTTCTTGGTACTTTGAGATGTAAAAGCTGGGAATAATCGTTAGAGTTGTGTCTGCAGGAAGGGTTGGTAGAACGAGTTCTTGACCTTCAATTAGGATCATCCCAAGAGCTGTTTCTTGATCTACGAAGTGAACTTTTTGAAAACCGCCCTGCTTTGGGTCGTTATAAGTCCAACCATTGCTATCCGTTTTTGGTTGACATGAAACTAGCAATATGGAGATTGCCACAATTGAGAAGAGAAACGATTTCATAATTAAGTGTATTGGTAGAATAACGCAAGTTGTGAGATCTTGGTACAGGCGACTAATTAAGAATGCAGAATTGGAAATTTAGACTGAAGGACTTCTATTGAAGTCGATTTTTAATCCCATGTGCCACCATGTCACTCAATCCGTAGAGATTGCAATTCAGTTCTTTTCTCAATTTTGAACTGTCGTAACTTCTATGGCTGAAAAGTGCTTCAACAGTTTCTTTGGTGACAGAGGGTTTCTTACCAGTAAAGCGCGAGACAAATCGAAGGAGTCTGCGGGCAACATTAACCATCCATCTTTTCACTAGTTTCCGCGGAGCTTTTACTTTTAGCTGTGTTGCAATTTCATCCATTAGGACTTTAAAGCTCTGGTTACTCCCAATACACAAATAACGTTCTCCGGAAATATCAGAGTCCATTAATTGAATCATACTTGATGAGACATCCCTGGCATCAACAGTTGCGTTCGACCCTGGTGGATAATGTTTCAACCCTTTCTTCAAGGTATTGAATAGAGTTAGTGAGCTATCATTCCAATTTCCAGCACCCAAAATCACGCAAGGATTTATCATAACAGCGTCCAGTCCTTCTTCAATTCCTCGCCAGACTTCTTTCTCTGCCGAATATTTTGAGATCGAATAGCCAGTGGTGGTTGGTTCCATCTTCCATTTAGTATCCTCAGTGATTACGCTCCCATCAGAACCACCAATAGCAGCTGTAGAACTTACATAACAGAGTTTGGTTACCTTCAAGCCAAGTGCAACATTGACCACATTGGCCGTACCATGACGATTAATCTGGATCATTCGATTAAAATCGCTTTTGTGAAATGACACCATTGCAGCACAATGATAAACATGCGAGCAACCTGTTATCTGTTCTTCTAGAAGTGGCAAATCTAGAATATCGCCCTTTACCCACGTTATTGCAGTGAATTGAACTTCCCAATTGTCTGGGTTAAAATGACGAAAGAAATTGCGGGTTTGATCTAATTTTTGCTCAGAACGATAAAGTGCGCGAATCTCTGATCCCATTTGTGTGAGATCATACAGAAGTTGCGCTCCAAGAACGCCAGTTCCACCAGTAACAAAAATCATAGTACGAAGTTACAATCTTTGTCCATATCCCACGCAAATGGGATCGAAATTGGATTTGGATTAGTCGATTTGAATATTTAGGCAGAATCAATGAGGATTTAGGCGGTTTTAATTATCAAGATTGTTGTGAGAACTATAGAAGTGTTGTTCCTTTGTGCCATGAAATTAATAAGCGTTTCATTACTACTACTTATTTTACTCCTCGCTTCGTGTAAATCCGAATACGAAGAAAGGCTAGAGCAAGGTAGAGAGTTGAAAGAAAAGATGACGATGGTTCAGGCTAGTAATACCCTGCTTCCGCGAGAGAGACTAATTGACGAGATTGAAAATCTTGAACAGGAAATATTCTTTTTGGCGAAAGTATCAGGCAATGAAGACCTCTTCTTAACAGAAGTATTTAACGACTAGAGGGCGAGCTCAATGCTTGGATCCCAATAGTGTTTTTTGAACTCAACAATTTTATCATCTCGTACTTCAATTCCCTCTTTCTCAAGAGCTTCCTCCATTAAGGTTGGCGTAGAAAAGTGCATCTTACCCGTGAGCAATCCCGATCGATTGACT
Organism: Crocinitomicaceae bacterium; assembly: GCA_047621865.1. GTDB lineage: Bacteria > Bacteroidota > Bacteroidia > Flavobacteriales_D > Crocinitomicaceae > UBA4466. The sequence goes on along the minus strand of JBLHON010000019.1, from coordinate 5,492 downwards.
ACGCGATGTGCTGGTACATCTGGCAAGGCATGAGCAGCGTTCATTGCCCATCCAACCATTCTGCTTGAGCGTGGAGCCGACAAGTACTTCGCAATTGCACCATAAGAAGTAACGCGCCCTTCAGGAATTAGTCGAACAACCTCATATACGTACGTAAAAAAGTCTTTATTCTTCTCGCTCAATTTCATTTTCAGTAGCTTTAAGTGTGAATTTTCAACTTCACATGCATCTCTAACGAAAGTAATCAATCCAATGAAAATAGTTGTAGTGCTCTTTTGCCTGATCTCTCTAAATGGCTTGTCCCAAAAGGATACGTGCATTACAGAGGTTGGAACGAGCCCAAATTTCCAAAGAAGCCAATGTGGAAGACAGGATCGAAAGGGCAGATGGCATGGAGATTATTCAGAATTATCTTATATCGGAACCTTGCTTAATTCGTGTACAAGAAGTTTACTGCATATGCGTCATGGAAAAAAACACGGCAAAGCAGAAAAGTATTTTAAAGTCGAACTCACTGGTTTTCAAAAAGTGGAGGAGACCCATTATAGAAGAGGTAAAGAGACAGGGAAGTATACACTTTGGGATCGTCAGAATCATCTCGTTCAGGAAGGGCGGCATAGGAATGATTATGATGTAGGAATGTGGACAAGCTACGATTCATCTGGGGCCGTTTTATGGTGGAAGAAGTATAAGAATAAACATGCCTATTCTGAGAAACGATTTTACCGTGGAACGATAGATTATTATGTTGTGGTTGATACTAAAAAGAAAATCCGTGAAGAACATTACTATGACTCGGAAGGAGTCGAAATAGATATAGAAGCCTATCGAAAAATTTGGAAGAAAAGAATACGCGATGAGAAGGAAAGAAAATAGTACACTGACTGCTAAATCCTGCTTGAAAAGGATTGCATTGGGGTTTTCGATGATTGTTCTTCCCCTACTGACAGAAGCTGCACCAGTTTCTGAATCAGAATTGTCGATTGTAGATGTGTATGACACTCAATGGTTTGGTCTGAGATCGCATCTAATTTTTGAGAAGGGAAGAAAATTGGTCATCATAGATCAATATAATCAACGCGTTGTTGGCATGAAGGTTTCCCTTATCTCTGGGGATGAAAAAGTGATGAGAAGTTCGATTTCAGATGAGAATGGCTTCGTAGATTTTAATTCGTTCAATAAATGGGAAGATGTTGAAATAGTGCACGTTCATGGGATGTGGGATCGATTTGATGGACAGAAAATTGATGCAAAGTCGATGCTCGTTTTAAACGGCATATCCAATATCAGCGTCAAGCTTCTGGAGTCTTCTGGGCTCCCAATAATGAGTCCTTATGAGCGGATTATTCCAGTTCTACCTGTTACGCGCGAATCAAAACGGCAAGCGCGAAAAAATCTAAGAAGAAATAGACGGAATAAAAAAAAGGAGCAACGTCGCGTTAACAAAGTTGCCCCCTAAGCTTTCGCCGAGCTCCTATGCTGAAGCCAGGGCGGAATAATAAGCTTCAGCATAGGCACTAGGTTTAGCTTACTTGCCTAATTTCCCTGAAAATAATTTGATGATCCACTTGCGTCTCCAGTAACCAATTATCAGGAAGAGAAGCAGTGGCCAGATAGTTACGAGTGCTAAAAAGATACTCGTCATAGCCCCCCAGCCTTTGCTAAAGGAATCACCAACTTCTTCGCCATATCCTTTGTCGTAGCGTTCTGGCTGGTCAATATAATCTACTGTTTCATAGATGTTCATGACGATCGTACTGTTGTCAACTCGATCTTTTAAGAAGCGTAAACGCCCTTCTTTCGCCTCAATTTCTTCCGTAATTTTCCGAATGGCTTCTTCGGCCTCGATAATGTCACTAATCGTACCTGTCTTCTCCCGAAGAACTTTAATATAACGATCTCGAACATCACGTTTTGTTTTCAGTCTACTCTCAATATCTACGAATTCCTCTGAGACATCATTCGAACTCACATTTGCACGATCAACAAAGAGAGCCTCTCCTTTACTCGCATTCACAAGTGCATGAAATTGTTTGTTGGAGACGCGAATCGTGATTTGATTCGAAATCTGATAATTGTTGTTTGTCAACTCCATGTCAGAGATAAACCCATCATATTTCTCACAAAGTTTCATGATTTTCTGTGTCGAAAGATCAACGTCTTTCACTTGAAACTCAAGATCAGCCGCCCAGATTAATTTCCGCTGTACGACCATTGGTTGATCTGTTATTGCCAAGCTATTTCCGCCAACAGCATCTTGATTGATGTTACTCTCCATGGGAGTTGCACTGTTCTTGGTCTGATTCTCCACTCCATCTTCCAGTAATAGGCCTGGACCAGTTTCTTGTTCGAAAAAGGGAACATCTTCAAATGAACCTGTGTCACTGCAAGCTGCGATTACTAAAAAGGTGAAGAGGTAGAGAACGGACTTTTTCATAGCGAAAGTTTTAAGTTGAATCCCTTGAGGGAATGTAGTTTACAGTACAACGCAAATGGGTATAGGTTCGATACACTTTTTAGAAAAGGAATTTTTTAGTGTTGTGAAATTTTGGGAAAATGGGGAAGAATGAGGATATATGGAGTGTATAAGAGTCAGATTATCAAGGAAGAGTAATGTGCATCTAAAGTACGATAGACTGACGGGAATTAGTGGACTTGCAACAAAACGTCTTATAGCACTTTTATAATAAATCAAATTAATACCTTACCGGCCTATCTAAAGGTGAAAGTTATGGAAGACAATAAAATGCTAGACTATATTAAGGATGTATTAGAAAATATGCCTGCTGGTTGGCTGAGTCTAACAACCCATCGATTAGATATTTATGATGAAAAATTGGCCAAAACTCAATTCATAGAACAGTTTGAAAGCTTATTTAATGACAATAATTCTGAAGCATCAGCACTCAATGAATTGCCCACTGCTTTCGACTATATTCGATTAGGTCATCCATTATCTTGCCTTGTAGAATGGGTAGTTGCCAACTTAAATAATTTAAAATCAGAAAATGTAATAAGTTTTTCCTCAAAGACGATTCCTATTTTGGCAATCCTCAGAAAAAACTTATTGGCGAATAAAAACACCCAGATCAATTACACAGGTGAATTACCAGAATTTTTTGATGCTGAAGTATTAAGAAGTATTTATGGGTATAAATTTGAGTTAAAGAAAGTTGAGAATGTAGAAGAGGTTTCCGCGTTTAACGGCAGTACCATTTTCATTTCAGAAAAAGATGAAATCAGTACGAACCCTATCGTAACAGCTAGTGGAATTGACTTTTTTATCAGTATTTATTCTCAATTTGGAAGTATTCTATTGGTAAATGGTGAACAGAATGAAAGTTATATCTCAGAAATTCAGCATGTTCGAAGAAGAGAGACCATTGCAATGACGCCAGTCAATTCTCTGACATTCTTGAAAAGTCTAGTAGAGAAGTCTTCTTCTGAGGATCAGGACAGTAATGTCGAGACGAACAAAACGAGTGTTTTAGAATCAATTAAAGAGGTTACTGGTACAACTACAAATGGGCTAGTTGGTTCCAGTGGACTATCTATTCAATATGCGATTTTAATGGGGCTAATTCACGACGCTCTAGAAAGCCATAAAGGAAAAGACATCAAAATTATAGTGCCTCCAAATTGCTATGGTGGAACAAATGACCAAGCAAGACGTGTTGCTGCCTGCATTGATAATGTTGAAGTCTTGGATTTACCAGTTGATGGTGGTCAAGATATGGTTCAAAGTATTGATCTAGTTTTAGCTAAAATTGCGCTCGAAGATGCTGTTCCATACATAATAGCTGAAATTCCAACAAACCCTAGAGTGGAAGTTCCAGAGCTTATAAAATTGAAAGATGTTTTAAGTAGAGAGCGTAAAACTGCAACTGGTGACATTGCGATCGATCCAGTTTTTATTTTAGATCAAACATTCTGTCCTAACGTACACTTTTTAGGTGAAGACGAAATTCTCTCAACGATTAGAACTATTTCATATGTTAGTGGATCGAAATTTCCAAGTGGAGGACGATGTACTGCTGGCTATTGTGTAGCAAATGAAAAGTCTGAAGCTCTGATGGAGAAAATAGAATTGCATCTAAGACTTTGTGATAATGAAGCCACAGACCTTCAAATGGAAATATTGGCAAAACAAATCCCTTCAATGAATCAAAGAATTCAGGATGCTTATAAGAATACACGTGAATTTGTAAACTTTATCAACGATACTTTACCAGCCGCGAAAATCAATTTTGTTTCTGAAGAATTGGCGCAACAAGGATTTACACCATCTGTATTTTCATTAGATCTTCCAACCAAGGGAAATACTGCTGAGGAAAAAGAATCTTATAAAAGAGAGTTAAATTATAGATTAATTAATTTAATGATTACAGAAATCCCTCATGAAAGTAAGTACTGTGTGAGCTATGGGCAATTAAAAGGATGTTATTGGACGATACCAGCCACATCTACTCAAGGAACAACCAAAGAAGGTGACAAGGATTATATTGCCCGTGTAGCACTTTCTCCTAATATGGATCTTGAACTTCATAAAAAAGTCTTTTTAGATTTTGTTGAATCTATTTGACTTGGAAATCAAACATCAAAAACTTCATCAGAAAATAAAGAAGACTGGGGATCTATAATTTCATTTTACCTGCAGCTTTAAGTTCAAGAGCAGAATCTACAATTCACTTTGTGGTTGCTGCCTAGTTCAAAAAGAAGCCAAATAACCACTCTTAAATGATATTTGAAACAGAACGTTTAGTTATTAGACCTTTGAGATTAGCTGATCGCGAAGCCTTTTACGACATGATGAGCAATCCGAATGTCATGAACCCTATCCCTCGGGATGTCATGGATAGAAAAACGAGTGACGAACATTTTGAAAAGCATTTAAATTCCAGTACCAAAGCCGAAACAAAGGTTTGGGCCATTGCCTCAAAGGATGGGATTACGTTGTTAGGAATAGCAGCATTTCTAAAGAATGATAAAAAGGAAGACGAAATTGGATATCGATTGAGGGAAAAATTCTGGGGTGTTGGTTATGGAACAGAAGTCACAAAGGGTTTGATTGACCATGGATTCCATTCTCTAAACATCGAACTTATCGCAGCAGATGTAAACACTGCAAATGAAAGATCTGTCAGAATATTAGATAGATTTTTCAATCGTGACAGTGAATTTTACAACCCCGAGGATAAATGCACAGACAGAAGGTACAAGGTCAGCCGAGAAGAATGGCTATCCAATAATGAAAGATTTGAATAACTGGCTGAAACGATTTACTATATTTTCCTTACTTTTGACTTTTAACTTTCAATAAAATTAACAATGAGAACTATACTACTAGCAAGTGCACTCTTCTGCAGTGCAGCATCCTTTGGACAATCTATAAATGATACACTATTTTATACTGGAAACTATGATTCGCTGATCATTGCGTGCTCAGATTCAGTACAACTTACTGTCTATGGAGCCAAGGGCGAGGACGGAAC
>JBLHON010000018.1:0-22520 GCA_047621865.1 Crocinitomicaceae bacterium | reverse complement strand
CAACATCAAATTTCAAGCTGAAGGCTGTACTGTTTTTCATTCGTTGGAAGAGGCACTCGCTCATTATAAAGAGGAGGAAAAGAGAACAGTATTCATTATTGGTGGAGGCGAAATTTATCGGCAAGCTTTAGAGGCGAATGTGATTGATGAAATGTATATCACGCATATAAATCATCGTTATGGCGCTGATACTTTTTTTCCTGAGTTCGATCTATCGAATTGGAAGATTGAAACTCTTTTCACCCAGAATGAGGATGAGAAGCATAAGGCGAGTTTTTCTGTCATGAAGTATACGCCAAAAGAGATTTAAAGAACATTCTTACTAAAGCTATCTAAACATCCACGCAATTTCTATTCTGGGACTAGGCTGCAACAAAGCCCTTTACATAAAGCTCACATCCAACCATTTTCCGCATAGACATTGAATCAAAATTCGTTGATAATTTGACCGAACATATTTAATAATGCCTCACCCAAATTGGGGCTTTTGATTAACTTTAACACCATGCTTTTTAAGAATCGTGTTCGAAGAATTATTAATGGTGATCTCAATAAACAATGACAAAGTCATTTTGCCTTGTGCACACCACCTATTTATCCCTAGTGCCCTTTGTGCCTTTGTGGTAGCCCCTTCACACAGCTCTTTTTAAATAAGTTAATTCGAAATGTAGTTAATGAAAGTCTGTATAGCCGAGAAACCAAGTGTTGCGAAAGACATCGCAGAAGTAATTGGAGCGAAACAACGCAACGATGGCTACTGGGAAGGAAATGGCTATCAAGTGACATGGACATTCGGGCATCTCTGTACTTTAAAAGAGCCTCACGACTACAACGAAAACTGGAAATACTGGAAACTCGAAGATCTCCCGATCGTCCCTGAAAACTTTGGAATTAAGCTCATCGAAAATCAGGGAGTAGAGAAGCAATTCAATACCATTGCTCGATTGGTTCAAAACTGCGATGAAGTGATCAATTGTGGGGATGCCGGGCAAGAAGGAGAGCTCATTCAACGATGGGTATTGTTGAAAGCGAAATGTAAAGCGCCCATTAAACGTCTCTGGATTTCATCGTTAACGGAAGAAGCTATTCGAGAAGGATTTGAGCACCTAAAAGAAGCGAATCAATACGATAACTTATACGCTGCCGGCAGTGCTAGAGCAATAGGCGATTGGATTTTAGGAATTAATGGAACACGCCTTTTTACCAAGAAATTTGGTCGAGGGAAATCAACCCTCTCAATTGGAAGAGTTCAGACGCCAACACTAGCAATGATCGTCGCACGCCAAAAAGAAATTGATGCCTTCATATCGTACGAATATTGGGAACTCAAAACAATCTTCAAGGAACAAGAATTTAACTGTCAGATTGACCGTCTTAAAACAGAAGGCCGTGCACAAAAAGGACTCGATTATTTAAAGGAAAATGAGTTTGAGATTACATCTTTCGAACAAAAAGAAGGAACAGAAGGAAACCCGAGGTTGTATGACCTTACCTCCATACAAGTAGATGCCAACAAAAAATTCGGTTTCTCTGCAGAGGATACTTTAAAAAATGTTCAGAGTCTCTATGAAAAAAAATTGGTCACTTACCCAAGGGTTGATACAACCTATCTAACAGACGATTTGCATCCGAAAATTCCGCAAATTCTCAAAGGAATGACTTATTATTCCCGCTTCACGGAGAAACTCTTAGCGGCGCCAATTCCGAAATCGAAAACTGTCTTTAACGATCAAAAAGTAACTGATCACCATGCGATTATTCCCACAGGAATTGCCGTTTCAGGAATATCTCCAAGTGAGCAACAAGTTTATGACTTAATCGCAAAGCGTTTTATAGCCGTTTTTTATCCACCATGTATTGTGTCAAATACAACAGTGCTTGGAAAAGTTGGCGACCTTGAATTTAAAGCAACAGGAAAGCAAATCCTGTCACCTGGATGGCGGGAAATCTACTCAGCTGGGAAAAAAGAAGAAACTGCGAAAGAAGAGGAATCTATTATGCCTCATTTCGAAAAAGGTGAAAAAGGTCCTCATGAACCCTCAATTCACAAAGGAAAAACGTCCCCACCAAAAGCTTTTACTGAGGCAACATTACTTCGTGCAATGGAATCTGCTGGAAAGCAAATTGACGATGAGGAAATGCGCGAATTGATGAAAGACAATGGCATAGGACGACCATCTACACGTGCAAATATTATCGAAACCCTCTTCAGAAGAAAATACATTGAAAAGAAACGGAAGAATATTAATGCTACTTCCACTGGAATGGCACTAATTGACACCATTCAGAACGAATTACTTAAAAGTGCTGAGCTTACTGGACAATGGGAACGTAAATTAAGGTTAATAGAAAAAGGTGAATATGAACCTGAATTGTTCAAGCAAGAATTATTTGCAATGATTCGTGAAATCACAGACGAGGTAATTTTCAATACACCAAGTTCTATCCAGTTTTTTGACGCTGAAACTGAAGAAAAACCAGAAAAAGCTGCGCCAAAAAAACGTGTTAAGAAAACGCTCGACTTTGCTACAATCGATTGCCCTAAGTGCAAGACTTCAAAATTAATGAAGGGGAAAACGGCAATTGGATGCGTCAATTTTAAAGTCTGTGGATTCAAAGTTCCATTTGAGCTGATGGGCAAGAAATTAACGGAAAATCAGCTTTTTACACTTATAGAAAAAAGAAAAACACCAACAATCAAAGGGATTTCAAATCCTGGTGGAACTGATGCTGTCGCCGGAAAATTCACTCTGGACGACACCTTCAATATTCAATTTGAAAAGGATTAATTGAATCCTACCTATCGAATTCTAGGCGAAGAAATTTCATAATCTAGTTGATTGAGGTTGATCTCATCACAATTTACAACAAATTAATCATACACTTTCTGAAGGATCAATTGAACCTTTTTGGAACTGAATCCTACAGGAGAGAAAGCATTCATGAAACTAGTAGTAGCCCTTCTTTTTATTTCATTCCTTGGGACTTCATTTGGCCAAAAGGTAACAAAGGCGACCAGTCAAACTTGGGCTGGAGGAGTGTGCTGTTCATGGGGCACGAATTACGCAGTTGAGATTAAACTCAAAAAGCCCACTGACGAGATGAAAATTGTAGAAGTGTGGCTGAATGGAGGCGGTAAATTAATTGGATCAATCTACAAGAATCCGACAGCAAAGAGTCTTTACACAGTAACATTTGAGCTTTCTCAAAACTACAATCCTTACGATGGTTCTGATGAAATTGATAAACTATTGATTGAGGAGATAAAGGAAGTAGATTTGATTACTGCACCAAAATACATTGGGGCAGCTCTACTCGTTCTTGAACTAAATGGAAAACGCAAAGAGCTTGAAATTGATTCTTTTGAAGCACTCCAGATGATCGCTTATCCTTAACCTGAACCAAAAAGGCATATGAGACCAATCACATTTCTTCTGTTCATTTTAACCTTTGCAGGTAACGCCATCAGCCAATCTCATCATCTAACACAGGCAGAAAAATTCATTGACGATTACGTTCAAAAATTGGATGGGAGCCTATCCTTCCAAAATGGAATAAACACCTATATCGAAAAACCTGCAAACGATACAGATGCATTGCACCAGGGATTCAAAACTTCTCAATGTGATCTGGAGTCCAATGGAGAATGGGAACTCCTCTTCGCGAAAGATGTCGACATAGATAATCAAACGTATAGAGCAATTTGCTACGAACATTTTGGAAAAATGCACATGGCAATTTATCGACAAGAAAAAAGTGGAAAGTATTACTTCAGAATCTGGTGCTAAAGGGTTTTTAGGACTCAATTATTGAATAGATTCTGTTACAAATCTGTTATTGTTTGAAGATTTGGCAACATATTTCTTACCTTCATTTACAATGAGAATTTTACTGCTTTTATTTCTGCTGAACGGATCATTGACGCATGCTCAAGATTGGTTTTCTGACTACCTCCCGCTCGTGGAAGGCAATGAAGTTTCTTATGATGAGTACACAATCAATGATACTATTTGGCTTCACAAAGATGATTCGAATCATTTAGAGCCAATTCGCAAAGACTATCGATTCAAATTCATCGTAAAGAAAGGTGGGCCAATTCTTTTCGATTACTCAAGAAGAATAGGAGGCGCTGATCCCGATTATAATTGTTTGTTTTCAAAGCACTCAGCATTGAGAGACAGTGGCGAGGTCGTTATTTGTTTTCCTGGTAGAATGCGAACCCCACCTTACATTCATACGAGAAGATATATCGCAAATTCGAATACCAATAAAAGAGATACGCTCACCGTCAACAGAATATTTAGATGGGCTGACCGTGATACCATTTGCACGAATATCCCACTCGGCGACACAATTGTTACATTAGTACAGCATCTTGCATCACCAAAGCCCACTATCATTTACCTGAACATTCATGAGAATGAAGCCACGAGTATCGAGGCATTGAAAAAAGTAGCCGACTCTGTTGACATCAGTTATTACTACTTGCAACATCGAGGAACGCGAAGAATTTTCTTTTCCAATGAAGATGAGGAGTTCTCTATTGATCCAAATCGTATTTACACTAAAATGGGAAGAGATTCCACGCTTGCCGATGAAACTATAGTTGACTCATTCGCGCTCGCCAAAACCACCTATCTTGCTCAGCGTTTACTCTGGAAATTTCAAGCTGGAAAAGCAATCGTTTCAGTTCATAATAACACGCCAGATGAATACTCTATTCTCAGTTATTTACCCGAAGGTGGTGAAGAAGAGAATACAGGTAAGCTCTATATAAATGAAAACATGGACCCTGATGATTTCATTTATACCACAGATTCGTTGGTGTTTGAAGCGGCCAAAAATGATAGTATCAATGTGGTTCTTCAGAGCACTGATAACTTTGTGGATGATGGTTCACTTTCGATTTATTGTGGCAAAGAGAATCTTCCCTATGTGAACGTCGAGACTGAGCATGAACATTTAGACGAGCAGGTAAGATTGCTCTACTGGATTCGAGAAATTTTGGAAAAGCGAATTAATGCCGAAGACTGAACGATTCGTTCACTGACGTGTAATTCATCAGGACAAGATCAATTAACGAATGAAAACATTTCTTAACATACTCCTTTCTGCCTTGCTCATTATCTCGAGCATAACGGTAATTGCCCAAGGAGGTAGAATTGTGAAGGATAATGTTAATTGTTCTTACGGAATAAAAAATGCTGATGGGTCGTGGCTCCTAGAATCGCATTATACCTTAATTCAACAATACAATTCAGGCTATTTTGCAATCACCAATTCGGATGGAACTGGATTAATGAACCCAAAAGGCGAATGGGTTTTACCTTGCGAATACAGCTCATTTTCAACAGTTGCTCATGATTGGCATCTAAGCGAATATATCACTCCAGCTCCAGTCCGATCTCATTACCCTACCCTCATCATTGCTGCAAAATCTAACGTGCAACAAGTATTCAATTTGAGAGGAGATACGATTACTGCACCAGTAAAAATGGAAAGCATCCAATTTGATGGCCCATCTAGACTGATGATTTATGAAAAAAATGGCGAGATTGTTCACACCACGTATCTAGACACAGCTGGAGCGATTCTAATTCCTCGCATAGAAGGAATGATCTTCCTGTTTGGCTCGAATAAGACTAGTTTGATCGCTGAATTTATTCAAGAAACAGGGGTAGCGTGGAGAAATGTTGGCCTAATTTCGAATACTGGTGAAATCATAATTAAACGCCAATTTGCCAAGGCTAAACAAAATAGGAGTAACAGAATTTGGTTCGTAACAATAGACAATAAATTTGGACGAATGAATACCCAAGGTGACACCCTCGTTGCACCAAACTATTCAGTTGATAAGCATTCAGATTTCGGCGCAGAAAACAACGAAGTATGGATTATAGCTGACGAAGAAAACCAGTATGGGTTAATGAAAGCCAATGGAGAAGTACTCGTCGTGCCTGCTTATGATACAATTCATACTAGGTCCAATTCTAGCAGAACACCTCCATGGCATATCCAGAAACATGGGAGGAGCGGATTATTATCCTATTTTGGAGAAGTTCTCATTCCTCCTATTTACACCAAACTGATTGAAACTGGGCGCTCCTATCACGTGGCAGTTGAAAGCAAGATCTACCACGCTCAATACGGCGAAAAACATGGCGCATTTAGGGCCTCAGGAGCTGAAATTCTTCCAATTATTTACGACTCAATTATCGCTATAGTTACCACGAAGAACTCAAAATATCATACCCGCGGATTTGTTGTTCAAAAGGATGGTAAATTCGGCGTATGTAATCTCGATGGCGAGTTCATTATACCATGCACGATGGACCATCACTTTAGCGCCAATGCTGGAGAATCAAGCCATTACTTAACAAAAGGCCGATCAATTACTCGAATTAACCATTGGAGCGGACTAAACATAGATACCCTAGTGCCTTTTGTACACTCGGGAGAAGTCAATCTGTATCGATCACAGGGTAGTGTATATGGATTCATAGCCTCAGAAAATGGTGCTGAGATTATTGGTAGAGACGTACTGAACTCATTCAATGGAAAGTCACATTTATACATGGCGAGACAAACATTGCCAAAATCGATGCTAATATTTAAATCCAATGGTGAGCTTCTCGATGCTGGGCGTATTCTAAAAGTTGAATGGTGTGGCAGCTTCACAAGCCTAGTTGGAGATTCGACATCCAAATTAATGCATAGTAGAACTGGGAGAATCTTTGCTGAAGGTCTTTACACGAAATTTGAACACATCACTGGTAGACTTGATAGAATATGGGCATCGGAAAAAAAATCCGGGTTTAATCCATCTTGGGTATTGCTCGACAGTCTTGGGGTTCAAGTCATAGAAACTGCTTTTGATAAACCATTCCAGTTGGATCAGGGGGATATTGAAGTATTCGTTGGTGGCACTAAAGGAATTATAAATAGTTCTGATCTAACATGGGTCATTCAACCACAAAATGGCTGCTTTTGGAAAATTATAGGAGATCTCTACTATGTAAGCAACAAGGATGGTAAAAGAGGTGTTCTTCGAAGAGATGGAACCTATCTTATACCACCTATTTATGACTCTATTTCGCTTGAATACTCGTCAAGCTCAGTGCACGCTCAACTGCATGGTAAAGATCAAACGCTTTGGTTCCGAGTAAGAGATGGCTTGTCCTCTAAGTTTATCGATAACAATGGTGTAGAAATAAAAAGTGCGGCTCAAATGGAGGAAATAGAGATGGATTTTGCCTATGGAGACAGCATGAAAATTAAATTCCTCAATCAAGCTCCAAGCTCTTTTACGCTGCAGGTACCAATGAATAGTTATCAATCCGACCTCGGCAGTATTCCCACAGAGGATCAAAAAAAACCGATCCCACTCTTTGAGAATCGACGTTTTAGAAGACCAATTTATGACACCCTTAAATCAATTACAGCGAACTCTCTCAAACTAAGGCAATCATCGCAATATAATTCAGAATATACACTTTCAACTCTTTTTGATCCTAACAGCAAAGATTACCCAACTACAATGGACACAACTCTTGATCGATCTTGCTTCTGCAATAAAGATTTGATGACAAGAAGAGGCAGTCCACGTTCCTTTGGAGTTCAATTCTCAGATTCAATGGCCATGACGATTGGATATAATTATACTGGATCCCCCCATACAATGTCTAGTATGCCAAGTGTATTTAGTCAATTTAGTAATCCTACCAGTTTCATAAATGCTGTCTTCATAAATAATGAAATTGAATTCATCAACCTAGAAAATATCTTTGGAACGGATTCACTCTTGCGCGACGAATTTATTTTCGCACTCCAAAAGCGCGAAGATCTTAATTTAGATTGTTCAGCACCTGATAAACTTACTCAACTAATTGAAGGTAGGTTTTCGCTAGCAAATGATGGAATTCATCTGTATCTATCTAACACAACTGGTCGCTTCGGAACGGATTGGTCGTATAACTTTACAAGACAGCTAATGACCGATATCTTAATTCCTGTAGAACGACTTCGCGCGAATAGCACAACTAAATGGCTTGGAGACCTTCTCTACAAAGAAGAAATTACACCATAATCTCCAGTTTATTAGAAGGTGTCACCAGCAAATAATCTAGGTTTTTCGTCGGGAAATTAGCGTTGATAATTCGTTGAAAAGATCCTATTGGAAATCCCCTAATTGCATCGTTCATCACAGAGAATTGCTACCTTTGCAGCTTACAAATCGTTATGGCAGATACTCGATATAACTTGCGCGGCGTTTCCGCTGGCAAAGAGGACGTTCACAATGCTATCAAGAATGTTGATAAAGGGCTTTTCCCACAGGCATTTTGCAAAATCGTTCCCGATCATTTAACTGGTGATGAAAATTACTGTGTTGTAATGCACGCAGATGGCGCAGGAACGAAATCTGCCCTGGCCTACATGTATTGGAAAGAAACGGGAGATTTATCCGTTTGGAAAGGAATTGCTCAGGATGCTTTGATCATGAACATTGATGACTTACTCTGTGTTGGAGCCACTGACAATATTTTACTTTCTTCTACCATTGGAAGGAATAAGAATTTGATCACGGGAGAAGTAATTTCTGCAATCATTAATGGAACAGAAGAAATTCTCACAGATCTACGAGAACAAGGAATAGGAATTCATTCAACTGGCGGCGAAACTGCTGATGTTGGCGACTTAGTCCGAACGATTATTGTTGATTCAACTGTAGTCTGCAGAATGAAACGCTCGGATGTAATCTCCAATAGAACCATTCAAGATGGCGACGTCATTGTTGGTCTTTCATCATCTGGTCAAGCTACCTATGAAACTGAATACAATGGTGGAATGGGAAGTAATGGACTTACTTCAGCGCGACACGATGTCTTCAACAAAGAGTTAGCAATTAAATACCCTGAAAGTTTCGATCCATCAGTTCCTTCAGACTTGGTATACTCAGGATCGAAAGGCATAACAGATTCAACCAACTCACCAATTGATGCTGGTAAATTGGTACTTTCTCCAACCAGAACATATGCGCCAATTATTAAAAAAATATTAGATGAACATCGCTCTGAGATTCATGGCATGGTTCATTGTTCAGGAGGAGCGCAAACGAAAGTTTTACATTTCGTAGACAATGTCCATGTGATCAAGGATAACCTCTTCCCGATTCCACCTCTCTTTGAATTAATTCAGAAAGAATCAGGAACGGAATGGGAAGAAATGTACAAAGTGTTCAACATGGGTCATCGAATGGAAATTTATGTTCCTCAGGAAATCGCTGAAAGCATTATCGCAATTTCGAAATCCTTCAATGTTGATGCGCAAATTGTTGGTCGAGTTGAATCCCACAGCGGGAAAAAATTAACGATACAATCACCACAAGGTGAATTCACATACGCTTAAATCATGAGTGATTTATTAGATAAATTAGAAGCAATTCATATCCGTTTCATTGAAGTGGGAACCCTGATTGTCGATCCAGACATTATCACGGATATGAAGCGTTATGTCAAATTAACCAAGGAATACAAAGACTTGGAGGAACTTGATGTCATCTATAAAGAGTACAAAGGTCTTCTTGACAACTTAAAAAGTTCCAAAGAACTCCTTAGCCTAGAAACTGATCCAGAAATGCGAGAAATGGCAAAAGCCGAAATCGATGAGTTGGAGAAAAGTCGACCAGAAAAGGAGGATGCCATTAAATTCATGCTGATTCCAAAAGATCCTGAAGATGAAAAACCAGCAATCATGGAATTACGGGCTGGAACTGGAGGTGATGAGGCGTGTATTTTCGTAGAGGATATTTTCCGGATGTATACAATGTTCTTCAAAATCATGGGTTGGACCTATGAAGTCATTAACTCAAATGAAGGAGGAACCAAAGGCTTTAAGGAAATTCAAATCCAAATTGAAGGAGATTCAGTCTTTGGAGTTTTGAAATTTGAATCAGGTGTTCACCGTGTACAGCGAGTTCCGGAAACAGAATCTCAAGGTCGCGTTCACACTTCGGCAATCACGGTAGCCGTTCTGCCCGAAGCAGAAGAAGTAGATTTCGATTTGAATGTATCAGATATCCGTCGAGATACTTACCGAGCATCTGGTGCAGGTGGGCAGCACGTCAACAAAACTGAATCTGCAATTCGATTGACACACATTCCTTCAGGAGTTGTTGCAGAATGCCAGGATGGTAGATCACAGCACAAGAACCTGGAAAAGGCAATGTCCATGTTACGATCTCGTTTGTACAAAATCGAATTGGATAAAATTGAGAGCGCTCGATCTGAACATCGTAAATCTTTGGTTTCTACAGGCGATCGATCGGCAAAAATTAGGACTTACAACTATCCACAAGGAAGAGTTACAGATCATCGAATCAACAAAACAATGTACAATTTAAGTGCATTCATGAATGGAGATTTACAAGAAATGATTGATGCTCTGAAGATGGCTGAAAATGCCGAGAAGTTGAAAGGAGAGGAAGCCTAGCTTCCGAAGACTGAGGCTTGGTCATGGAGACCAAACAGCCAAAGGAAAGAAGTGCATAGCTTAATATTGATAACTACTAAAGAATGACACGCGAACAGATTATCGAGCAAATTCGGATCAAACGGTCTTTTTTATGTGTTGGATTGGATACGGATTTAACAAAAATTCCAGCACATCTTTTAGAATTGGAAGACCCCATTTTTGAATTCAATAAGGCAATTATTGATGCAACGAAAGATTTCTGCGTTGCCTATAAACCAAATGTTGCTTTCTATGAATGTCATGGGCCAAAAGGCTGGGATGCTTTGCAAAAAACCCTTGACTACATCCCAAAAAACATCTTCACTATTGCGGATGCAAAGCGCGGCGACATTGGAAATACATCTCGTTATTATGCAGATACATTTTTCAAGTACCTCAATGCAGATGCAGTAACAATCGCCCCATACATGGGAGAAGACAGTGTGACACCATTTTTTGAACATCCCAATAAATGGGTAATTCTACTCGCCCTTACTTCCAACAAAGGCGCTCTTGATTTCCAGTTTATTCCTGATCTTCACAATGAAGAGTTGTATAAAAAAGTGCTCCGGAAATCCCAAGAATGGGGAACAGATCAAAACTTAATGTACGTTGTTGGAGCAACACGAGCAGAAGGAATTGGGGAAGTACGCAAACTGGTTCCGAATAATTTCTTTTTAGTTCCAGGTGTTGGTGCACAAGGTGGATCTCTTGAAGATGTTGCAAATTATGGATGGAACAAAGACTGTGGACTCCTCGTTAATTCGTCTCGAAAAATTATCTATGCTTCAGATGGATTAGATTTCGCTGAAAAATCTGGACAAGCTGCGAAAGAACTTCAACTCGAAATGAAGCGTATTCTCGACGCAAAAAAATTCTAAATCTTTATTATTTGAGACTGAAATTCATCCACGAATTTGAGTCTCAGCCATTTCCTCTGAGCGCATAACGCCAACCTTTGAACATCTGAATTTTTGGCATCGTTTTAGCAATGGTTTTGCTGCCGCAAATGCTTTGCGTGCTCAACAATTATAGTACCTTTGTGAATTCGAATTGTAAGGATAAAGGACCCCATATGTGGCAATTTATTGCTAATTTAATCTTAAGAAATAGGTTTGTAATCATCGCATTACTGACCCTGCTCACCGTTTTCTTTGGATACCATGCAGCTACAGGATTGAAGCTCGACAATCGCTATGGCGTGCTCCTGCCCAAGAATGCAAAAGCGAGTATCGATTACGAACGTTTCAAAGATCTCTTTGGTGAAGATGGAGGTGTGCTTGTCGTGGCAGTTCAAACTGATTCTCTTTATACAGAAGAACGCTTTCAAAAATGGAAAGAACTTGGTGACTCAATCTTGAAGTTAAACGGAGTTGAATCTGTTGTTTCTGAAGCCAATCTTTTCACCGTTTACAACGATCAAGAGAATGAAAAATTCGATGTCCATCGTGTCTTTTCTGACACTTCCTATAAAGAAAAATCAATTGACTCTGTACGTACAGAAATAAAGAACAATCCAATGTACGACGGGCTGTTGTACAATGATGAGGGAGTTTCACTCATGCTTATCAGCATAGATTCGAGGGTTCTGCTTGATCGGCACAAAGCAACAGTGGTCTTGGATATAGAGGACCTTGCCGACACCTATACAAGTTACTTTGGTGACCCAAAATATGCAGGACTCCCCCACCTACGTGTTGTAATTGGAACGCGTGTAATGAAGGAGATGTACATCTTTGTAGGACTGCTTCTTTTTGTGACATCACTTCTACTTTATCTATTCTTTAGATCATTGCGCGTGGTCTTTATCTGTAATCTGGTTGTTGCCGTGGCCGTTCTTTGGTCCATTGGTATGATTGGAGCACTCGGTTTTGATTTAACAATTATCATGGCGCTAATTCCTCCGCTAATGATTGTTATTGGGATTCCCAATTGCATTTTCCTCATGACCAAGTACCATCAGGAGGTCAAGGATCATGGAAATAAAATAAAAGCACTTACGCGTGTTATCCAGAAAATTGGTACCGCGACCTTCTTGACTAATCTTACTACTTCGCTCGGATTTTTGACATTTGTTACGACTAATTCTCCGAAATTAATGGAGTTCGGAATTACCGCTTCGATAAATATCATGATGGTGTTTGTCCTATCGATCTGTATTTTGCCAATTGTTAACTCATTATCGAAAACACCTCGAGATAGGCATTTGAAACACCTTGAGCGAAAACTCGCAGTTGGATTATTGAACAACTTGGTTCACATTGCAGCAAATCATCGAAAGTGGGTATATATCACCACAATTGGACTTGTCACATTTAGTATTGTCGGCTTAACAAGAATTGAGGCAACAGGTAATCTTACTGGAGATCTACCCCAAGGTGATCAAATCGTTAAGGACATTGAGTTCATTCAAGAAAATTTCGGAGGATCAATACCATTCGAAATGATGATCGACTACAAAGAATCAAGTCGACTTAGAAAAACAAAGACAATACTCGCGATTGATAGTATCCAACGAAAGTACAGTGCGGATACACTCTTCACAAAGCACATTTCGTTCATTGATGTATTGAAGGCTGCCAACATGGCCTATCACAATAACGATTCGTCAGAATATCGACTCGTCACAAGTAAACGCCAACTGGCACTTCTCAAGCAGTACATTGATAGTTCATTGATTTCGAACACGAATGGAACCGGAATGGCCCTCAGCGAGTTCATTGACACCACAAATAGGGTTGTTCGAATAAGGTCTCAAATGCGCGATATTGGTTCTTATGATGTAAGTGAAAAGGCTGACACAATGAGAGCGGAAATTGATCGAATTTTAAATCCAGATAAACCTGAGATAGAAAAATTCTATACACTCTATAACACGAAAAATAAGACGAGTTACGTAGACTCTATCATCTTCGGATATCCCAATGTTTACAACTCATTGACGACAATTTTAGCTGCTGGCAGTTCTTCTCAAGTTGACAAATTTGACGCAAACCCAGACTTAGTAAAAGAGTACTACTCGAAAACTGATTTTAAGGATCAGTTAAGAGAAGCAATCGATAATGAATACATGGAGGTAACGCTCACGGGTGCATCAAATGTAGCTTCAGAAGGAACCAAATACCTTGTCATCAATCTCTTTACAAGTTTATTGTTTGCGATCCTCGCGATTGCAATCTTGATGTCTATACTATTCAGATCTTGGAGAATGGTAATGGTTTCCCTAATCCCGAACTTCATTCCACTTCTGTTTACAGCTGGAATTATGGGATGGTTTGGAATTCCACTTAAGCCGTCAACCCTGCTCGTATTTAGTATCGCATTTGGAATCTCTGTGGATGACACAATTCACTATTTAGCCAAATATCGCTTGGAGTTGAAATCGCAACAATGGGATTTGAAAGCATGTGTGATGATGGCAATTCGCGAAGCAGGTTTGGGCATGTTCTACACGTCAATTGTATTATTCTGTGGGTTCTCAATGTTTGTATTCTCTCAATTTGGAGGAACGCAGGCACTTGGAATGCTCGTTTCATTGACCTTGTTAGTAGCTATGATCACAAATCTTGTGCTCTTACCAAGTTTACTTTTATCTCTCGAAAGCAGACTCACAACGAAATCATTCACTGAACCCTTTTTCGATGCTTACAATGAAGAAAGCGATATCGACTGGGAAGATCTAGATGTTCAACCAACTCCAATAGAAAAGGATTCTGATAAAAAGATCGAATAAAAATTAGTTACAGAACAACACTAATTGACAGCTATTAACCCAAACGCATAATAATATGAAAGGAATTATTCTTGCTGGCGGATCTGGAACGCGTTTACATCCATTGACACTTGCAGTCAGTAAGCAGCTTATGCCTGTTTACGATAAACCAATGATCTACTACCCGCTCGCGATCTTAATGAGTGCTGGAATCAAAGAAATATTAATCATTTCAACTCCCCATGATCTACCCAACTTCAAAAAACTTCTTGGAGATGGCAAAAATCTAGGCTGCACATTTGAGTATGTAGAGCAAGTTGTTCCAAATGGTCTAGCTCAAGCATTTGTCCTTGGCGAGGAATTCATTGGAGATGATAAGGTTGCACTCGTTCTTGGCGATAATATTTTTTATGGCGTTGGAATGGGTGACCTACTCAAAGAAAATGCTGATCCAGTTGGAGGAGTCGTTTATGCATATCATGTAAGCGATCCAGAACGTTATGGAGTCGTTGAGTTCGACGAGGACATGAATGCCAAATCCATTGAGGAAAAACCAGAAAAACCAAAATCGAATTTCGCCGTTCCAGGCTTATATTTCTATGATAATTCTGTAGTTCAGATTGCCAAAGACCTCGAACCATCACCAAGAGGAGAATACGAAATTACAGATGTCAATAAAGAATACTTGCGACGTGGGCAATTGAAAGTTGCAGTGATGAGTCGTGGAACAGCTTGGTTAGACACAGGTACATTTTCCTCTCTCATGCAAGCTGGACAATTCGTGCAAGTTATTGAAGAACGACAAGGACTTAAAATAGGATGTATTGAAGAAATCGCGTATCGCAATGGCTTCATCTCTGCAGAACAATTGAAAGCACTTGCTGAACCATTGTTAAAGAGTGGTTATGGTAATTATCTTATGAACCTCATCGGACAATGAATCCGTTAAAGGCGTATACAGAAAGAATTGAAGCTGGATTAATCGCACTTGATTTTCCAGTATCCCCAGAACGTTTGTATGATCCAATTCGCTACTTTCTAACGATTGGCGGGAAACGTATTCGTCCAATGTTAACCATTTTGAGTGCTGAACTTTTTGGCTCTACAGAAGCTATAGTTCTTCCACAGGCATTGGCCATTGAAGTATTTCATAATTTCACATTGATTCACGACGATATTATGGATGCTGCTCCATTGCGTAGGAATCAGCAGACAGTACATGCAAAATGGAATCAAGATATCGCGATTCTTTCAGGTGATGTTCTCCTCATAAAGGGATATCAGCTCCTCGGTAAAATTCAGCCTCAACAACTTCCCGCAGCCTTCGAACTTTTCAATACAACTGCTGTTGAAGTCTGCGAAGGTCAGCAAATGGATATGGATTTTGAGGAACGCTCAGATGTTTCTATCGATGAATATATTGAGATGATTCGGTTGAAAACCTCCGTTTTACTTGGATGTGCTTTGGAACTTGGAGCAATTGTAGCAGAGGCGAGTGAAGCAGATCGAAAGGCAATCTACAAATTCGGTCAACACATTGGAGTTGCATTTCAAATTCAAGATGACATCCTAGATTTGTATGCAGATCCGGAGAAATTTGGTAAGCAGGTTGGTGGAGACGTCATCTCAAACAAGAAGACAATTCTTTATCTTACCGCTCTTCAAAAAGCAAGCCCTGAGCAGCATGAATCGCTAAAGCAATTGTATCAAGAAGACGACCTTCTATTGAAGGTGGATCGAACGCGTTCACTCTTTGATCAGATGAATGTGAAATCCGAGTGTCAAAATCGAATGACTGAGCACTATCAAATTGCATTGACGGCTCTAGAAAGCATCTCAATTGACGCTGATCGTAAAACGCCATTACAGAAATTAGCTTCCTATTTGATGCTGCGCGATCAATAGGCTGGACCTATGATTCATCGAATATATCGCTCATTTTAAAGGACTAAATACACTTCTCATCGAATATTAACACAATACTATTGAATATTCAACGTTCCAATAGAGAGAGCTTCTTCTACGATTCATCTTATCATTTAGTACCAAATTGCACTATTACATCACTACCGGTTTGCCAACCCAAGGGTTTTCAGAGCGTTAGCGCAATTCGACAAATGATCAGGTTCATCCTTAAGAATTAGCCCTATATTCATCATTAATAGTAGGCTTTTGGGAGACAAAGAATTCATAGACTTGGTTGAACAAAACAAGGATGCAGCATTCGCGTACCTTGTCGACAGCTATTCAGGTAAGATTTACGGAACTTGTGTGAACATGGTACGACATTCAGAAGACGCTGAAGACCTTGTTCAGGAAGTATTCACTTCCATCTATTTATCGATTTCTAAATTCAGTGGGAACTCGAGTCTCTCGACCTGGATCTATGCGATTGCACTCAATAAAAGTAAAGAATTCATTCGAAACAAAACACGTCTAAAACGCCAAGGAACACTCACGATTTTGGATGACACAACAGATAGTCAAGTACCAACCTCAAGTATTAATTTCTATCATCCTGGAGTTCAATTGGAAGATAAAGAGCTTGCTAAGATCCTATTTTCCGCGATTGATCAATTGGCAGATAATCAGCGTGAAGCTTATATTTTGAGTAAAGTTGAAGGACACAGTTATAGCGAAATCGCTGAAATGCTCGAACTTTCAGTGTCCTCCATAGAGTCTTTATTATTCAGGGCAAAGAGACGTTTGAAAGAATTACTGCATGACTATTATTATAAAAATTAAAATCAGAGCGCAAGTTTAGTCTAAACGTGGCGTCTAAAGATATAACATGAACGAAGAAAATTGGATATCAGAAATTATGAATGTGCCTGACCGGATGAAATCGGCAGACATTCCCGACTCCGTTTTACAACGATTAAAGTCGATTCCAACTCAGTTTACTAAAAAACTAGAAGTAGTTCCAATGCGAACTATTTTTCTAGCAGCAGCGAGCATAGCTGTACTAATCGCTATTAACATACTACTATTTTCGGGAGGTACGACTACGAGTGACAGCGATAATTTCGCGGACACATATTTCTCACACACAAAGCATTTGTAATGAATAAGGCAAAATTTTATAAAATAGTATGCGTCATTCTCATCTTAATTAATTTGGGAACTGTCGCTCTCTTTTGGTTCAATAGACCACCTCAAGGTCCTCCACAGCCTGGGGATCTTGCCGATCGTTTGGGAATAACAACAAAGCTAGACGAACTTACTGCATTGGAGGCTGAGCATCATAAGAAGAAGAAGAAACTGATGTCATTGGATCATTCCCTGCACGAAAAGCTTTTCGAGAAGATTGGTTCAGGGGAAGACGTTACACAAATACAGGATCAGATAAACACTAATTACATGGAGATCTCCAGTATGACGTACGACTTTTTTGACAACGTGGCCAATTACTGCACACCGGAACAGTTAAAGGAATTAAAATCAACGGTAGATCGAGCATTTGGTCAATTAAGAGGGCCTGGACATAAACGACCATAATTGATGATTCGGGTCTTCATCATCCTTTTAATTCAGCTTCTAGCAGTAGCAGCATTTGGGCAAAGTTCCATTCGTTTTCAAGTAAATAATACTTCAGAGAGTAACGAATACACGATTGATGTTCTTCGTTTTTATATCAGTGCAGTTACATTTTCTTATAGTGATGGAGCTAGTACTAGTGACTTTGAGTACTACTTAGTTGATCTGGAAGATTCCTCCTCTTTCACACTCCCTTTGCCAGGAGTAGATCCTTCAGGATACAAGTACATCAGCTTTACAGTGGGTACTGATAGTCTTATTAATGTTTCAGGAATCATGGAAGGAGATCTTGATCCAATTAATGGAATGTACTGGGCTTGGAATTCAGGATACATCAATTTCAAAATGGAAGGAACAAAGAAGAAAGACGATTTAGAGCATCATTTTGAATATCACTTGGGTGGATACCTTCCTCCATATGAAACTGCAAGGACACTAACTCTTCCACTCGACAATTGGAATGGACAACTAGTGATTGACTTTGACCTGAGTGGATTTCTGGATGGATTGGACATGACAGAACAGAATGAAGTCCTCATCCCAGGGAAAGAAGCTTCAATGCTCTCAGACCAATTGGCAAGTAAGTTCAAAATCCATGAATAAGCTCCTCTTCATAGTGTTCCTTGGAGGCGCGATTGTACTGATCTCTTTTGGCTCAGAAGATCAAGGTGTATTCCAGACGATTGTTCCTGAAGGATGGCCAGAACCAAACTATGATTTTTCTAAAAATCCGTTGACAGAAGAAGGCTTTGAATTGGGACGAAAATTATTCTACGACCCAGAACTATCTCGTGATGGAACAATCTCTTGTGCAAATTGCCATCTTCAGTATACAGGCTTCACACATGTTGATCATGCTGTCAGTCATGGCATTAATGGTCGCAAAGGAACTCGAAACTCTCCAGCACTCATAAATTTAGCTTGGGGAAGCTCATTTCATTGGGATGGTGGAGTAAATCATTTGGATGTTCAGGCAATCAATCCTATTGAGCATCCTGCAGAAATGGACAATTCTTTGGAAAACGTTCTCAACTATGTGAACACATCTGTCGAATATAAAACACTCTTTTTCAATGTTTATGGAGACTCAATTGCATCCAGCAAGGATTTACTTCAGGCCTTTTCCCAGTTCACTTTAGCGCTCGTTTCATCCAACTCAAACTATGATAAACACCTTAAAGGTGAAGTAGAAATGAACGAGCAAGAATTAGCAGGCTACTCACTTTTCAAACAGCATTGCATTAGCTGTCATACAGAGCCATTGTTTACCACAAATGGCTTCGCGAGTAATGGTCTACCACTAGACACCAATTACAATGATGTAGGTCGTTATGGGATTACACATGTAGGAAAAGATTCGTTACAATTTAAGATTCCCATGCTCAGAAATATCGCTCATACTTTTCCTTATATGCACGATGGACGATTTAAAAAATTGACAGAAGTTCTCGCGCATTACGCAGAAGGGATAGATCATTCCTCACCTTATCTCAGCAAGGAATTACAGAAGGAAATGGTATTGACTGAGCGCAATCAAAAAGACCTAATTGCTTTTCTATTAACATTAACAGATCGAGAGTTTTTATACAATGATCGATTTGGGTTTCCAAGATAAATTTAGTGGGAGCGCAAGGAATTTGAAACAATAGCTACTAATAAGAAAACTAATACTTAGAAAATGAATAAACTCACATTACTACTCATTGGCGCTTCTCTTATCGCAATGAGTACTACAGCACAAGGTCCAGCAGTGACTTCATGGCTTCAGAATACCTCAGTTACAGGAAGCTATTACATGTCGGGGAATTCCACGGCAATCAGTAATGGCATTCTCGTGAATTGTCAGCAGGTAGAATACTCCACTAATTGGGTATACGTGACCACGAATGGAGTACCATCGTATCCAACAGGTCCATTTTTAGATGGCAATCCATCGAATGCAGAAGATCAAAACGCGATCTATAAGATTCCACTTTTCCCGACACCAAATAGTGGTTCGGGAACAGCTACCACTCCTGGGAATATTGGTGTTTTTATCAATGGTGTTTCGCTATTTGACTATCGGGATGGTGTTGCATGGAATACAACCACGAGCGCACTTTGTGGTGGCCCTGGAAACCCACCTTGTCCTGGAGGAATGGGAGCAACGCAAGTATGGAACAGAGATGCTATCCCAGCAGAAATGGGCGGATTTGATTGTTCAAAAGGACATCCAGCAATGGGAAATTATCACCATCATCAGAATCCATCAGCCTTTAAATTAGATCTCGCAGTAATTTCTACAATCTGTAATTTATATGATGCAGATGGACTTTATGCAATGAACGCTACAGCACATTCCCCGTTAATAGGATTTGCATATGATGGCTATCCAATTTATGGTGCTTATGGTTATAAGAATAATGACGGCACTGGAGGAATCGAGCGAATTAAATCTGGCTATGAGCTAGCTTCATATTCAGTTCGAACCAATTACCCAGATGGAACAAACGTAGATGATGGGCCGGCTGTAAGTGGCACTTATTTCCTTGGGTATTTTAGAGAAGATTATCAATGGGTAGATCACCCAGGAATGGAAGATTACTTGGATGATCACAATGGTAGATTTTGCATTACGCCAGAATATCCAGCTGGTACATACTGTTACTTTGCAACAGTTGACGCCAATTGGAACTCAGCGTATCCTTATGCTGTAGGACCAACATTCTATGGAAATGTAGTTGCCTCTAATGTAGGTTCAGTTACTGAAACAACAACGATCTATGACAATTCAGTTGCAATTGATGAGAACTATATCGAGAATTTGACTATCTCAATTTTCCCGAATCCAGCGAGTGATTTACTAGCCATTCAGGTCATTGATTTAGTAGAGAATGATCTTAAAATAGAACTTGTGGACCTTACAGGAAAGCTTGTGGCTGAAACGCAAATTAACAAAGGAAGTACCATCGCGTATTTCGATGTTCAAACTATTTATGCAGGTGCTTATTTCGTAAAGGTTTCTGTTGGTGATCAACAACTCGTGAAGAAAGTAATTATTGACTAGTTTCGACTTTAAGTAAATTAAGATCAACTTCATTCCCAGGAGTTGGTCTTTTTTTTGTCTTCTAAACGCGTCTTCTCACTACTAAATACAATTGATTGATAGTTGAAATTTTGCTCCCGAAAATTGTAATTACCCAACAGCTTTAAATCGTGCTTAATCGAATTGATCATTAATTCATTCAATGGATGTTGGTTTTATTCTGTGGGAGTTTTTTAATACCTTGCAGTATGTTCAAAATCAAATCACTCCCTCTCATTGCATTAACCTTATGCTGTTTACAATGGACAACTGCCAGCGCTCAAGTTGAATTGACGGATAGTATTTGGCACAATGGAATGTATCGCTCTTATATTATTCATATC
Source organism: Crocinitomicaceae bacterium (assembly GCA_047621865.1). Classification (GTDB taxonomy): domain Bacteria; phylum Bacteroidota; class Bacteroidia; order Flavobacteriales_D; family Crocinitomicaceae; genus UBA4466. The sequence continues at coordinate 1,354 of JBLHON010000018.1, read as the reverse complement.
CCGCCAGGTTACACTGGAACAATGGCCTATCCATTGGTGTATATCTTGCATGGTGGAGGAGCTGGAGGAGCTCAAAAGGTAATCAATGAACATCACTTTGATGAGGTTGCAGACACGGCAAATTACCTCGCCGTCTTCCCGAATGGCGTTTTTAATAGTTGGGCAGATGGAAGAGGAACTACAGATGCTTCAATTGCGGGAATTGATGACATATCCTTTCTAAATGCTTTGATAGACACGCTCGAAGTTGATTATTATATTGATACAAACAAAGTATACATCTGTGGTGGATCCAATGGGGGGATGATGACACAGACTATGGCCTGTCAATCACCAGATAAATTCGCAGCATTTGGAACCATCATTAGCAGTTTACCAGATTCAGTTGCTATGGACTGTCTTACTACTAGCTCCACGAATATGCTCATTATGAATGGGACTGAGGATAATTTGATCCCTTATGAAGGTGGTGTTATTGGGGTTTCAACAGCTGGAGGATCAGTTATTGGAACAGATTCTACCATTGCTTTTTGGTTGGATAAGAATGGAAGTCCAAATACCCCTGATAGCATGAGCTTCCCTGACATTGTTACAACTGATAATGGGATCGTAAAGTTATTTTCCTATCCCTTGGGTTTGAATGGTTCTGAGGTCGTTCTCTTTAAAATGATTGGCGCTGGACATACAGTTCCCGGCCAATTGCCAAATTGGGTTCAGATTCCACTATTAGGTTATGTAAATCGCGATATTAATGCTGCACAGGAGATTTGGAAGTTCTTTTCACGTCACTGTAGAAATGAAGTTGTTGCACTCGAAGAAATTGATTCAGATGAAAGGTTCATGTTGTATCCAAATCCAGCCAAGGAATTGGTGACAATTCGATCAAAAAATAATGAACCTATTACAGGAACTCTGAAGATCGTTGATTTGAGTGGCAAGGCTCTGCGATCAATTCTGCTTGAAGGAGCTACAGAACAAACTTTAAACGTCTCTGGAATTGATGAAGGAAGTTATCTTCTGTATGTGATAATTAAAGATTGGTCAAGTGCTCTTCCGTTAATCATCCAATAAGTCTGAGTGCGAACGTTTCTTTCGATCATCCAAAATTTTCTGTGTATTCGCATTTCTAGTGCTCTTGATATAAAGTACGAGAAGAAAAACAAAGGGAAAGGCCATCAGTGGGTAGAGAAGATCAAATTTAAAGATTTGCGTCAGTAATAAAGTCGTTGCTAATATGGTTATCGCTATGATTAGGTACACGACCGCCTTCCAGATATTATTCGACTTATTATAGTCGAGAAAAATCAAGAAAATGCAAATGATTGATGCTCCTAAAAGCAGATATACCAACATA
>JBLHON010000017.1:0-22769 GCA_047621865.1 Crocinitomicaceae bacterium | reverse complement strand
AGGTCAGCGGGAGCAGGAATATTTACAAGAAAGGCATCAGAAAGATAAAGTCTCTAGTACTTGATGTACTTCACAGTAGTTCCGTCTTCGAAGACATGAATTTGAACACCTTTAGTGTTGACATCAATTTCTTGGCCTAAAAGATTAATCACTTTTATCAATTTGCTCTCCAGGATTCTATTGTCAATAGATACAAGCTTGTTAAAGGTTGTAACCACGCCATCAATGTCCGTCTCCTTTAACCTGTAATAGTTAATGATTGGACGAAAATCAGTATCAACGTAAGAGTACTTCTGAGTTTCTGTACTGAAGCCAATCGCGGACTCAGAATGAATCACTGCCCAATTTATCCCATCACGACTTCTCTCTAAAGTAAAGGATGCAGCATTATATTCACTTTCTGTTTGCCAAGTGAGGAGATTCCCCTGAGTTTCCTTACTTCCATTAAATTTAGATAGCTCAACAGGTAATATTACAATCGGACACGTTATCCCAGTAACATCGCGCATAGCAATCAGCCATGCAGCATTCAAGGGATTGTTCGCTATTCCAGGAGTCTCGTTTCCAGCAACCACGCCAGAAGTCCATTGAGCAACATCGAAAAAATCACCATCTGAGAACCATCCACACATTCCACCTCCATCGCTAGTGAATAATTTCAAATTATGCGGCCCTCCAGTCATTTCACTTCCTCCATAAGATACTCCATGGTAATAAGTACCATCAGGATTTCGCACTTGAATAGCATCGCCCCCGTTTCTCAAACTTAATGGTCCCCAGCCAGCTAATGGTGCTGCTGCATATCCACATGGAATATAGACTGAATCTGGAGTTGTCGACCCTGGAAATGTAGTACATCGTTCAAAGAGTGTTGCATGATCATGCGGCACCACGTATAATGAATCTGTATTTGCGTCAGTTGGATCATCTGCTGGTAAGCTTCCATTTGGATCTTGCTTGTTATACACCACGATTAATGACCCTACTGGAACTGCAGCCCATTGTGCGTCAAATGTAAATCTGAAATGACCAGGAGCAATCCCTGAAGGATTTGTAGTATAGTCAGCTGGATTTGTGAAAGTACCATTGTTGTCATCGAGAATATACCCTCGGATATCTACAGATGTTCCACAGTCACCTGCAACCACAAATTCGTAGTATTCTTGATTACCCGCTGCTCCATTTGACCACTCATTAATGATAAGTCCAATTGGGATAGTTGGCAAACATGGCGCAGATTGCGTAATTGTAAAGGCTGCACTACTTGATCCAACTGTAAATGGATCGTCAGAAACTACCCGCATTAAATAACCTGCTCCTGTAGCAGTTAGTGCGGGTATAACGAATGGAATTGAACCACTATTAGCCGTAGATGCAAGAGTGCCAATACTCGTTGGGCTCGCAAAGCTTCCTGTAGCATCTGATAATTGTACGGTATAAATATTAGGGCCGTTAAAGGTACCAACAGAAGTAAATGCTACTGAACCAGCATCTGTTGTTGGGGCTGTACAATCAACAGTAAATGGTGCTGTTGTGATGGCACCAGTTGTAATTGTATTTGATCCACAAGGTGAAATATTTTGACCAACATTTAATACGCCTATGGTAGCAACTGCAGGCGCGTTCCAACTGAAGGCAGTATAAGTATTTCCAGTACCAGTAAGTTGCAATGATTCCCCGATTGGGGTTGTTCCTGTTTCCGTCACCCCGATATCCGTAGAAACTGTAGGAGCAATAGGTGCAGTAGCAGCAGCAAAACCTACTCCTTCGTAACTTAAGAATTGAACTACACCAGGTACACATGTATTATAGAGAGCAACTCCATCTGGTGATCCATTTTGAAGACTGGCAATTGGAAACCAAATTGCTCCATAGCCACAGCCTTCATCAGGAATAAGTCCGGCCAAGACGGTTGTGCTGTATGTGACTCCAGTGGAACCATTAACTGCCATAATAGAAAAACAAGATAAATCTGTTCCTGCTAGCCCAGCGATTTCAACGCCCTCTCCAACATCGCCTCCAGCATTGTCGTAATGAATTTCATTGATCCAAGGTTGGGAGAACCCGAAGAATGGAAACAGAAGTATTAGTAGTATCGTAATCTTGCGTAACATGCTCGATAATTTAAATTGTAGTAGAACAATTATGTATTATTCCTATGCAAGGTACGTGAAACATACAGATTTTCAAAACATATTATGGAGGAGTTATACACGTCAATCTCTTTGCTGGTGGGGAATTAAGGTGCGAGTGACGGGGAGTATTCATACTGCATCTTGGCAAGTAACCGATTTAGTTCGCGACACAGTTTAGATTAAGCATGTACGAAATCTATATGAATAGCGTCCTACTTATGAACATTTTTAGTTAGAAACAACAAAAAAATAACACATCTATACTTGAGAACGGCTTTTTTAAACAAAGAAAACCCGACTCAAGCTGAGTCGGGTTTTCTATTTGATAAAGAATTATTTCTGTAATCTACTTCACGATAGCAGTGAAAGATGCATTCTCGAAATATTTCAAGAACTCACGATCCTTAGCTGCTTTTGCTTTGTAGCTACCATCTTTTGCAATGGCACTCTTAATGTTATTTACTGCATCATCCAACTTGTCTTGACGAGCAGCTGCAACAGCTTTAAGGTAATATCCTTGTGCTGTTTCAGCATCTGCAGAATTGTTAACGATTCCATTAACAGCGCTAGCGTTACCATTCAACATCTCAGCTAATGCTTTGTTGAAAGAAGCATCAGATCCTAAATGAGAAACTGCATCTCCATATTCACCATCTAGAACATCTAAAATTCCGTGGTTGTAATTTGTTTCAGCTCCAGATCCTTGATTCAATAAGCTTCTAGCTTTAACACGATCACCTTCAACACCAGCAATAGCTCCTAAGTTATTCGAAGTAATTGGGTTGTCTTTGATACCTGCTGCTTTAGTGAATTTTGCTTTTGCTTCAGACACTTTGTTTTGCATGTAAAGAATTGCACCAACATTGTTTGATGGACGGTAATCGTCACCAAATCTTGCTTCAGCTATCATGTATACTCTTAACTTTTCAGAAAGATCATCATAAAGACCAGCTGTGAATAACAACTCTTCTAAGTTCAATGTATCAGGATTAGATACAGAGTTTGATTTCAATTCCTCATCAGAGAAACCAGTCAATACATAAGAAGTTTTGATCTCAGAACGACGAAGTAATGGGAAAATTGATCTATCTAAATAAGTAAACGTCTGTCTCATATTACGAAGTTCAACTTCGATTTGATCAGGACCAGTAGACATGTCAAGAACACGAAGAATCAATTGTTTCTCATCTTCTTTCATTTTCTCATCAGCAAGAAGTGCTTTTTTGAATCCTGGGTAATCAGATCCTGATGAACTAAGAGAATAAATCTCACCAGCTGCTGTTTCGTTCTCAGCTTTAGTTGCAAGTGCTTTACAAGCTACTGCTGCTGATTCAGAACGATCTTTAGAAAGTGTTCCGTTTTTATCTTCTTCACCTTCAGGTGATGCAAAACCAGTTATAGCTACATTTTTGATCGCAATTTTAGGATTTGTTTGAGCAGATGCCAACCAATCTCCATAAGCCTTGATATCGTCATCCTTCAATTCAGTAGAACGAACATCAGATTTACCTTTTGCGTAATTCAATTGTGCGGCAGTTGACTCATTAGTCGTACGCTCAAAATTATCAGTTGCAAGAGTTACTTTATAGTCCTTGTTTACTAACCATGGAGTGATAATTGTTCCATCACAAATCTTGAATGGATCAATGTCATCTTTCTTTTTACCATTCTTAGAAATAGTACCAGTAACCATCAATTCAGAGTTTTCAAACGCAGGTGCATATGCGATTTCATCCTCATAAGTGAATTTACCTCCAGTTTTAGTATCGATCACAATACCATTACCAGTTGCTTTTGGGCCTTGAATAGTAATTGATTTTAAGGCAACTCCACCAAGTGTTGGAGTGATTTCGGCAACGATCTTCTTGCCAATACCTTTCTTTTCAGGAACTACTACGTCCACTTTCACCTTAACCATGTCACCGTGCATTTCTAGTGGGCATGGAGTAACTGTATACTCTAGATCTCCCAGCGTCGCGCAGCTGGATACTAGAGTACCTACTACTGCAACAAATGCTAATCTTTTGAAGCTTTGTTTTTTCATGTTTCTTTAAAATAAATTCTAATCAAATTTCAACTGCAATTATACATATTATTTTTGGTTTCAGAAAGAAGTCTTGGGATAAGAATTATATTAAAATTCTTTTGGGTAACTCTCTAGTATAGCCTTGTCATCACAATTTGCAAATATCTGCGCTACAGTTAAATGGGTAATTGGGTCTGTGAAAGTGCTTGCTATATCCTTTAATGGGGCTAAAACGAATCTCCTATAGGTGTAGTGGGCATGCGGAACTTGTAGCTTTTCTTCCTGAATGATCAGAGCTCCAAAGAAAATAATATCAATGTCTATTTTTCGGGAAGAATAATTTTTCGATGGATTTTTTACACGGCCAATATCTACTTCAATTTCCTGAATGATTTTTAGTAATCCTCTAACAGGCAGTACTGTGTCGATTGATACACATAAGTTTAAAAATGCAGAATCAGATTCAAAACCCCATGGAGGTGCCTCATAGACTGGGGAAATTGAGATTATTGTTCCAGCAGAGTCTCCGAGACGCTCTATGGCAGATTGTAAATACGCCAATCGATCTCCCAGATTGCTGCCCAAACTTAAATAGGCACGCACAGAAGGCGCTATTTCCATGTTAATGTTTCTAGTAATTGATCCAGATCTCGTTTAAGGTAGTCTAAGGTTGGAATCAATGAATCGTAATTGGGAGTTGAATTAAAGAGTACCTCGCAATAGATAAAATGATCAGTACTGTCCGTTAAATAAAACTGAAAAGGAGTAGCTACATCTCCTTCTAATGCGAAAAAGGTTCCAAAAACACGATCTTCTGGGCGGATGATGTTTTTGTCTACAATATTCGTGGCTTTTAACTTGTGACGATCAATTTCATCGTTTGCACTATTAATATAGTATGCTAATGGCTCTTCAATGTCCCAGTATCTAATATAGGCTGTTCCATTCATTGGGCCCAATTCAATGCGTTTGTGACAAGCATTGCCAATTTCCGCAGGAGCATTAGTTACTTCATAGAGATCGGCGATTTCAAAAGAATAGTGGCAATCGTCTTCGTATAGCTTATAAGTATGATCGGGAAATTCCAATCTCAAATAGGTTGGAGGTTTTGGCACATAGTTAACTTCATCACAACTTGCGAGGATCAGAAGAAGGCCAATAAGTGAACTGATTATTTTCATTTTTCCGTTTCTACATCAAGCTTGATTGTCTTGACCATTTTGATTCGTTTATTATCACTTGACTCTACAATCAACTTTATATTACCAACTTCAATGAATTCGTCTTTTTGCAATATTCGTCCAGCATTTTCAGTGATAAAACCACCAAGTGTGTCCGCGGCACTATCATATGTCTCCAAATCCTTCTCGTCCACATTCATTACTTTGTAAAAATCGACTAGCGCCGTTTTACCTTCGAATAAATAGGTGCTGTCATCTATTTTTGTATAAATGATTTCATCATCATCAAATTCATCTGTTATATCACCTACAATCTCTTCTAGGATATCTTCGAGTGATACAATTCCACTTGTCCCACCATATTCATCAACTACCAATGCAAGATGAACACGTTTTTCTTGAAACTCCTTTAATAGGTCATCAATCTTTTTATTCTCTGGTACAAAGAATGGCTTACGTATGAGTGGATTCCAATCAACATTTTCTTCACCAATGACAGATAACAGATCTTTAATAAAGAGTACTCCTTGTACATTATCGAAAGTGTCTTTGTAAACTGGAATCCTTGAATGTCCACACTCAATGACCTTTTCCATAACCTCCTTGAACGAACTAGTTACATCTAGAGCATAGACATCTACACGAGATTTCATGATTTGACGCACGTCTGTTGCGCCAAATTTTACAATTCCCTCTAAAATTCGCGTCTTTTCGTCTGAGTCATTATCGTCTTTTGTCAGAGCCAATGCTTGTTCGAGTTCATCTGAGGAGATTTTTACTTTACCTTGTCCTACCTTTCGTTGGATAAAACTGGATCCAGCTACAAGACCAAGACGAATCCATGAAATTGGTGGAGTCCTATTCAGGAAGAAAAGTACTCTTCCCATCATTTTGGCAAACTTGAGGGCGTTTTTAGTCGCGTATATTTTAGGGATTACTTCTCCAAGGAGTAATAAAATCAGTGTAATGGCAACAACTTCGAGAATGAAACGCTGAGCTCCATCTGTTGCAGACACCGGATAAATGGATGCGAATATGGCACTAGAAAGGATAACAATTCCAACATTCACGAAATTGTTGGCAATGAGAATTGTTGCTAATAACTCTTTTGGTTTCTTGAGAAGATCTGCGACATATTTGCCTTTCTTGCTATCGTCCTTCTTTAATTCCTCTTTATCAGTAGGACTTAGTGAAAAGAAAGCGGCTTCCGAGCCTGAAATAAGTGCAGATGCTGTGAGAAGACTAGCAAGAATTGTCAAAGATATAATGAGATCGACAGTGTCGAATCCAGCGAGGTTCGCCCCTACTTCTGTTTGAAAATCAACAGGAAGGGGCAAAATACTAGGAGGTTCTGTTATTAGCATGAAATCAACTTAAAATGGTAAATCATCCTTATCATTTTTAATGATGTCATCTACCTTTGATGGAGGAGGAGGAGTGCCTTCAGTCGTGTACGGTGCGCTCGTACCAGAAGTTACTTTGTCTGGACGAGAAAGCATCGTCATTTCGTCTGCAACTACTTCAGTTGTGTAGCGCGTATTCCCTTCTTTATCTTGCCAGGTTCGCTTTTTCAGCTTCCCCTCGACATAAATTTTATGTCCTTTGCGAACATACTTCTCGACAACCTCAGCGAGTCCACGCCATACAACAATGTCGTGCCAATCTGTGTTCTCGATACGTTCTCCAGAATTTTTGTCTTTGTAGCTTTCGGATGTCGCCAATGTAAAATTAGCAACTACAGCACCATTTTCTAAGTGACGAACTTCGGGGTCTTTCCCAACGTTTCCAATCAGGATCACTTTATTTACACTTCCCGCCATAGATTATTTATTCAAAGCAATTATTAGTTAAAGATACGAAAAATTAGTCACGTGTTCAATGTCTCCTCAAGATAACGATCAATGATTCTCGGAAGAGGATAGTCTTGAATTTCGTTCTGCTTCACAAGAATCCAGCCATCGTCTAAGTCTGTTGGAATTCCTTTTAAATGATGAAAGGTTGCATAAATGTGCTGATGACTTAAAATATGTTTCACTTGCTCAGATTGATGAACTTCTGTACTGAGGTCGAATGGGAATTCTTCGGGATTTTTTTTTGTTTCGACAAGTGGAAATTGATACATGTTCTGCCAAACATCTTTCTGAGTTCTTTTTTCGAGAATTGTATGCTCATCATTGCTGAAAATAAAAAAGTGAAAATAGCGATCTCGCACTTTCGTTTTCTTTTCCTTCACTGGAAGTAGCTGAATTGTTCCTCGATCGAATGCAAGACATTTGGCCTGAAGTGGGCAATTTTCACATTTTGGCTGAGGAGAACATACAGTAGATCCAATCTCCATCATTCCTTGATTGTGGGTTGCTGGATCAGCACCTTTTATTAGTTGATCAGCAATTTCTTGAAATTCCTTTTGCCCTTTACTCGAATCCATTGGAGTATGAACATCAAACAAACGGCTAATTAATCGGTAGACATTTCCATCTACCACGGCGGTCTCTTCGTCATATGCAAAAGAGGCGATTGCCGCAGCAGTGTATTTCCCAACACCCTTCAATTTTATTATTTCTGAGTAGGTTTCTGGGAAATTACCATTGAGTTCGTTTACAATGTACTTCGCGGAAAAATGTAGGTTCCTTGCTCTACTATAATAACCCAGTCCTTGCCAATCATTTAATATTTCGATCTCATCAGCATTAGCCAAGTCATTCACAGTAGGATAGTTCGCAATGAACTTTAAATAGTATTTCGTACCCTGTTCTACCCTCGTTTGTTGCAAGATTATTTCAGATAACCATATAAAATAAGCATTATTTGACTCTCTCCACGGAAGTGAACGATGGTTTTGTCTATACCAATCAGCAATTAATAGAGAAAAATTAGTCATTAGGGGAAAAAACGAAATTTAGTTGGGCAAAACTAAACATTAAAACAAATCAGTAATGTACTTTTGCCACCAATAAGGCATTAAACTATTTTAAATCAAATGAATATGACAAAAGCAGATATTGTATCAGACATTGCTGAGGAAACTGGATTGGAGAGAATGGAAGCACTGAAAGCTGTAGAGGCTTTCATGGCATCGGTTAAATCGTCACTCGCACAAGGGCAAAATGTTTATCTAAGAGGATTCGGGAGTTTTATAGTGAAGGAGAGAGCTGAGAAAACGGGACGTAACATCTCAAAGAATACAGCAATAATCATCCCAGCACATAATGTTCCTGCATTCAAGCCTGCTAAGACATTCGTTGAAGAGGTAAAGACAAAAGTTAACGTTAAGTAATATTTTAATCAAAATGGAATTCGAAATTCCAATTGATTTTATTATTTTTGCACTCCCGCATGTCGGGGGTGCTTTTTTTTCGTAGAAATACGAGGGCGCGAACAAATTAGAAGTTAAACAGAAAAATATATAGCATATGCCAAGCGGTAAAAAAAGAAAGAGACATAAGATGTCTACGCATAAACGTAAAAAACGTCTTAGAAAAAATCGTCACAAGAAGAAAAAATAAATTTTCTTTAAATCATTACGAAAACTTAGTGGTGCTGGTCATCACTAAGTTTTTTATTTATTCACTAATTTAAGCTTTCGTGAGTCTAGAACTAATAGTCGATGCCCGAAAAGGAGGTGTCTGGCTTGCTCTGCTCAAAGACGGTAAGCTTATTGAGTTGCATGAAGAACAAGGAGGCAATACTGATTTCACTGTAGGAGATATTTATCTCGGAAGAGTGAGGAAAGTTGTTCCTAGTTTGAATGCTGCTTTTGTTGATGTGGGATATGAGAAGGATGCATTTTTGCATTACCTAGATCTGGGACCACAGTTCAATTCACTTAATAAGTTTTGCCGTGACACTTTGCGGGACAAGCAGAACGTAGCAGATTTGCTTTATTTCAAATCGGAGAAAGATATTCCTAAGGATGGTAAAATCAAGGAAACACTTTCATCGTCAGCACCTATATTGGTGCAAGTTGCCAAGGAGCCTATTTCATCGAAAGGTCCCCGACTTTGTTCGGAGATTACTCTCGCTGGAAGATACCTCGTTTTGGTGCCTTTCTCAAATAAAGTATCAATCTCTCAAAAAATTAAAGACGCTGAAGAACGGAAACGTTTGAAGGAAGTCGTAAACGGAATCCGTCCAAAGAATTTTGGCGTGATTATCCGTACTGTTGCAAAGGGTAAAAAGGTCGAATCTATCGATCAAGACCTGCGCAATCTGGTTGAGAAATGGAAGAAAATGTATGAGAATCTCAAAACCGCAAAACCGCCAACACGGGTTTTAGGTGAGATTGACAAGACTTCATCTATCCTTAGGGATTTACTCAATGCAGACTTCACCAATATTCATGTGAACGATGCAGCATTATCAGCTAGTATTAAAGAATATGTTATCGGAATAGCACCTGGTCGAGAAAAGATCATTAAAACCTATGACGGTAAACTGCCAATCTTCGAAAAATTCGGGGTAACCAGAGAAATTAAAGCGCTATTTGGTAAGAAAGTTCCACTTCAAGGTGGAGGATACTTGATTATCGAACATACTGAAGCTATGCACGTCATTGATGTGAACAGTGGAAACAGAAAAGGCTCTGAGGGGCAGGAAAGTAATGCGCTTTCAACCAATCTTGAGGCAGCAGAGGAAATTGCTCGTGTTTTGCAATTGCGCGACATGGGTGGGATTGTGTGTATTGATTTTATTGATATGCATGAACGTTCCAACAACAAGGAACTTTTTAATGTGCTGAAGGCGGCAATGGCCAATGATCGTGCAAAACACAATATCATTCCACCATCAAAATTTGGTGTGGTTGAGATTACGCGTCAGCGGGTTCGTCCAGAAACAGATATTAATACGTCGGAAACTTGTCCTACTTGTAAAGGTACTGGTGAGGTTCACGCGACGATTCTCTACGCTGAAGAGATTGAGAATAACATTGATTTCCTAATAGGAACTCGAAAAGAGCAAGGTGTGACACTGCAAGTACATCCATATTTGGAGGCTTTCTTCAAAAAAGGAGTAATGTCACGTCAAATGAAATGGTTCTTCAAGTATAAAAAATGGATTCCAGTTCGAGGAAATTCAGATAATCATTTCTTACAATATTCATTTGTGAATAAAGAGAACGAAGAGATTACGCTTTGACATGCAGTCAGAGCGTAAATACTCTCTTCTTGAGGCCAAAGCGCGATTAGAAGCGCTTTGTGCCTACCAGGAGAGATGCACGTTCGAATTACGGAAAAAGATGGGCCTTTGGAAGATGGATTTCGAAGATCAAGATCGCCTAATTTCCGATTTAATTTCAAATAATTTCTTGAACGAAGAGCGCTATGCTGAAGCCTATGTTTCGGGTAGAACGCGCATTAAAAAGTGGGGGCGTATTAAAATTCGCATCGAACTCAAGCGGAAATTTATCTCAGACTATTCTATTAACAAAGGACTCAAGTCGATTGATCTTGATGAGTATTGGAATAACCTCTATGGGCTAGCCGAGCGAAAATGGAACCTTCTAAGTGCTGAAAAAGATCTCTTTAAACGCAAGGTGAAGCTCTATCGTTTTCTCTCTTCTAAAGGATATGAAACGGATTTAATCAAGGATGCCGTGGATCAAGTGATCAATAAACAATAAATTTACCGTCGAAAAATTGCTGATCGCCTAAATAATCCGTGTACTGCACGCGAACAGTGTAAACTCCAACAGCCAATTGATGTTCAACTTCAATGAAACTCTGAGCGACGACTTCTTCAAAAATCACTTTCCTACCTGCGTAATCTGCAATCGTGATTGAGAACGCGTCAATAGTATGATCACTCAATTGGATGCGAATTAGGGTTCCACTTAGAACAGGATTTGGATGAATTATTAGATCTCCAGAAAATTGCGCAGAAAACAGTTCTGATCTAAAATCAACTAGAAAGAGTCCGTTCACACGATCAGAAACAACCACACGTCCTGATGAATAATCTGAATGAACTCCCCACGCGCCCTTCATCTTAAAGAGAGGCTCTTCTGTTGGATACGTGTCGTAATGTGCAATTTCAATGGGCGGACTTGTACGCGTATCATAGATTCGAAGTCCTTCATTGTAATAGGCAACAAAGGCAAAATGACCTGAAATCATAATGTTGTGAGGGACACTATTGTTTTCTGAATTCGTTCCAAAAGTTCCAATGATCGTTACTTCATTGTTCTCTACAGAGCAAAATTTCAACTGTTTTCCTGAAGTTTCGTCGCCAAAGATATAGGTCGTTCCATCCGCAGAAAGCCATCCTTGATGATTGTAACCTTGGTCTTGATAGAAGGATGTGTTCTGAATAAATAGTGGACTGGTTGGGTTAGAAAAGTCATAGACCCGGAGGCCATCAAAGCCACAATTGAGATAGGCAATGTTATCCAACACGAATGCATCATGTATTTCGGGAATATCAGAAGGCCCAGTAAATTCCAGAAACGGATTTAAAGGATCAGCCAGAGAAAAGACCTTCATGGATTCTGGAGATTGCAGAGCTCCACCAATTCTTTCTGTTATTGAACAAGCATACAACAACGAATTATCACTGTCAATGAATACATTATGGACGCGCGCAAAAGTGCTGTCGTTCTCTGCTACCAAGTAAACAGAACTTGGCAGGCCACTAATGTCAATAATTTGAAGACTGCTTTCACCTTCGTCGCAAACAGCATAAATGAAATTCTGAAATTTGGCAAAATCGCGATGAATCACCATTGAACTTACGTATCGTCCTTCAATATATCCTACTGGATTTAAATGATCGTCATCTGTGAGTTGAAAAAAATGAGTTCCTTCTGTTGAGCCTGCAATAACATATTCATTGCCATTCTGTTCAAATCCAAAACATTCGTTGTAGCGAACGCCACTCGAATTTGTTGCTAGAGTATCTGCTGTCCAGTGATCTAGCAGGGTGATGTTCTTCGAGATTTGCCCAGAAGAACAGATAGGAATCAGAAGACAAAAGAGGATGCGAAGCATGGATCAACCAAAAATTGTTAACGTAAAGATAAAACAATGGTTAGAATTGGTTGAACCAAGTATCTGATATGCTATAATTACTTATTTTAGCGTTACTTTATTATAGCAAAGTGTCAGATTCCATCGTAATTATACCAACGTTCAATGAGATTGAAAATGTCGAGAGAATGACTGAAAAGGTCATGTCTCTGGATAAGGACTTTCACATTCTCTATATTGACGATTCTTCACCTGACGGAACTGCTGACGCTATCAAAACATTACAAGAGAAATTCCCAGGCCGCGTGCATTTAGAAGAACGCGAAGGGAAAATGGGCTTGGGAACTGCATATATTCATGGTTTCAAGTGGTCGCTTAAAAATGACTATGCCTATATCTTTGAAATGGATTGCGATTTTTCTCACAATCCTGACGATCTGATTCGTCTCTACAAAGCATGTCATGAAGATGGGGCAGATGTGAGCATTGGATCTCGCTACTGCAAAGGTGGAAAGGTGACTAATTGGCCAATGAAAAGAATCTTGATGTCGTATTTCGCAAGTGTGTACGTACGTATGATCTTATGGATTGGAATCAAGGATACAACTGCAGGATTCAAATGTTATCGAAAAGAAGTACTTGCAAAAATTAATTTGGATGGTGTGACCTTCAAGGGATATGCATTTCAAATATGTATGAAATATGCTGCCAAGCGACATGGATTTAAAATTAAGGAAGTTCCAATCACATTTGTTGATCGCGTTTATGGTGAATCGAAAATGAGCACAGGAATCTTTAAGGAGGCATTTTTTGGAGTTTGGAAGATGAGGAAAATGAAATTATGAGTTCAGGAACATTGCTTAGATCAGGTACGATTGTCAACGAAGGAAAACAATTTGTTGCAGATCTGTTGATTAAAAATGGTCGCATTGAGAAAATCGCGCCTACAATTCAATCAGAAGGAAATATTGAGGAAATTGATGTTTCAGGAAAATTAATCTTACCTGGATGCATTGACGATCAAGTTCACTTCAGAGAACCTGGTCTTACGCATAAAGCAAATTTAAGAACAGAATCACGTGCGGCAGTTGCTGGTGGAATCACTTCCTTCATGGAAATGCCCAATACAGTTCCAAATGCACTGACGCAAGAATTATTGGCAGACAAATATCAGCTTGCTAGTGAATCGTCAATTGCAAATTACTCCTTCTTTATGGGAGCTTCCAATGAAAATATCGAGGAGGTTCTCAAGACAAACGAGAAGAATGTATGCGGGATAAAAGTCTTTATGGGCTCATCTACAGGGAATATGTTGGTAGATAACGAGACGACTTTGGACAATCTTTTTTCAAAGGTTCCAATGTTAATCGCCACGCATTGTGAGGATGAATCCACGATTAGAAGGAACCTAGCTCTTGCCAAAGAAAAATATGGCGAACATGTTCCAATGAGTCAGCATCCATATATAAGAAGTGAAGAAGCATGTTATTTATCATCTTCTATGGCAGTGCGTCTCGCAAAGAAGCATGGAACACGTTTGCATGTTTTGCATATTTCTACTGCTAAGGAAGTGGAGTTGTTTGAGAATTCTATCCCACTTGAAGAGAAAAAAATTACTGCTGAAGCTTGTGTTCATCATCTGTGGTTCTCAGAAGAGGATTATGTAGAGAAAGGAACCCTCATCAAATGGAATCCTGCAGTGAAGAAAGCTTCAGATCGAACGGCAATTCTACAAGGAGTTTTAGACAATAAGATTGATATTATCGCTACTGATCATGCTCCACATACTATTGAAGAGAAAGATAACACCTACTTCAATGCTCCTTCTGGTGGGCCGTTAGTTCAACATGCATTATTAGCAATGTTGGAAAAAACGAGACAGGGATTGATTTCAATTGAGCGAGTTGTTGAAAAAATGGCACATGCTCCAGCAATTTTATTTAATGTTCAAGAACGCGGATTTATTCGTGAAGGTTATTTTGCGGATTTAGTAATAGTAGATCCTGTTTCGCCAATCACGGTAACAAAAGAGGATTTACTCTACAAATGTGGCTGGTCTCCATTTGAAGGAGTAACGTTTAAAGATTCTATCGATTCTACTTACGTAAATGGCGTTAAAGTTTTCCAGCAAGGAATGATATATGAAGGTTCAATGGGAAGTCGTCTCTTATTTAATCGATGAAATTTTTCGTCTCCATAGCGCTTATTAGTTTGTTGATGGGATGCTCCTCAGAGATTGCACGAGTTCCTGAACCATCTGATCTTATTCCCAAGGCTAAAATGATTGACGTTGTTCGCGAAATGGTCAAACTCGAGTCTTTCATTCAAACGAGGTATGTTCAGGAAGCTGTTTATCACAAAGTAATGATGCAGTCTGGGGATTCATTGCTCAAAGCACATAAGGTGGATCGAAAACAATACGAAGGGTCAATTGATTACTATGGCTCGCGACAAGACGAGATGCAGGATATTTACGCGCAGGCTCTGGAGGATTTAAATGAAGAACTCAGCGCTCTCGAAACAGAAATTACAGAGGTAAGGTGATCATTTCGCTTGCCATTTTTTCATGTACTTCCAATTCAAAGGTTTTCCTTCTTCGAGATTTATTCCAACCTGATTAACACGTTTCGATCGTGTAGCTTCTGTTTTTGCTTCTGAAATCCATTTATTATTTTCTGTTCTTTGTGATGAACTCAATCCATTAAAGCCTGCTTTTGAGAGAACGTTTGCATCCAATACATCGAGCAATGCTTGTGGAATTTCGTAGTGTTTCTTCGTGGAGACTTTATTGACCTTCAGTTTTTTTCCTTGATCAATTAATCCTCTTGCTTCACCAATGTAGCTCAGTAAGATTTCTCTTGAGATCAATTGTTCTACTGAAGTGATTTTGCCAAATTGACCCATTCCAGATTTTTCTTCTTTGATAATGATTTTCTCTGGATCAGTCATCTGCCCAGCAAGCTAAAAACCAAAAGTCTCGTGTTGTTTAAAACCAGCCATGGAAGCAATAATAGCCCCATTTATAAGTGAAACATGGCATATTCCATTTTAACTATTCCTTCACGTCAGGACAGCCTTCATGCACACATTCCCGCAAATAACTTAAGATTGGTCGAGCGAACTCTTGCTGATCGAGTATGTAATTCTCGTAATTAGTATAGTTGACAGCCATTGTTATTCGTAATTGTATCCACTTAATTCTTTTTCATTTACATCGAGTCCAAGTCCAAGCACAATTCGATTCACAAAATTAAAATAAGCAATTACCAAGGAAGCGTCCAGAATTGCACGATCTTCCAATCCTAAAGACTTGAGTCGTGCAATAGTAGCCTGGTTGTCATGATTTGGCGTTCGCGTCAAGTCTCTGGCATAATCACACAAAGCTCGATCACTTTCTGATAAATCTAATTTGGTGTAATCCTGCTTCAATTGTTCAGTTTTCTGATCATCCTTCCAATAGTGATTTACTGCTTCAGCGTGATGCATTTGACAGTATTCACAATCGTTTGTTTTAGAAACGACCACTGCAATCATTTCTCGTTGAACTCTTCTTAAGGGCGATTTCCCAAACATAAGTGTCATGTACAGATCCATGTGATTCACAATCGATTTAGGATTGAGGCTTTGAATCGTGTGAACTTCAGCAAGTTTTCCTCGCGACGAGATGAGGTCATCATAAATCGTGCGCAATTCTCCTTCTGATTGTTCGTGATTTATTACTTCAATATAAGCCATAGTAGATTTTTGAGCGTTAACTTCTTATTTCTTTCGATCTGGATTATTCTTTACAAAACTCGACCAATTTGAACTTTTCGATTTATTGTGCTCACCAATTCCCTTTGAGTAGTGATGACAAACTGCAGCAGCCAATCCATCAGTAGCATCTAATTGTTTTGGAAGTTCTTCGAGTTTAAACATTTTTTGAAGCATTGCTGCCACCTGTTCTTTTGAAGCAGCTCCAGAGCCTGTGACAGCTTGTTTGATTCGTCGTGGAGTATATTCTTCAAAGGGCATGTTGTGTAATAATGCGGCTGCAATGGCCACGCCTTGAGCCCTTCCGAGTTTCAACATGGACTGCACGTTTTTTCCAAAGAAAGGTGCTTCTATTGCCATTTCATCGGGTTTATATTCTCTAATTATCCCATCCACTCGATCAAAAATTCGCTTCAATTTATCAGCATGGGTTGGGAGCTTACTCAGCTGTATAATTCCGAAATTGAGCATCTCAATCTTCTTCCCTTTCACATGGATGAGTCCATATCCCATTACCGTAGTACCGGGGTCAATTCCTAGAATTATTTTATCTTCAACCATTAAAACGTATTCGTTGCTTAAAACTAACAAAAATCAAAAGATTTTTTTCTTTTTGTTGAAGCTAGTGCTCTTCGCTGGCGTGCTTTATATGATCTATAGCCAGTTAGAGAGAGTGGATGACAATGCTTGGGAGGATTTCAATCTTGTAAACCCATGGTCGCTCGTTCTTGTGGCGATTCTCGTTGTGCCAAATATGTGGGTGGCCTATAAAAAGTGGAAAGTTACGCTGGGAATAATGGGCGAGGATAATGACAATCATCGAACCAGCCAATCATTTTTTGCAGGGTTGGTAATGGGGATGGTCACACCAAATATGATGGGCAATTTTATCGGGCGATTTTATTACTTCCCGAAAGAGCATCGCGGAACTATCACGATTCTTACTATGTTTTCAAATACTGCTCAATTGATCTCAACGTTGATTTTTGGAGTGACAGCAGTATTAGTTGTTGGAGAAATTTACATGGTTGGAGGTGGAACAAAAATGATTGTTTTGCTTTTGAGTGGAACGGCAATTTCCTTCTTCTGTTACTTCTTTGCTGATCACGTGTTAAGACTCTTCAAGAAACGAAAATGGCTCTACAACAGTCGAGAAATTTTAAAAGATCACCCAAGTTATAGATGGATTATGATTTTTTGGAGTATGGTTCGTTTCGTGATTTTTACCACCCAATTTTCACTTGTCATGCATGCTTTTGGGGAGGAAATCAACTTTGTTTTAGTACTAGCAATCTGGCAAATTTATCTGATCACTCTGATGATTCCTTCCCTCTTTCTTGGAAAGTTAGGCGTAAAAGAAATGGTCGCAATATCCGTTCTCGGCCCTTTGGGAATGAATGAATTCTCCATTTTATTTACTTCCTTGATTATCTGGTTTGTGAATTCAATGTCGCCGGCCCTAGTAGGTTTAATCGTCTGTAAACGCCCTGAATCATGAGTCAGGAAATTGCAATTTTTTTCCAAATCTATCTTGCATGTGTTGTCAGTGTTGTATTGATAGGATTTCTTTTACATCTCCTAAAAACGCGGAGATTTCTAAAGAAGTCTAAAAGTACCATTGACATTGCTGATCTAACTGTTTTAATTCCATTTCGAAATGAGGAAAAGAGAATAGGAGTGCTGTTGGAGAGTATTCTTCAACTCGATCAATTGCCAAGTGAATTTGTGTTTATTGATGATCATTCTGATGATGGAACAGTAGAATTGATTAAAAAATCACTCCAAGGACTTCCTTATAAAGTGCTGTCAGCTCCTAAAAAAATGTCAGGCAAGAAAAGTGCACTTCGATTTGCCACCAAGGATTGTTCAACAGAATACATCTTAACTTGGGATGCTGATGTTTACTTTAAGGCAGATTATTTCGAGAATCTATCTAAGTTGCCAGAAGCGGACATGTATTTGCTGCCAGCTGTTCTCAAAGCCTCAAAGCCCATTGAGTATCTGTACGAGATTGATGTAGTTCTTGCCAATGCAATTAATACTGGACTCTCAGGGATTTCACGACCAATTATGGCCAGTGGAGCAAATTTTCTCTACAAGCGTAATGCATTTAACGAGGTCGATGATTTGGCATCCCACGCACACATGGCAAGTGGTGATGACACGTATTTACTGCGTGATTTTAGAAATCACGAAAAAGATGTGAGAGTACAGTCAGGATTGAACTGCGCGATATTTACGGAAACACCTCAATCTTTCCGAGAATTTATTGATCAACGTTTGCGTTGGGTTAGCAAAACAACTGACATAAAAGATACGCTTGGAACTGTTGTTGCATTCTCACAATTTGTTCTGACACTAGCGTTTTTTGGACTTCTGATCTATCTAGGCATCAGCAGTGATTGGACGTGGTTTACATACGTCTTCGCTGGAAAAATTGCAATCGATCTACTTTTATTTCTCCCGTTCTTCTTCAGAATGAGAAGGTTTACAACGTGGTTACTCATTCCACTTTATGAGGTTCTATTCCTGTTTTATTCGCTCTTAATCTTCATTCTGATGTTCACGTATCGACCTAAATGGAAAGGAAGAGAGATTCATTCAAAAAAATCTTAACACAAAAAAGGCTTCATCAATCCTGCGATTGAGAAGCCTTAATTCCATAATATAATTCATAACTAGAACGGAAGATCGTCGTCTTCAGCGCTCTCAGTAGTTGCTGTCGTTGTTGTCGCAGTAGTCGACGCATCAAGGTTCATGTCTGATGGTCCACCTTTTGGCATTCCAGCTCCAACTTTCTCAATTCTCCATGCATCAAGTGTGTTGAAATACTTCACTTCACCTTGTGGACTTGTCCATTCACGGCCACGTAAGTTAAAAGATACCTCTACAGTTTCTCCTTCATTAATTCCATCAAGCATTGCACATTTGTCCTGTACAGATTGGAACATAATATCTTGCGGATACATGCTAGAAGCATCATTGATGACGAATTCTCTCTTTGCGAACTTTTCTGAAATTTGAACGGTATCGTTAATCAGCTTTACTGTTCCTGTTAATTTGAACATAATCTATTTATTTGTTGTTGTTTGTATTCTATCCATTATTGAATGCAAGAAGGGTCATCCATGCCTCATTCAATTTATTTTCATGCAATAAAGCTTTCGCCTTTGTGTGTAATTTATTTTCCAATACTTCTGGTTGATCCTCCAGTGACACAAATAATTCACTCAATTCTATGAGCTTATACTCGTTTACGTCAGTCTCATTTGGCAATTCTTCTATTCCAGCAAGTTGACCGAGATCATTCCCAGTTAACACAGTACTTTTCAAAATGTCTGCTGGCACTTGATCAAATCCAATTCCAATGGTAGAAATAGGTTTTGTAATTTCAAACATTGAATTCTCGTCTGTTTTGCAATACCAGTTTCCACCCATTCGCGCAACCAACTCTATCTTTTGCTGATCCACCATCTGATTTTCATCCAGTACAGCTTCATTTAAATGAATTCGTAGTACCTCGCAAAAGATCAAATTCCCTGCACCACCCTGATCACCAAGCTCTTTTACTTCAATCACTTTGCATTCAAATTGAACGGGTGATTCAGCAACACGTTTTGGACGAATAGTTTCAGATTCCAATGCTGTAAACCCTGCTTTTTCAAATTCACTTATATCAGAAGCAAATGGTGAACTCGCAAGACTCATTTGTTGAACCATATCGTAATTCACAACATTAATCACCACTTCAGGATTGACTTTCACATTGTTGTACGTGTCCTTCGTGGTATTCGCCCGACCACTTCTCGCAGGAGAAAAGATCATAATTGGAGGATTTGCACTAAACACATTGAAAAAACTAAATGGCGCAAGATTGTCAACTCCGTTTTCATCAATGGTGGATGCAAATGCAATTGGTCGCGGCCCCACTGACCCTAATAGGTAGTGATGGAGCTTTGAAACTGGAATTTCCTTTGGATCAATCGTTAACATACTTTTCAATCATTCAGTTCACAAAGGTACGATGATTTACTACGAATCGGGGTAAAGAGTCGTAACATTTATCCACATTTTTAAAGAGATGTACACGAAGTTAGGGGAGGCCTTTCACGATTATTAATGGCTAAATCCAATAAGAATTATGGAAAAATGACCAAAGTTTTTTCCGTTGGTGGTTTTTATTCTCTAAATTCATTGATAAATTAAACGTCGGCAGCTTTTTGCCAAGAACGATACTATTAAAACGATCACGCTAATTCCTTGATTATGATTAGAAAACTACTATTAAGTGCGGCATGTGCCTTGACGACTTTAGCAAGTTCAGCACAATGCGACTCCACGACAATTCCTTCAGATTATACGCTTGCGAGCGATTTGATCATGAGCGGAACTTATTTTATCAATGGGACGTTCACAGTTCCTGCAGCATTTACCGTTACGATTACACCTTATAGCTCAAATAGCTGTGGAGAATTAAAAATATACGCAGACAACATCGTCATTGACGGAGTTATTAATGGTGATTTTGCTGGCTACGTTGGTGGAACAGGTGGAGCTCGAGGAACGATAGTAGGAAGTTCAACTGGACATACAGCATCCTTGGCATCATGTGATGATCCCGACAATGAGGGAAACATTACTGTTGAAGCTGGATTTGGTGGCCTAGATGGAAATGGGCCAGGTGCTGGCCAAGGTGGTGCTGATGGGCAAGATGGATCAGGATCCAAGCAATGGTGTGGAAACACAGCAGATGAAGCAGGAGTTATTGGTGGCGCTGGTGGCGCTGGTGGTGGTTCTGGTGGATCTTATGGTGGAGCAGGATCAATAGGTGCAGATGGAGGTGATGGTTCAAGTGGAGCCGTGACAAATAATTTGATTATTGAGGGAACGTACCCTATCGTTGGAGGTAGTGGTGGTTCTGGTGGAGCAAGTACTGCAGTAGTTGGTACTGATGCAGCCCGAGATATTGATCTTGGTTCCGGTGGAGCAGGATCAGGCGGCGGGGGTCGTTCATTTAACAATGGAACTGCTGGTGCTTTAGGTGGAACTGGTGGAGCAGTAGTTTTGCTTCATGGAACGCTTTCAGTAGATGTAACTGGAACTATATCTGTAATTGGCGAGAATGGTGGTAATGGAGGAAATGGAGGAGACGGTGATGCAACGGCAGATTGTTGTTCCGATCTCTGTAATGGATGCGATGAACGCACATTCACATCGGGATCAGGTGCTGGTTCAGGTGCAGGAGGTGGATCAGGCGGAGGAATCTTTATCGAATCTCTCGGAACGGCTGATGTTTCAGGAAACTTGAATGTAGATGGTGGAGACGGTGGAGCTAAAGGATCCAATGGAGCTGGTGTGACATGTGTTTACACGGATTTCGTCTGTGGGGATCAAGATATTAGCACTGGAAATGCATCTGGGGGTAATTCTGGTGGAGCTGGTGGCGGCGGTCGAATTAAAATCTACGTACTTGATTGTGTGAACGCAAACTTGAATCCCGTAATTGGAGTTGCTGCAGGAATAGGAAATGGAACTGCAGGGATTGGTACTTACGAAGAAGTGTGTGGATATGCTGGTTTGTCAAAACCTGAGCTTTCTATTGGTTGGGTGATTTATCCAAATCCAGCTTCAACTACTTTGAACATAGAATTTCATTCAGGACTTAACTTCGAATCTGAAAATCGTCTTGAAATGTACAATAACCTTGGACAGGTCGTTTATAGCACTGATCAATTGAAACCAGAAATGAATGTTGATTTAAACAACTTTGATAGTGGAATCTATATGGTTCGTATCGTCACTGCTACAGGTACTGAGATCAAGAAAATTGTAAAGAAATAGGAAAGGAATTAGTTCTATTTATTTGAAAATCATCCATGTAAATCACTGAATTTGCATGGATGTTTTTTTTCAATAATGTCTAAAAAAGAGCTTGGAATGAGCACAATCTGTGCGTGTTCTTAAATGACTTTCAGTTTTTTTTACAATCTGCGTTCATTTTTAGAAAAATGTCATATCTTTGCCATCCCGTTTCGGACGGGAATTGAATAGCTCAAAGACGAACGAGTCGACAAAATGAGCAAATGCGGATGTGGTGAAATTGGTAGACACGCTAGACTTAGGATCTAGTGCCGCGAGGTTTGTGGGTTCGAGTCCCTCCATCCGCACTTAAGATTGAAATGGTATAAGAGATCTTATACCATTTTTTGTTTGTACAAGTTTAAAATAGATGACAATGAATGTAGTTCGCGAAGATATTGATGCGTTAAATGCACTTCTTAAAATTAAGGTGACGTCTGAAGATTATCAGAAAAAAGTGTCAGATACGCTTAAAGACTATCGGAAAAAGGTCAATATGCCTGGTTTCCGAGCTGGACATGTACCAATGGGATTGATTCAAAAGCAATATGGGAAATCTGTATTACTTGAAGAATTAAATCGAGTTGTGAACCATTCATTGCAAAAATACCTCGCTGAGAATAAAGTTGAGATTCTAGGAAATCCTATTCCAAAAACAGATGGTGAGGTTGAAGGGGACTTTAACAAACCAGAAGATTTTGAATTCACCTATGAAATTGGTCTTGCGCCAAAATTCAATGTATCTGTTACCAAAAAGGACAAATACAACTATGTGAAGGTTAAGGTTGATAAAACATTAATTGATAAACAAATAGATGATTTACGTCGTCGTTATGGAAAATTGATTTCGAGC
>JBLHON010000016.1:0-23392 GCA_047621865.1 Crocinitomicaceae bacterium | reverse complement strand
TCACAAAGATGTTTTCGACATGATTCTTCAGTGCCAAATTCCTTTATGAAGTCTGTGATTGTTTGCTTTTTCTTCATCATATTTTGATTTAGTTACCAAAATAAGACTGCAGAACGTAAACGATTTAAGGTCTAGGGAATTAAAGGGTTAATCCGTTAAATAAATTCGTTACTTTCGCTCTACTAAACTTATTCACATGAATTCCAAAGACATAGTCCAATCCGTTGTTGACGGTAAACCAACCGCTGGTTGGAGTATATTTCGATTCAATACCTTAAGATGGGTCTTCATGACGTGGTCCATATTTTTTCTTGCGATTGTAACGGCGGGAGCGGCAATAATCTTTTTTTGGGAATTTATTCAAGGGGGGGAGTTGTCTGATGTGCCTACTTTTGAACAAGTTTCTGGAGGGGTAATGCTCTTGATCTCATTCATTTCTACACTGCTATTTCTTATGAGCATGAGGTCAGCTTTCTACATTAAATCAAATCTTTTAGTCGTCACAGAGGACATGGTAGTCTTATCCTGGAATGGGAGAGTAAGTGAGTACAGTCTAGCCGACATAATGAATCCTATTTTGCACTTCACGACAGGAAGGAATTCACGGTACTACAATAGATACATCGAGTTTAAGAGTAAGTCTACTAATCGAAATGAGCGAATTGGACATTTCGTTTATTACAAGGATATACAATTGATATATACTACAATTATTCATAAAATTAACTAATTAGATTATGCTTGATGCCTTACCCTACATTGGAATTTTTATCGGATTTGTGGTCATCTTTTACTTCGTGAATAAGATGAATAAACAGAAAATTGAACAGCTAGTTGCGAGTGCTGAAGCTGTAAATCCAATGCCACAATTAGCGAAACGACTAGGATTAGAATATGAAAGCCTTAAAGAGGAAGGGGTAGACAAGCGTACTATTGTAAATACTGGAGATAGAATTTCCGGAAATTACAAAGGCATCCCCATTGAGATCCTATTTAAAATGAACACGAGTCACTCGAATAAGTTTACTGGCGCTCATGCCTATAGTTACACATATACATCGCAACGAGCAATTACCTTCAAGGTTGAAAATCCGAAAGGGAATAAATTTCAAATCTCACCAGTGAACAGTAGCACAGTGGGTAATCCAATTGGAGTAGCCGCGTTCGATGAAAAACTACTCTTCGCTGGTGATATCAAGCTCCCGCAAGCTTTTATTGATTATTGTTCTGAAATGGGTTGGATGAATCTCAGGCTTAAGGATGGTAATCTCGTTTTTGTGGATGATTTTAATGATACAGCAATGACTAAAACTATAGCAACAGCGAAGATTAGAAGTCAGGTACATCCAATTTGGAAGACATCCATTCAAAATACTGTAATGGCGGACGAACATATGATTCGCTTACTTGATAAGATGGTTGATCTGGCGAAGATACTTTAGAAGTTAAAAAGGTGACTTCAGTTTCACTCACACCGATTCCTGTGGAAATATCACATAACGTCAAGCATTTATTCAGCTGTCCGAAAGTCATAGCCACAAATTGATCGTAAGTCTTATACTGACTGCAGCCTTTGTCAACGCTGAAACGTTTAGAGCAACTTTCAAGCATCCAGCGAGGTACTAGATCAATTATTTGGCGAATTAATGGTTTGCTGTTATTTTTACATCGTCTGAAGAGTCCCGTGAAATTTTGTTTTTTTTGTCGAAACCAAAAATAAGGGACATTTCAGATTTTTAAACTTTCGGATAGTTGTGAGAATTTATAAAGAATCCCTACCCTAGCTCCTTCGCTATAGAAGAAATAATATCGAAAAAAGACGATCGTAAATAGCACGATCAGCAGCACTCCACCAGCAATTAGTAGACGCTTTTTCTTTTTAGTTAAATTCAATTTGAACATCAGATCAAATGTTAGGATATTATTCTCAGTTCATGCCTCCCATTCATCGAGAAGACGATGAAGTTGGTCGAGTTCCTCCAATGAATTTTCAGAATGAATGCATATTCGTAGGCATTCTCGACCTTCAGCAACAGTTGGGGCATAGATTGCTTTGACAAAAAGATTCGCTTTTCGAAGATCTTGCTCCACTTCCCTGAGTTGTTGAATTGCTTTGATTTCAACAATTTGGATAGGCGAATTTGCAGCTGACCTCGATGTTAATGTTGACAGATTCGCACGGAAATATGCTATATTTTCTTGTAATTGATCTCTTCTTGCCTTCAATCCTGGATGTGAGACTATAGTCGCCATTTGAATGTAGCACGACACCGGTAATGCAGTTGTGTAGATAAGTGAACGAGCAAAATTGATCAGGAAGGTCTGCATATCAGTCGAACAAAGGACAACTGCTCCATGTGCGCCATATGCTTTTCCAAAGGTCACAAGACGAATTAAGAGGTTCTCATGTAGTATCAATGCATGTGCTAGTCCTTTCCCATCCTCGCCATAGATTCCCGCACTGTGGGCCTCGTCAAGGATAACGTAAGCGCCAAACTGTTCTGCAAGTTGACAAATATCCAAGAGAGGACAGAAATCTCCATCCATTGAATAGAGGGCCTCTATAGCAATATAACATGTTGATGATGTGTTCTTCTCCAAGAGACGTCTGAGGTCTTCAACCGAATTATGATTGAAGGAGTAGGATTTGGCGTGACTTAATCGAATACCGTCTCTAGCACTTGCGTGTATGAATTCATCGTAAATAATGATATCACCTCGTTGTGGAACAGCGCTCAAGATTCCAATGTTCGCGTCGTAACCAGAATTGAAACAGATGGCAGCTTTGGAATCGAAAAAAAGTGCGAGTCTCTCTTCTGCGGCCTCTATTTGCTCAGAATTACCCGTAATTAATCTAGAACCTGTTGCACCAGAAGACTCCTCGGACGTTTGGACATTAGCAAGCTTTGCGAGACCGAGGTAATCATTTGATCCAAAGTCAACCATTCCCGCAGACAAAGAAAGGGAACGCAACGTCCCCTTTTCTTCTCTATCAGTAATTTTTTTATGTAATTTCTTGTCCAAATGAGCCGTAATTACTACTCAATAACAGTCACTTTTCTCGGCATAAATCCTTCCGTCTTAGGCTTCAGTTTCGCCGCTGCCAGCGCTTCCGCACGCGCTTTTTCTTTTCGTTTGCGTTCATCAACAATTGGATCTGGATGCGAAACTGGTTTTTCACCATCCTTGAATGCTTTTTGAGGAATCAATCCAAGTATATCAAACATTTCCATGTCCTCATTGTAATCTGGATTCGGTGTTGTCAACAATTTATCACCTGCAAAAATAGATCCTGCTCCAGCCATAAAGCAAAGTGCCTGACCTTCCATACTCATCTTAGTTCTTCCTGCAGACAATCTCACAACTGACTTCGGAAATGCAATTCTTGTCGTTGCAACCATGCGAATCATATCCCATTGTTCAATTGGTTTCTGATCTTCCATTGGCGTTCCTTCAACAGCAACTAGTGCATTGATAGGAATTGATTCTGGTGGCGTTTCCATTTTCATGTAACTCATCAGTAATCCCATACGATCCTCAATGGCTTCGCCCATTCCAATAATTCCGCCAGAGCAAACAGAAATTCCAGCTTTGCGCGCATTATCAATCGTATTCAAACGATCATGATACTCTCGCGTGGAGATCACATCATCGTAATAATCTTCTGAGGTATCCAAGTTGTGATTGTAGGCGAATAATCCGGCATTCTTCAAACGATCTGCCTGATTTTCAGACAACATTCCAAGCGTACAGCAAACCTCCATGTCCAAATCGTTCACAGCCTGAACCATTTCAATTACAGAATCAAAGTCTTTGTTGTCTCGAACTTCTCTCCAAGCAGCACCCATGCACAATCTTGAAGAACCATTTTCTTTTGCATTTTTCGCCTGTTCAATAACTGTGTCAACGCTCATTAATTTATGTGCTTCAACATCTGTATGGTAGCGTGCTGCCTGTGGGCAATAGCCACAATCTTCTGGACAGCCACCAGTCTTAATACTCAGTAACGAGGACATCTGAACTTCTCGTGGATTGTGGTGCTCACGATGAATCGTAGCTGCTTCAAAAACCAATTCCAAAAGTGGTTTATTATAGAGTTCTAAGAGCGCTTCCTTGGTTGCGTATTGCGAGTTCACTTTCATCAAAAATATTTTCTGATGCAAAGATAAAATAGAAAATCGATTGATCGTTCTCGATATGAGCAAAGCTGCACTTGAACTGACAATAAATTTCTGAAATTCTCTAAATGCCGACTCGAGTACCCCATCCTTATTAGGTATATGCTCCTTCGCTGAAGCTACGGCGAAAGCGTTCAAGAACAATATTTAAATCGAAGAAGGATTAATTGAATCGAAGAAAAATCAAATCCAAAGCGAAGCGTGTCGAATAATCTAATAATCTAAGCTCCTATGCTGAAGCTTTCTCCGGCGGCCGAAGCCTCTGGCGAGCTCCTTCGCTAAAGCTACGGCGAAAGCGAAAGGACTCGGCGAAAGCATAAGGCATAGCCGTGTCCACGAAAAAGCGCCAGCTTTATCGATCCAACAAACATGCTGCATAAGCCTTAACAGCTCTTCCTTCACCAAATGAATCAACAGATTCGTGGGTGGTTGCTTTGATTGAAACAGCATCTTCATCAATGTGTAAAATACCAGCAATGATTTTTTGCATAGCAGGAATGTGCGGATTTAATTTCGGACGTTCCATAATTACAGTGCAATCAATGTTGACAACATAATAGCTTTTCTCTTGGATGAGAAGAACGACTTCTTTCAATAAAAATTTACTGTCGATCCCTTTGAATTTAGGATCAGTATCTGAAAAATGAAATCCAATATCTCTGAGGTTTGCTGCTCCAAGAAGTGCATCACAGATGGCGTGTAAAAGAACATCAGCATCTGAGTGACCAATGGCCCCATGATCAGAATCGATTTTTAAACCCCCAAGATATAATGGAATTCCGACTTCCAGTCGATGAACATCAACACCGTAACCAATCCGAAGATTCATAACTATTCTGGCGCTGAGCTAGCTGTTGCAGATTCTTGCCCTCCAAGCTCAAAGCGCAAGGTAAAGCGCAAGGTGTTAGCTAGTGGATTGTTTTTCTTCAATGCAGCTAAATAAGAGATATCAATCCCGAATTTGTTGTATTTGAATCCTGCTCCAAGGTTGAAAAATTGTCGTGCTCCTTTATTCGAATTTTCGTAGAAGAATCCTGTTCGAAGTGCGAAAACATCATTGTACCAATATTCAATTCCAGCGGCAATATTTATCTCTGTTAACTCTTCAATAAATCCCGATCCTTTTTTAATCTGGTATGAACCATCTTCATTTTGTAGATATTCACCAGTCACTTCATCAGTAAGTACAACACCTGGAGCATCATAAAATGATTGTGCTAATCCAGAGATTACACCTACGTTATCATTTCTCCCAGCAATCATAACCTTCTCACCATCAACAATAGCATAGGTAGGTGGTGTTGGAACAAGCAATTTTTGAAGATCTATCGAGAATGTCACTTTGTTGTAAGCATCAAAATCGGCAACAAATGCATTCCCAATTTTCAAGTTCATAGGTAAGAAATCTCTCTCACCACTTGTAACACTTGAATAAGCGACTTTATTTCCAATATTATTAATCGTTGTAGCAAACGTGTACGAACCTTTTACACTCCCAATTTTAGCTTGATCATTATGATATGTGAAAGAGATATCCGTTGCACCAGCAACACCAGGCTTAGTAGCTTGACCAGCAACTGGTAGACCACCTGTCAAATTTGAATAAATGAATTTTCCGTTTATCCCAATACTTAATCGATCGGCTAAACGAAAAGCATATCCAGCAGTAAATTCAAACTCACTTGGTTTGTCTTCACGAATGATATTCGCTTGCTCATCAGTAAAGGTGATTTCACCAAGATTAAAGTAACGAAGTGCTCCACCTATTGAATGACGATCACTAATTTTATAGTATCCAGCCAAATAAGAAAGGTGAATATCATTAGTAAGTTGTCTTAGCCACGGAGTATATGAGATGCTGATCTCAGATTTCTTTTCTGAAAAGTTCAGCATAGAAGTATTCCAATAAATCGATGTGCTCGATGCACTAAGTGCAGTTCCAGCGTCTCCCATTGCTCCCGCTCGAGAACCTGGAGTAATCGAAACGAAAGGTACAGCAGTTGTGATTGTATTCAATTGTAAGTCGTCATCTGTCACTTGTGCAGTAGTTCCGAGTGTTACAAGCGAGAAAATCGCGAATGTCCAAATTTTGTTAATCATATTATTAGTCAGTTTCACTTACAAATATACGTAATGCCGCACTTTTTATTGCGTCCTATTTCAAAATAACGAGTTTTTCCGTCTTTTCAGCCATAATTCCATCTGGCGTTTTCACTTTGACACGGTAAATATAAACTCCTTTCGCCAATTGATCACCAAAATCGTCTCTACCATTCCAAGGAATCCCTTTTGATCGGAAACCATCACATTGTACAGATTCATTTATTGTCTTCACTAAACGTCCAGAAACAGTGAATATTTGAATCTGCGTCTCCAAATCGACACACGCTTGATTGTGCTCAAAATAGAATGTTGTCGATGTCGTGAATGGGTTTGGATAATTCAATACATGATCCAAGGAAACTGTTTCTTTCTCCATGACAATGAAATCAATTGATGCATCAGAAGAATTATTATTTACATCCCAAACTTTTACAGACAATGTATGAGGTCCAGGATCCAATGTTCCGAAGTTATATCTAATCTCACCTGATTGATAAGAATCAAGATCAGCAGTATAATAATCGTTTAACACGATTGGACTTCCTGTTTCCCCATCCAATACTGCAACTAAATCATGTCCAATTCCATTTCCAACAGTATTAATTCCATTCTGATCAAACAACTTCGCAATTAAGATTGGCGTTTCATCTGAAATTCCACCACTTACAAAAGTGTTTTCATTTAAAAACAAGTCGATTTGAGGCCCTTCAGAGTCATTAATACCTATTGGATCAATTCCACCAATGATAATCCGCTTCTCGTCGCCTAAGGCATCCATGATGGCATTTTCGGCATAATAACTGATCTTGCCAAAATCAAAAGAGTAATCGATATCCTTAGGAACAACAAATGAGAATTCAAAGTAGCCATTTACAACACTTACTTTCCCACGATACAATTTATTGTTTTGAATCTCGAAACTAATGATGGGCGAAGCTGGATCATTGCCCAATGTCTGTTGAACTTTTGGCTTGTCGAGCACGGATGGGTAAAGAATCCCATTAAATCCTGTAAGGATATTCGCGTCGAAATCTTCAATATGCCCTTTAATGGTTACTGTACTCAAAGCGCTAATCGTGTCAATTTCAACTGATGGTGAAAGTCCATTTATACTATCTGTTAGAACATTCATTATTGGCAAGGCGATTTGCAGTGCGGGATCTCCAATCAATGTAAAGCTTCGTTTATTTTCTGAACTACCAGATGCATTTTTGGTGGTACGCATGATCTCGCCAAATGTCAATGGCTGATGTAAAGTGTCACGAGCAAAAACGCGCTCAGTGAATTTCTCTATCGTGAGGGTATTAACGCCGAAGAATACCGAACGTGTAGTTGTCATTAATGCTATTGCTCCACCATAAGGATTAAGTGAGGCCCACTCACCTGCTGAAACTCTATCTGGATCATCGTATTTGGTGAATTCGCACGTCGCTGAAACCAATAATGTCAAACGATCAATGTTTTTCCAATCCTGAATCTGTGGAACAGTAATAACACGCTCTTCAGCCACACCTACTTCACCACCATGTCCAACATAATTAATAACAAGTGCTCCCCGCTCAATACGATCGTTTATTTTATCGACCACATCAGGATATCGCTGTCCTCCAGCTGTAGAAACTTGTTGAAATGCATCCAAGTAGAGCTTATCCACATTCATTGAAGGAAATGAGTCCGTCATATGTTCATATGCAGGTTCGCAATCATTGACAATAAAGTAACCGTTTTCCTCATCATCGGCTATTAGCACACATTTCGTTCTCCAATCTCCATAGGTTGTTGAGCCTCCATCAGCAGAACAATTTGTATTTGCTGTTGAATACAAACTGGATCCATTCAGCATGTAATGCTCAATTTTGTCAACTTGCTGTTTAGCTATCTCTGTACTGGAGATCAACAATCGACCTACGCCAATGTCCATTTCATCATTCGGAGAAATTGATTCACTGTCATCAAGTAATCCAAAATAATCGTCAGTAACCAAAGCACGAATATGATTCTCGGAATTAGCGACCTGATAGGTTTGAACGTAATTTTGCGAGGACAGGATGTTCCTGTGATCGAATGTTCCATCACCAAAAAGCAATAAATAATTAGGTTGAGTTTGAGGCGCTAAAGCTCCCCGATCGTAGAACATTTTAGCAAACATTCTTATCGCTGTAGCATCTTTCATACCTGAGCTAAACTCGTTATATACTTGGTCAGTTGTTGCAACATGTACTGTGAGTCCATCTGCTCTGTGCAAGTCAGCCAAACGCTTAGCACTTGTAATGAATGCAGGGTGAGTAATAATCAAATAATCTGCCTGTGGTAGGATATGAAGATTTTGATGTGCGACATTTTCAACGAACAGGGGTGTTAGGAAAGAGATCCCATCAGAGCCAACAAATTCGCGCAATGTATCTGCATCTGAAGCAAAAACGTAATTCGCTCCAATAAACGAACCTGCAATATTCCCTGGTGTATGACGATCTGTAACGTCCCACACAAAGCCAGTAGCGGCCGGTAAACCAGAAAGTGTATACTCAGCAACATTTCCAACCCCTACAGAACTGAGGTCTCTAAAATTATAGCTGGATCCAGCCCACGTTAAATTTCTTCGTGCATTGAGCGACAAATAGTCCAAATACGTAAGGATATCTGGAGAGTTTCGAACTACAGTCATCTGCACATTCATTAATGAGACGACTGAAGGAGCATTAAAATTGAGCGAGGATATTACGAAATCTGATGGTGCAGACGTAATCGAACCAGAACCAGCTGATGCACCATTCACCACATAACTATGCGTATTTCCAGATCCACTAGCATTTGAAGCAAGCGAAACTTTAAAGGATGCAGGTGAAGAAGCATCAATATCTTGGACATTGAATGGGAAAGAATAGCTCATTTGGCTATCAAAAAGCTCCCCGTACCAACGTTGTCCACCTTTCACAAGAGAAACGA
The DNA here is from genome assembly GCA_047621865.1 of Crocinitomicaceae bacterium. Classification (GTDB taxonomy): domain Bacteria; phylum Bacteroidota; class Bacteroidia; order Flavobacteriales_D; family Crocinitomicaceae; genus UBA4466. Next base: position 14,165 of record JBLHON010000016.1, on the reverse strand, counting down.
GGTCAGATTCATACTTGGAGAAGTAAGAATAGCTTGTTAAATTATGCGTAATCGGATTTAGAGAACTTGGTGTACTTAGAATCCTCAATGGTGGCACCTCAGCATTGATATTAATGAAGTAGCACGACACTTTCGAATATGGATTTCGATCAACGTAAAGTTCTGCAGTTCCATTAGCATACATTCGGTCCGGGCCCCATCCATAAAAAAGAATGTAATCTGTTTCATCAAAAACCCCGTCAGCTTCACCAATAATTTCAATTGCATTTTCTGCAAGGTCATCAGTGCGAGGAGTTGAATTCAGTTCAGGCAATCGCCCATCTCCATTTCCATAAATATGTATGTGCGCAGGATTCAAATTATCCACATCTACACCCAATGGTTCAAGATGTGTACGCAAGAATGTTTTATCAATTTTGTGAACTCCATCTTCTATGACAGAAATTTTAATCCATATTCCAGATCCACTATTCAGAACTGAACTCGTTGCAAAGGATTTTTTGATCCCTGGAAGTGCCGTATTCTTCTTAAAAGTGATTTCAACAGAGGTAATTCTATGAATTTGACTCCCGATTTTTACGAAAGGGAACATATTTAGCACTGCATGTCGTTCAGACCTCGCTTTTGAAACTGTTAAATAATAAGATATTTTATCCACATTTATCCCTCTCTTTTCGAGGTACGCGACCTCCTTTGGAAGGGCCAATTCTGTACCCGTAAGTGCCAAGGATAAGTCTGGGTTTCCAGCCGTCGTAATTGGCTGTCTCCAGAAGAAATTCGGACGATCTCCATCCATCTGATGGCCTATAACTACAGGCACTTCAATAGATTGCGACCCTTCGGTTAAAAGTTGTGGTGTTCCCCATTCCAAAGTTAATGATTGAACCTTTTGTCCTAAAGCAGGATTAAATACGATGAGAAACAACATCGTTAATAAGGATCCGATCGTGTGAAGTATGAAGCTGTTTATTTTCATAATAGAGTACAAGAGTATTTTCGAGTATGACAAAAAAACGCAATTGTTCTTTGAATATTATACTCCTTTCGTAATATTTGTAACTTTATTTTAATATTATCGTTATACCACAATTGGACATCATAAAAGTCTTAATGAAGCGATTTACTCATATACTCACTTTTAGCATACTTTGTCTCACGGCGAGCAATGCCTATTCACAAGACCCGCAATTCACGCAGTTCTACGCAAATCCTACATACCTAAATCCCGCATTTGCTGGATCAAATGGGTGTCCGAGATTTGCAATGAATTACCGGAACGAATGGCCAAATTTAACTGGAAACTACGTTACTTATAGTATGGCATACGACCAATACTTTAAGAATATTTCTGGCGGAATAGGTGTTATCGGGCTACATGACCAGCAAGGTCAAGGTACAATTTACACTTCCATGCTTGGTTTGATATACTCATACCATCTAAAAGTAAACCGGAAATTTTCCATGTTATTTGGAGCGCGCGCTTCGATGTACAACAAATACCTAGATTGGGATAAACTCACGTTCGGTGACATGATTGATCCGCGCCGTGGCTTTATTTACCAAACAGGAGATGTTCCGCGAGGAGGAAGTCGTTATTTCTTTGATGCGTCTGCAGGATTTGTAGGATACAGCGAGAATTTCTTCTTTGGATTTGCAGCACATCACCTAAATCGTCCAAATGAATCAATGATTATTGGTGAGTCAAAATTGCCAATGCGTTTTACTGGACACATGGGAGCTGAAATTAAATTGGGAGGAAAATCTCAGTATAAGAACAAAACTTCCATCATGCCAAATATTGTGTATCAGTACCAAAATGGATTTCAAGAGATCAATGTTGGTACATATGTCAAGTATGGCGCATTCACAATTGGAGCTTGGTTCCGTAACAAGGATGCCTTTATTCTCTCCATTGGTGTAAATACTGGAAAATTCAAACTAGGTTATAGCTATGATGTAACAGTCTCTAAACTCAACAACGGAGTTTCTGGAGGTTCTCATGAAGTATCACTAGGATTAAACTTAAATTGCAAGGATAAGATTAAAAGTTTCCGAACTATTTCTTGTCCTTCCTTTTAATAAACTGTAACAAACGTTAATTGATCCGTTGTAAAGGTTAAATTTGTCAATCTGAAACGATGAAAAAACAAAATAAGAATATGCGAGTTTTAAAGTTTATCTCTTTTATAGCCATTGGAGCCTTGATTATCTCCTGCTCAAGAGAAGCTTCTAATGCTACAGGATGGGATTACAACAACCCGAAGCAAGGTGGTTTCCAAAAAGTTCCTTTTATTGATCAAGAAACGGGCCCAGGTCTGCTTTTGGTTGAAGGTGGAACATTTACAATGGGACGTGCAGAACAAGATGTAATGCATGATTGGAACAATAGAGCGGCACGCGTTACTGTGTCTTCTTTCTATTTAGATCAAACGGAGGTTACGAACTTCCAATGGATGGAATACCTTTATTGGATTTCTCGTGCGTACAACGAAACGTATCCAATGGTGTTTAAAAATGCACTTCCAGATACATTAGTTTGGCGTTCTAAACTTGGTTTCAATGAGAAATTCGTTGATTATTACCTTCGTCACCCAGCATATAGAGATTATCCTGTAGTTGGTGTTTCATGGCTTCAAGCGAATGATTATTGCAATTGGAGAACAGATCGTGTGAATGAGTATATTCTTATTCGTGAAGGAGTTCTTGCATTCAACGTTGATCAGCGTGATGAAAACTCATTCAATACAGATGCTTATTACAACGGTCAATACGAAGAAGGATTGATTAAAAACGTTCAGGATTTAAATCCATCGAATGTTAATGGTAAAAAATTAGGAACGAGAATTGTTCGTCTGGAAGATGGAATTCTTCTACCAAGATATCGTCTACCAACTGAAGCAGAATGGGAATTCGCTGCAACTGGATTAATCGGAAACCTTCAAGAAGGAACTGAAAACATCAATGAGCGTCGTCTTTATCCTTGGAATGGTCACTGGGTTCGTCAGGATGAAGCACAATTCACAGGTCAGATTCGCGCAAACTTCGTAAGAGGTCGTGGAGATTACATGGGGGTTGCTGGTAACTTGAATGATGGCGCTGATGTAACTGCTCCTGTTGAGTCTTACTGGCCAAATGATTATGGTCTCTACCACATGGCTGGAAATGTTTCTGAATGGGTATTGGATGTTTACCGTCCTTTAACAAGTGAAGATTACGATGAGTTCCGTCCATTCCGTGGAAATGTGTTCAAAACGAAGTTGCTGAACAATGAGGGATCTACCGAATTGAAGAATGCGCAGATTATGTATGATGTTCACGGAATGAAAGAATACATGAACGAATTCGAGCGTATTCGCTTCCAAAGAATTTCAGCTGACAAGCATGATCCAAATGATACAATTATTCCAAACGGATTAGCTGCGAACGTAGAATCTCGTAATCCTTCTCGTAATGGTTATTCTCCAGATCCATTCTATGTATCTCACGGTAAAGTGAAGGATTCAATTGAACTTACATTGTTGCGTGCAATTAATGAAGTACTTGACGTTGCAATTCTTTACAAGAATGACAAACACGACATCGAGTCTTCTGCAATCGTTCAGGATAACTTATTTGATGGAATCTTCGCAGATGAAATCAGAACTGGTCCAGATGGAGAAGAATATGCTTTTGAAGTGATTTCAATGCTTCGTGATGGATTCAACGATTTTATCATCAATACTCCTGGTAAATTAAAGTACCGTGAAGTAACTGAAGAAGAGAACATCGGACGTTTGAACTACCGTAAGGCAGATTACAACGATTACCTTGATGGTGATATCGAGAGCTCTATCTTCTATGCAAATGATGACAGAAAGAATGCGATCAATCAAGCAACACGTGATCCTAACTTAGTAATGTACCAAGATGAGCATGAGGAGTATGGACTTGATGGTGGACAGGTTAAGCCTGGAGACAGAACTTCATGGCCAACTACTTTGGTATCTGATAAGTCAAGAGTGTACAAAGGAGGATCATGGAAAGATCGAGCATACTGGCTAGTGGCGAGTAACAGAAGATTCTTAGATGAAGACAAGTCAACAGATGCCATCGGATTTAGATGTGCTATGGACAGAGTTGGTTCACCTACAGGATTCAACTACGGTCGAAAAAAGAAAAAGAAGAAATAAAATTCTAAAAAATAGTTAGAAGCCTTCTCATTTAATGAGAGGGCTTTTTTTATTTTTACACTATGGAACAAGCAGTTTTCGATCGCTTCTATGAGACAACTGGAATTTGCACAGATACACGTGCGATCAGAGTTGACTGTCTCTTTGTATGTATCAAAGGAGAACAATTCGATGGAAATACATTTGCCGCAAATGCACTAGCACAAGGCGCAAAGCATGTCATTGTTGACAATCCAGAATATTTGACAGATTCTGATCACATGACCTATGTTGAAGATAGTGTGCGCTATATCCAGCTTCTGGCAAACCAGCATCGTAGAAAATTCAAAATCCCTGTAATTGGGATTACAGGAAGTAATGGTAAGACGACAACAAAGGAGTTGATGAATGCTGTCCTATCCAAAAAGTATAATGTTCTGGCCACAATTGGGAATTTGAACAATCATTTGGGAGTGCCTTTCACCCTACTCCGCTTAACAGAAGAACACGAAATTGCCATTATAGAAATGGGCGCCAATCGTTTCAAGGATATTGAAGAGCTTTGCGCAATTGCCGAACCTACGCATGGCATTATCACGAATATTGGAAAAGCACATCTTGAAGGCTTTGGAGATTTCGAGGGCGTTCTTAAAACAAAACGTGAATTGTACGAAGCAATTGAATCCGTTAATGGAACTATAGTATTCAATAGTGATGACACTGTTCTTTTCAATGCACTCCCCCACTCTTTCAACGCCAGCAACACCATGAACTATGGCACATCTATGGCGGCTCATGTTTTTGGAACACTGGTAAACCTCTCGCCATACGTAGAGATGAGGTGGGAAATTAAAAATTATCGTTCTGAAGTGCTAAAAACACAAATGATTGGGAAGTACAATTTCTACAATTATTTGGCGGCAATTACTTTTGGCGTGCTCTTGGAAGTTGAGAACGATGCAATATCTGCTGCTATTCAAGAGTATGTTCCTACCAACAATCGCTCACAAGTAGAACAAACAGCATCAAATACCGTAATTATGGACTGTTACAATGCGAATCCTACGAGTATGCGCTCGGCATTGGAGAGTTTTGCGATGAATACTCATCCAGACAAGCTTTTTATCCTTGGAGATATGAAAGAACTTGGGGATGACACCGAAAATGAACATCGAGAAATAATTTCACTCGTAGAATCACTCGGAATTTCTGGTTATTCTGTTGGAAATGCATTTGGAGCACTTAAATCGACTCAAATTCTGCAATCCTTCAACACTACAGCAGAACTTCTCGTTCATCTAGAAGAAGAACTTCTCTCCAATAAGTTGATTCTCTTGAAAGGGTCGCGCAGTATTGGACTGGAAAAAGCCATGACCTTTCTGTAAAAAAAACTCCTCGTCCATCCCGATAGCTATCGAGAAGGAGAGAAGTTTGGGTCTAGTTAAAAATTCTATTCTAGTCTTTCAATAATCCACGTGAGATTACGATTTTTTGCACTTCAGAAGTCCCTTCATAAATTTGAGTAATCTTTGCATCGCGCATTAAGCGTTCAACATGATACTCTTTTACGTATCCATAACCTCCATGAATTTGCACAGCTTCTACTGTGTGTTCCATGGCAACTTTAGAAGCATAAAGCTTCGCCATTGCACTCGATTGATCGTAATTTCTTCCGTTGTCTTTATCCAAAGCAGCTCTATAAACCAATAAGCGAGCAGCTTCAATATCTGTGGCCATGTCCGCAAGTTTAAATGCGATAGCTTGGTGTTTTGAAATCTCTTTGCCAAATGCTTTTCGCTCCTTTGAGTAAGCCAAAGCCAATTCATAAGCGCCACCAGCAATCCCTAAGGCCTGTGATGCAATTCCAATTCTTCCTCCAGAAAGAACCTTCATAGCGAACGTAAATCCAAATCCATCATCACCAATTCTGTTGTCCTTAGAAACTTTGACATCATCAAACATCAATGTATGTGTATCAGATCCACGGATTCCCATTTTATCTTCTTTCGCTCCAACGATAAATCCTTCTTGGCCGCGCTCAATAATCAATGCGTTAATTCCTTTATGGCCTGCTTCTGCATCAGTTTGTGCAATCACAATATAAACGGATGCAGAGGATCCATTGGTAATCCAATTTTTCGTTCCGTTCACTAAATAGTGATCTCCCATATCAATAGCAGACGTTCGTTGTGATGTTGCATCAGATCCTGCTTCAGGCTCAGACAGGCAAAATGCGCCAATCTTCTCCCCTTTAGCTAGTGGAATTAAATATTTTTGCTTTTGTTCCTCTGTTCCAAATGTTTCTATTCCCCAGCATACAAGTGAGTTGTTCACTGACATACATACAGAAGTTGACGCATCGACTTTGGAGATCTCTTCCATTGCCAAAACATATGAGATTGCGTCCATTCCTGAACCACCATATTTAGGGTCAACCATCATCCCCATGAATCCGAGTTCACCAAGCTGACGAATTTCATCCACAGGAAAACGTTGCTCATTATCACGCGCAATAACATCTGGTTTCAGTACGTTCTGAGCGAAATCTCTTGCTGCATCTCTTACTGCTAACTGTTCTTCCGATAGGCTAAAGTCCATAATTCAAAAGTCTTTTATTCGATTGTTTACTCCAAAATTAGATCACGCAAATGTAATGCTTTAATTTTATTTTCTACCTTTAAAAGCGTCATGAATTCATACCGAATTTTAGGAATTATGTCAGGTACATCTATGGATGGAATTGACATTGCTGATGTTTCTTTTTCTAAAGGAATTGGTGAAACGTGGGAACATGTTGTGCATCAAACAGAAACGATTGCCTACCCTATTGATTTGGAGAACGAGTTGAGAAAATCCATCCACCAGTCCAGTCAAGATTTGTGCATCCTTGATAAGCGACTTGGGCTTTTCTTCGGTACAAAAATCAACGAATTCATCGATAAAAATGGACTTGATAAAGCAAAAATTGATGCAATTGCTTCACATGGTCATACGATTTTTCACCAGCCAGAAAGAGGATTCACCCTTCAAATTGGATGCGGAACGAGTATCGCGCTCAAGACTAGAATTCAAGTCATCAATGACTTTCGTACAAAAGACGTACTTGCAGGAGGCCAAGGTGCCCCCCTTGTCCCAATAGGTGATTCACTTCTTTTCTCAACGTTTGCCGATGCTTTTCTTAATCTTGGTGGGTTTAGCAATGTTTGCATTCTCTCTGATCCTATTTTAGCGTTCGATATTTCGCCAGGCAATTTGCCATTGAATGATTTGATGCTCGAACATTTTCAGCTGCCATACGATCAGAATGGAGGTATCGCACGCAGTGGTGAGGTAATTCCAAAACTAATAAAAGCACTCAACGCTCTTGATTATTACAATCAACCCCCACCTAAATCACTTGGAACAGAATGGATCAATGCTCAATTCTCGCCAATAATTAACCAATTCAGTGCACATTCAGCCAGTGACCTTTTGCATACTATTACACTCCATATCGCATTGCAAATTTCAAAAACACTAAATAATGGGCAGGTAAAAAAAGTTCTTATTACAGGTGGAGGAGGGAAAAACGCCTTTCTAATTGAGAGCATTCAATCCCATTTTAGGGGCAAAATCATCCTACCTGAACTAGAGTTGATCGATTTCAAGGAAGCCATTATTTTTGGTTTCCTAGGCGCGCTTTATCTTGATGATCAGGTAAACACGATTGCGTCAGTCACAGGAGCAAAACACGCTGTAAAGGGGGGGGTATTGCATACGCCATAAACGTTCACTTTATCCTTTCCAATAATTGCTCCAATCGTGTCTAAAAACGATTCTGTAGATCAAATACTTTGCTAACTTTGCGTCCTTAGAATTTAACGCAATCAATGAAAGATTTACTTGAGAAATTCGAGAATAAGCTACCTGAAATAGTCTTTGAGTGGAATGACGCAGAGACAGAGGCTCAGGGTTGGGTTGTTATCAACTCGCTGAGAGGCGGCGCTGCAGGAGGCGGGACTCGTATGCATCCTGGTTTGGATAAGCGTGAGGTAGAGTCCTTGGCAAAAACTATGGAAGTTAAGTTTACAGTGGCTGGCCCCCCAATTGGAGGAGCTAAATCTGGGATTAAATTTGATCCAAAAGACCCGCGAAAAGAAGGTGTTCTTCGAAGATGGTATGCTGCCGTGACTCCTCTTCTGAAACATTACTATGGAACGGGTGGTGACATGAACGTAGATGAAATTCATGAAGTGATTCCAATTACTGAAGATTGTGGGGTTTGGCATCCACAAGAAGGAGTATTTAATGGTCATTTCCAACCTCGTGATGCCCAAAAAATCAATAGAATTGGACAACTAAGACAGGGTGTCCTTAAAGTTATTGAGACAGAAAAATACTCTCCTAGTCTTGAGCGTAAATACGTTATTGCAGATATGATCACTGGATATGGCGTCGCTGAGTCGATTCGTCATTTCTATGATATTTATGGTGGAGAATTGAAAGGAAAACGTGTCATAGTGCAAGGTTGGGGGAATGTAGGCTCTGCTGGAGCATACTATTTGGCTCAAGAAGGTGCTATAATTGTTGGAATTATCGACCGTGTTGGTGGATTGATAAATGAGGAAGGATTTTCTTTTGAAGAAATTCGCGCTCTATTTTTGAACAAAAATGGAAACGAGTTAAACCATCCAGACATGCTTTCTTTTGATGATGTCAATACGCGAATATGGGACATTAATGCAGAAGTTTTCATTCCTTGTGCTGCGTCTCGATTAATTACAGAAGATCAATTAGATCGAATGACTGCCACTGGCATGGAAGTTATTTCGGCTGGAGCAAACGTTCCTTTTGCCGATCCAGAGATTTTCTTTGGACCGATCGCTGAGAAAGCTGATAGTCAATTAACCTCTATACCAGATTTTATTTCTAACTGTGGAATGGCTCGCGTTTTTGCTTATTTGATGAGCAATGACTTGGAATCCATTACAGACGAAGGGATTTTTTCCGACACAAGTTTAGTTATCCGCAAAGCGCTTGAGCGCACTAAAACAATTCATTCATCAAAAACAGATCTCGCAAAAACAGCGTTCAAATTGGCGTTGGAAGAGCTCGTTAAATAATTTTAAGCCGCTACTATTATGGAAATTTTTATCGTTGTCGTCTTTATCCTTGGATATTTAGCAATCACGCTAGAGCATAATTTAAAAATAGATAAACTCGTACCTGCACTACTTATGATGGCTCTTGCTTGGGCTGCAGTAGCACTTGGTATTGATGGTTTTGATCAATGGTTCAATAGTCACGATAGTGTTCTAATGAACATTAGTGGTGAAGGGCATGAAGAACGCCTTCATTTAATGGAAGGAACCCTACTCCATCATTTCGGCAAGACTTGTGAGATCTTAATCTTCTTGGTTGGCGCCATGACGATTGTAGAGATCATTGACCATTTTGACGGGTTTTCAACCATCAAACGATTTATTAAAACGAATAAGAAACGGACACTTTTATGGATCGTTTGCATCCTTGGATTTATCCTTTCAGCAATCATTGACAACCTGACAGCGACTATTGTACTCATTACAATCTTGCGTAAACTCATCGACGACAAAAGTGCTCGAATCTGGTATGCAGGTATGATCATTATTGCTGCTAATGCTGGTGGTGCTTGGTCACCAATTGGTGATGTTACAACCACAATGCTTTGGATGGGTGATAAAGTGACAGCATTGAAATTGATAGAGTTCTTGATTCTTCCTTCACTGGTTTGTATGGTTGTTCCTACTCTAATTGCTAGTTTCATGCCTGCATTTAGAGGGAATTTTGAGTCTCCAGAATCTGACCAAAATGAAAACAAACGTGGCCCATTAATGTTGTACATTGGACTTGCAATGATTGTTTTTGTTCCAATTTTCAAAACATTAACACATTTGCCTCCTTACATTGGAATGATGCTATCACTCTCAATTGTAGCACTCGTCGCAGAATTAATTAGTGCAAGACAGTTTTCAATGACAAGCGTGGATGATCATTTGGAAAAGGGAAATCATCACAGCAGTCCAACGTTTGGTGCCCTTGCCAAAATTGAAATGCCTTCAATCTTATTCTTCTTAGGAATTTTGATGACGGTTGCTGCATTGGAATCATTAGGGTTGATTTTTACATTCGGTCAAGACGTTCAAGCATCCATGTCAAATAACATGTTTGTGATGTTGATGGGAGGAGGATCTGCAGTGATTGATAATGTACCTTTAGTAGCTGCTTCAATGGGAATGTTTGACATGAATGCTGTAAATGAGCACGGAGATTTAATTTATTCTACGGATTCTCAGATCTGGCATTTCATTGCTTATGCAGCCGGAACAGGGGGTAGTATGTTGATCATTGGATCAGCTGCAGGCGTTGTAGCCATGGGAATGGAGAAGATTTCGTTCTTCTGGTATTTAAAGAACATCGCATGGTTAGCCTTAATAGGTTATCTTGCCGGCGCAGGAGTTTTCTTGCTTTTCTAGTAACAAAATTGAACAAGTAATCGTTATACCTATACTATGAGTTTATCTTTCTTACTTCAGGTTACCCCAACGGGCAGTTCTTCCGACACAGGTGTCGAGGATATTCCGTTATGGAATATTGTCGCTGATGCCAGTCAAGGCTTTGGATTAATAATTATGCTGAGCTTGGCGCTTATGTTCGCCTATGCCATCTTCATCTTTGTTGAACGTTTTCTCGCATTGCGTAAAGCTTCTAAGGAGGAAGTTGGATTATTGAAAAAAGTCAATGATTATATCATGGATGGGAAAATCGATGCGGCGAAAGATTATTGCTCACGATCGAATTCTCCTTCAGCGCGAATGATGGAAAAGGGCATCTCTCGACTAGGCCGGCCACTTGATAGCATTTCTGCATCAATTGAGAATACGGGTAAACTCGAAATTCTTCGTCTAGAACAGCGCCTTAGCTTCTTAGCAACTGCAGCAGGAGCAGCACCAATGATTGGATTCCTTGGAACTACCATTGGTATGATCATGGTGTTTATCGATTTACAAGCTTCCTCAGAAATTAGTATTGAGACAATTGCTCCAGGAACGATGACAGCCATGGTTACTACTGTAGCTGGTTTGATCGTTGGGATTGTAGCTTATATTGGATATAACTACCTCGTTTCAAAAATTGGAAAGGTAGTCTACCAAATGGAAAACGATGCACTTGAGTTTATGGATATGTTGCATCAACCAGGTAAATAACAGGAGTTATGGGAATGAGTTCAAAAAATAAGATCAAGGTAGAAGGCGGCATGTCTTCCATGACCGATTTGGTCTTTTTGTTGCTGATCTTCTTTATCATCATGAGTATCATGAGTAATGATACGACTCCACTTGATTTGCCAAATCCAGATGCGGATTTAACTCCGGTAAGTACTAAAGTTGGACCAACAGTTGTTGTAACAGAGGATAATTTATACGTTGTATTACCAGGAGGAGATCTTAAAAATCCGTTAAATTTTGACGAAATTAAAGGAGCGGCACAATCTGTGGTAGTAGAATCAGGAAAGACACAACTTAAGATAGCCGGACACAAATCGGCTGATTACGAGTCAGTATTTAATGTACTTGCTTTATGTCAGGCGAATGGATGGGATCCGGTTCTCGCATATGACAAATAAAACCGTGAATTATGGCAACAATTCCAGTAGTAGACAAAAATGATGCTAAGAAAGGACTCATAGCATCCTTATTATTAATGTTAGCAGCAATTTTATTGCTTTCATTCATGTATTACGAAATTCCAGATCCGTTGCCAGAAGATGTCATTGTAAAAACAGATACAGTAATTGATGAAATTCTTCTAAAGGAATTGAAAATGGAAGGCGGCGCAGGTGGCGGAGAACCAACAGATGCTCCAATTGCTCCTCCTACTCCACAAACTCAAGAGGTAATCACAAATAACAAGCCTGCAGATACGCAAGTGCCTACTGGCCAATCAAATCATACGAACGCTACTAACAACACGAACAAGCCAAGTACAACAACGCAATCGAATAATCCATTTGAAACTGGTGGTGATGGTGGTGGAACTGGTGGCGGAAGTGGCACTGGAATGGGCACAGATAGTGGAAGTGGTACTGGTGGAAGCCAAGGAACTGGTTCTGGAAAAGGCCGCGTACGCCTGAGTCATGTCAGTGTAAGTGGAATTCGTATTGATACTGATGCAACAATTGGATTCAAATTAACTGTTGATGCACAAGGGAACGTTATTGCCTTCCAAAATGTAAAAGGTACGACTACAACCACAGATCAACTTCTGATCAATAAAATTGGTACTGCAGTTAAGAGGCAAGTAAAGTTCAACAAGGATCCTGGATCAGCGTTGATTTATCAATTCTATACGATTCATGTCAAAGCCACTTAAGGGCTACATTGAAGCCATTGATTGGCTATTCGAACAATTTCCGTCCTATCAAATTATAGGATCTAAAGCGTACAAGCCAACACTTGATAATATTGCTGTACTCCTTGATTTAATTGGAAACCCTCAAGATGAATTAATATTTGTCCATGTGGCTGGAAGTAATGGCAAAGGATCAACTTGCTCCATTATAGCTTCGGCACTAACAGAATCTGGACATAAAGTTGGGTTGTTTACATCTCCTCACCTGGAGGATTATACGGAACGAATTCGCATAAATGGAATATGCATCTCTCAGGAGGCCGTTCTTGATTTTGTGAAAACAATTCGGAAGCAACCACTCACCTTCTCCCCTTCTTTCTTCGAGATCTCATTTGCCCTTGCCTTGGATTATTTCAAAAGTCAAAAGTGTGCAATTTGCATTATCGAAACTGGATTGGGCGGACGCTTGGATGCCACAAATGTGATTAAGCCCGTGGTGAGTGTGATCACGACTATTAGTCTAGAACATACTGATATTCTAGGTGACACACTTGAGGAAATTGCACGAGAGAAGGCGGGAATCATTAAGAACACTGTTCCTGTAATCATTGGTGACATGAATGAAACTGTGAGTGATGTTCTGCTGAAGATCGCACGCTCAAGGAATGCAAAAGTATCTTTCATAGATGCCGCGCATAAAATCCCAGCAGGTTTCCCACTTGTTGGGAACTACCAGAAGACAAATTATCAGCTCGCGCGAACAGTTTTAGATTACCTGAATTCTATTGGATTTGAAACCGAGGATGAAGCAATCGCAAGCGGTCTTAAAAATATTTTTCGCAACACAGGATTCCGCGGTCGATTGCAAGTCATTTCGTCTGAACCCCTCACAATTCTTGATGTATCACACAATTTTGATGGCGTTAGAGAAACATTAGCTACAGTTTCCAAGATGAACAGAGGAACCCTGCACATCATCTATGGATCGAGCGCAGAAAAGGACATCAAAGGGATTATTTCAATTTTACCAGACGACGCCAAATTCTACTATACTGAATTCACGAACTCAAGAACGGCGACAATGGATCAATTGAGGGAAGCTTCGAAGACAAATCATCCTCCAGAAGGAATCTTTGACAATGCTCTAAAAGCGTATGAAGCTGCACAAAACTCTGCAAAACAACTCGATACTATTCTAATAATTGGAAGCTTCTTTTTGGTGACAGACTTTTTTTAACTTTTTTCAAATAATCGCTTGTCTTTAACGAAATCAAGTGTATATTTGCACACGCATTTGGCGAACGAGTCGAATGAAAAATGGGAGTTTAGCTCTTCCGAGATTATCGGAATTGTTGACACACCAAGTATAAATGGGAGATTAGCTCAGTTGGTTTAGAGCACCTGCCTTACAAGCAGGGGGTCGTAGGTTCGAATCCTACATTTCCCACCACTGAAAAAAGCGCTTAGTCCTCGGACGGCGCTTTTTTCGTTATAAGTGTTTTGATTTCTCAGAATTATTCTGAAGAAGAAACAAGTTTACTAGTTCCAGAAATCAAAGTCGAAACAATCGGAAATCCTACTCCTTCGGCTTACCCGTCTTCCCGACGGAGACTCAGTCTTCAAATGCTAAGCATTTTCTTCACCAAT
>JBLHON010000015.1:0-24669 GCA_047621865.1 Crocinitomicaceae bacterium | reverse complement strand
AATCTACTTGAGCAAATGAGAGCAGAGAAGTGCCAAGGAAGGTTGCAATCGAAAGTAATTTTATCATCTTCTAATTTTTCTAACTGATGGTTTAACGGCAAAAACCATACTAGGTTATCTTAAAGAACGTGAATAATCGTGAAAGTATCATAATTATTCGTGCAAATAATGTTAATTAGCGTTCCGAATTGCGCAATGAACATTGATTTGTGGACGGAATGTTTACAAGAAGTAGAATCATCGGCATATTTTTTGTTTCTTCGTTCAGTAATGAATTCAATCAAGAAATATATAGGTACACTTATTTTAGTCATGTTTTGCGGAACAGCCTTCTCGCAGAACCCTAAAATTGATCGTTTAGAAGTAAATTTTTCTCAGAGGCACTACAAACGAACGTATCGCCTTGCCAATCGTTTACTCGATAAACCTGAGTACGATTTCTCAATGTTACCAAGATATTACAAGGCTATTAGTCTCTTCCAATTGAGTCAAAATGATTTTTGGTTACTTCGTCACGACAACTCACTTGAGCTGGCGGAAGAATTATTCTTGGAAGTGAAATATTCTGAGCATGGATCGAATATTTTCAATGCACACATGTATGAGATTTCTTGGTTGCGAAGTGATCTTGTTTCTTGGGCCTCAGATTTGAAACGAATGGGGTATCAAAAAGCATTCGAAGAAGTAGAGTCCATGATCAATCGAGTTTTCGATGGTGTTCCAGTTATTGACGCTGGTAATACAGCAACTGATATTGTTGAAGTCAGCGAAGTGACAGGTACTTCCTCTGGGGTTCGAAATGACATTATTGTTTCAGCACAAAAACATATTGGTACACCTTATGTTTGGGCGGGAAGTAGTCCTGGGGGATTTGATTGCTCAGGTTTCACGTCGTACGTATTGAAAGAGCATGGTCAAACTATCCCGCGAAGAGCACAGGATCAATATGCAAGTTCGAAGAAAATTAAAGCAAAGGATGCTCAGCAAGGTGATCTCGTTTTCTTTAATAATGGATCAGGCGTTTCTCATGTTGGGATTGTCGTTTCTGGTCTTGGAGAATCGCTCAAAATGATTCATGCAAGCTCAGGTCAGGGGATTGTGATTACAGATGTTATCAAATCGAAATACTGGACACAACGTATCCATGGTTATGGAACCTTCCTTAATTAGTGCGTTTCTGAAAGAACATTGAGACTAACACCCCAACAGTCGAGAGTAGAAGCAGCACCAAAGCAATATCAAATAGCAAAGCAGAATTTGGAGATAATAGTGCAGTTGCCGCGATGAAGATCAACGTGATTAGGAAGAATGCTCTAATTACTTTTGTCATTTTTCCACTTCCTACAAGTTGAGAATTAATTGAAGTTCCCAGTAATAAGACGCTCACAATTATGCTATAGCTTCCAAGATGCGTCATTAATAGTGGGTTTGTCCATTGTATTGTTCCAAGAAGAATCAAAGTAGCCCCCAGTAAGAGGACTATAATGTTCATTCGAGCTGCATCAATGATGGAAATACGAATTGATAAAAAGGAAATAAGTAGGATAAATGCATACACCATACTTAATCCACGATCTATGGAAACAAGTTCATCTGAAAATTCTAGATAGCCTAAGATAAGCAGCCATACCAGCGAGATCAGAGTGAGGATGGAAAATAATAATCGTGGGGTTTTCATCGAGTCCGAAAATAAGAATATCTACGCGTAAAACAATGAAACAAAAAAAAGGATGCCGTTAAGCATCCTTTTGTAACTTAAAAATGATCAATTAATTAAGAGTTATTTCCTCCTCTTCATTGATCGGCTTGCGAAAGACAATTTGTCCATCGAAAACATCCATCACCACATTTTTATTCCCATCTATTTGATCTGCTAAAATTGCTTTTGACAACTCATTCATAATTTGTTTTTGAATTACTCGTTTAACAGGCCGCGCTCCAAAAAATGGATCGTAACCAGCTTCGGCAACCCAATCAAAAGCCTCTTCTTTTATGACGAGATTAAGACCTTGAACTTTCAATTTATCTTTAAGAAGATTCATATGAATTTTCACAATGTCTCGAATATTTTGCCGCGTTAAGGGTAGGAATAGAATCGTTTCATCAATCCTATTGAGAAACTCTGGACGAATCGTTTGTCTCAGCATTTCAAGAACCTCAATTCTGGCTTGGCCTGCAGCTCTCTCAAATTCATTCTCTTCAATCCCATCGAATTTTTCATGAATCACTGCAGAGCCAAGATTTGACGTCATAATGATAATTGTGTTCTTAAAATTGACAGTTCGACCTTTATTGTCCGTTAAGCGTCCATCATCCAAAACTTGAAGGAGTACATTGAACACATCTGGATGGGCTTTCTCAATTTCATCCAATAAAATAATTGAGTAGGGTTTACGTCTCACAGCTTCTGTAAGCTGACCTCCCTCTTCATAACCAATGTATCCTGGAGGTGCTCCAACTAATCGACTAACAGAATGTTTTTCTTGATATTCGCTCATATCAATTCGCGTCAGCGCATTCTCATCATTGAATAAATATTCCGCCAATGCTTTGGCAAGCTCTGTTTTACCAACACCAGTTGTACCAAGAAAAATGAACGATCCAATTGGACGTTTTTCATCTTGCAAGCCAGCGCGAGATCTTCGAACTGCATCTGAAAGAGCCGTAATCGCTTCCTCTTGTCCTACAACACGTTTCGAAAGTTCATCTTCGAGACGTAGTAATTTAGCACGCTCACTTTCAATCATTTTATTGACTGGAATTCCGGTCCACTTGGAAACAACTTCTGCAATTTCCTCTGCATCAACTTCCTCCTTGATCATTTTTGAATCGACCTGAAGTGCATTCAAGGATTCCTTTCCATCTTCAATCGCCTGCTCGAGTTCTTTAAGCTTCCCATAGCGAATCTCAGCAACTTTCCCATAATCACCTGCTCGTTCAGCCTGATCAGCTTCTAGTTTTAAACCTTCAATCTCATCTTTGAATTTCTGAATCGAGTCAACAACATCTCTCTCAGATTGCCATTTGGCTTGAAAAGCATCCCGTGTTTCACTAAGATCGGCAAGTTCTTTCTCGAGAGCACCTAATTTTTTCTTGTCATTTTCCCGCTTGATCGCTTCTCGTTCAATCTCGAGTTGCATTATCTTACGTTCGATTTCATCGAGTTCTTCAGGCTTAGAATTAATTTCCATGCGCAATTTGGAAGCAGCTTCATCAATTAAATCAATTGCTTTATCTGGAAGATGTCTCTCAGTGATATAACGTTGCGAAAGTTCCACAGCCGCAATAATCGCAGCATCTTGGATCATTACTTTATGATGACTTTCGTACTTATCTTTAATCCCCCTTAAGATTGAAATAGCATCCTCAGTTGAAGGCTCATCAACCATAACGGTTTGGAATCGCCTAACAAGTGCCTTGTCTTTCTCAAAATGTTTTTGGTATTCATCAAGTGTTGTTGCGCCAACTGCACGAAGTTCACCACGAGCGAGTGCAGGTTTTAAGATGTTTGCAGCGTCCATTGCTCCTTGACCTCCACCAGCGCCTACAATCGTATGAATTTCATCAATGAATAAAATGATCTCGCCCTCAGCCTTAATGACTTCTTGAACTACAGATTTCAAGCGCTCTTCAAATTCTCCTTTGTATTTCGCTCCAGCAATCAATGCAGCCATGTCTAACGAGTAGACAATTTTGCTTTTCAAATTTTCCGGAACATCGCCTTCAATGATTCGATGTGCTATCCCTTCTGCAATTGCCGTTTTTCCAACTCCGGGCTCACCAATTAATATTGGATTATTTTTCGTTCTACGGGTTAAAATTTGTAAGACGCGTCTTATCTCTTCATCTCGGCCTATAACAGGATCTAGTTTTCCCGATTTTGCGAGTTCGTTTAAATTCTTCGCGAATTTCTCAAGAGAGTTATAGGTACCTTCTGGTCGATCATTGGTAACAGTTTCTCCATTGCGCAATTTCATAATGCTCTTTTTAAGATTGGTTTTGGTAATTCCGTTATCCTTCAATAATTGACCGATTGAGTCGGAAGAGGAGGAGAGTGCATAGAACAGAACTTCGATGGAAAGATACTCATCCTCGAATTTCTTCATGTCATTCAATGCATTCGAAAAGAGGGTATTTGTAGTATTCGATAAATAGTGTTGTCCTCCAGTTACTTTGGAGTATGATTCAATGATTCTATCCGTAGCCATCTCAATCATTTTATGATCGGCCCCAAGATCTTTCAATAAAAAGGGAACAACATCTTTGTCTTGCAAAAAAATCGCTTTCATCAAATGACCTGGCTCAATGGTTTGGTGAGAGAGTTCTGATGCCAGACCTTGTGCAGCCTGAAGAACTTCTTGTGTTTTTAGTGTGAATTTATTTACATCCATGAGTGAATCTATTTAGTATGATGAATTCAGATCAAAATTTGAACCAGATGAATTTTATCGCTTAGTATCGGAAAAAATGTCATTAAACTGTAAGATTGACTGTCAATATGTCTTACTATAGAGCGGTTTGATGAGTTATCAACAAAAAAAATCAAAGTTTTCAACAATTTTTGTAACAAATCGAAAAGTCCTGCGTAATGATTAAACGCAAACAACAAACAAACACAACAACGATGAAATTATTAATCACAACAGTAGGAGCCCTACTTTCTTTATCCAGTTTCGCTGGAGGAGAAACGAGGCTCACGAAAAACGACTATGTCGAGCAGTACAAAGCTGAAGCAATTCGTCAAATGAACGAACACAAAGTTCCTGCGAGTATTACACTAGCACAAGGGATCTTGGAAAGCGCAGCAGGGAATTCAACACTGGCTCGAAAAGGGAATAATCATTTTGGAATCAAATGCCATGGCTGGACTGGAAAGAAAATGTACATGGATGATGATGCGAAAGGGGAGTGCTTCCGTGTTTACAAATCAGTAGATGAGTCATTCACTGATCACAGCCTTTTCTTAAACAAATATGATCGCTATGCATTTCTGTTTACATATGATGTATCAGATTACAAAGCATGGGCAAAAGGATTGAGACAAGCTGGGTATGCAACAAGTTCTACCTATGCAACAGCGCTCATTGGACTAATTGAAGATTTAGGTTTAGACCAATACGATGCTGGATTTACCCCAGAGATCGAGGCTACACCTGAACTAATCGCGTCTAGCACTACAAATTCATCGAATTCTTCAACTGCAAAGACGTCGAATTCACATGATGTCAAAATACACGAGAACAAAGTAAAGTATGTTGTCGCGAAAAAAGGAGATACCTTTTACAAAATTTCAAAAGAATTTGGGTTGACGTTAAAACAACTCTACCGCTACAATGATTTTGGAAAAGAAAAGGATTACCTGGAAACTGGAGATGTAATTTTTCTTCAACCAAAAAGAAAGAGAAGTCTCTTCAAGAAAAATGAAGTAGTCGTGAACAAGCAAATGTCTGTGAACGAATTGTCACAGTTGTATGCTGTTAACGCAAAAACAATTATGCATTTAAATAATTTTACTGATGGAAATGCAATCGTTTCCACTGGTGATAAAGTTACCCTTCGATAGAGGATACCTCTGAAGGTTTTAGTTTGTTGTTGTTTGTGAAAAGCCTTGGGATACCAAGGCTTTTCTTGTATTGCTATGTTCCCTATAGTCTTAGTAGGAGTTCAACGATAATTTGTACAATCCCTTTGATAAATCGCATTAGTACTTTTAAAACTCCATGTAGAAGTTGTAGTAGTATTAGATTCTTATTGCTAACTTACGCCATATTCTAAGCCTTAAAAGTCAAACCATGAAGCCATCAACGGAGCTATTTAAGTTGATAAAATCGCTTACTAAATCAGAGAAGCGATTTTTTAAATTATCGTCATCCCTACAATCTGGAGAAAAGAATTATTTGAAAATATTCGACTTTATCGAACGTCAATCGAATTACGATGAAACGGATTTGAAGACTGAATTTAATGGAGAAACTTTTATTAAACATCTTCCTTCAGAAAAAAATCACCTCTATAAGTTGATCTTGAAGAGTTTGCGTGCATACTACAGTGAACAGTCTGTTAGTAGTACTTTGAAACAAGAAATTAAGAATGTTGAAATATTATACAACAAGGCACTTTATAAGGAATGTGAGAAGTTTGTTGGGCGCGCTAAATCAACTGCACGAAAATATGAGAAGTTCTATTATTGGTTTGAACTAATTAATTGGGAGAAACGCCTGTTGGAATCAGCATATGAATCAGGAGAATTTTCAACTGATCTAGATAAATTAGTTGCAGAAGAGGAGATGGTGATTGCCAAATTGAGAAACTTGGCTGAATACATTGTCATCTATTCTAAAATTAACCTCATCTTCAGAAGTGGTGGATTCACACGAAATGAAACTGAACGGAAAGTTGTTGCTGATATCGCGGATTATCATCTGATTAAAGGCAAGAATACAGCTCTGTCAACTAAAGCAGCTTCAATTTGCTACTACATTAAAGGACTATGTGCAGCCACGAATCGTAATTATGAAGATAGTTTCCAATTCTTTAATCGAACCCGTGAAATTCTAGACGATAACCCATCAATCAAGCAAGATTCTGGTCAACGTTATGTGATGACCTTGTTCCATCTACTCAGATGTTACATTGATAATAATGAATTTGATAAGGCAAATGGATTGATTTCTGACATTCGAGGCTTATCAGGTAAGAAAGGCTTCAATTCCATGGATATTTCTGTACGAATATTTGGGAATACTTCTGTACAAGAGCTCGTTCTTCTGCATGCCCAAGGAGAATTTGAAAAAAGCGTGGATTTAATCCCTGCAATTGAAAAAAATCAAGATGAATACGGCGACAAAATTAGCAAGGAGGTAGAGCTATTGCTTACCTATAACAAAGCCTATTGTTATTTTGGAGTTGGTGAATTCAAAAAAGCATTGCAGTATTTGAATGAGGTTCTGAATGATAATGAGCAGAACTTACGTCAAGATATTTACAGCTTCGCGCGACTTTTCAACCTTGTGATTCACTATGAACTCGGAAATTATGATTTCCTTGAGTACGTGGTAAAATCTACCAACAGATACCTAAGCAAGCACGAACGTGACTACCAAGTGGAAAATGCATGTATCAAGCATATTCGTAAACTGGCAAAAACACATTCAGCACTCGATCAGCTTGAGATCTTCGAGAAGATGGATATTGAGATTACTGATCTTCTAAAAGCGCATAATGAGCGTGCCGTGCTGGAGTATTTCAATATCTCAGCTTGGGTAAAAAGTAAAATCAATAAAGTTTCGTTTGAAGAGGCAATTCGACAGTCAGTATAATTAAGTGGTTGGCAGTTTTTTGTGACTTGTGAGATTGAGTGATTCGTCGTACTTTTACACAAAAAACATTCACAATGAAAAAACTTCTACTAGGGCTGACTGCATTAGCACTCACCACACTTGGATATTCTCAATCGCTTCAGCCGATGAACGTAGATATCTACAACGATCTTGCTCCAAGCACTGCAATTGGAACTAAAGCTGCTATTTGCGGACCTGATACTGTTCAATATACGAACGCAAAAGCAACTACTTTAGCTGCATTGAGTATCAATAATGCAACTTCTGCACAAGCAATTTCTCAATATTTTAATGCCCCACAGCCAATTACAATATCTGGTGCTGAGTTCTATGCATACAAAATTGATGTAACAGGAGGTATTTCAATCAATGTTGGCCTGAAGGTTTACGTTGCTGGACCTGATTCAATGCCACTGGGATCACCAGTCGCGTCTGGAGTTGTTGCAGTCGACACAAACTTTGGAGGTGGTGTACTTTCGGTACTTAGAAAAATTGGAACGTTCACGCCAGTTACCATGTCTGTGCCTTATGTAGTAGTTATAGAAAACCTCAGTCCAAATGCTATAGGATTAGTATTTAACAGCTGGACTGCTGCTGATGGAGCAGGAGAATGGTTGAGTAGTGTCGATCTATTTGGTACTTGGACACGAAGTTACGACGTTGTCGTTGGAGTTGATCCCTTTGATGCTGACATGCTTATCTATCCAATTGTCTCGTATGACTTAGCGGCAAACTTTACTCCAAGTGATCAATGTATGACCACCGGCCCAACAATCACGTTTACAAATACTTCATCACCTGTAATCAATGATCGGATGTATAATCAAGCTGCCTTCTTAGGTACGCAAGATTTATCTTACACTTGGGATTATGATGATGGGTCGCCTCTTGAGGTCTTAGAAAATCCATTTCATGTATTCCCGAATACTGTTGGACCTTTCGACGTAATGCTGACTGATTCAATATTTGGTTGGACATCTATCTGTACTGCAGATACACTAATTACACTTGGACTTGGAACAATTTTACCAGCATATGGTCAAGTGAGTACTGGGTTGTCTGTTGATTTCACGGATATGTCCACCTCTTCTGGAACTGTTGCTTCATGGCTATGGGATTTTGGTGATGGAAATACGTCAACTGCAACAGATCCAACTCACATATATGCAACAAGTGGCTCTTATACTGTTTGTCTTACAGTTACAAATAACTGTGGAGCAATGGATTCGACTTGTAGTACGGTTATTGTTTCTGGCTGTAGTAACCCAGTGCCTCTCTACTCGTTTATTGATGCTGGAGCAGTGGTTACATTTACAGATGCTTCTACCTCAACTTCACCACCTGCAACTTACTTCTGGGATTTTGGTGATGGTAATACGTCTACACTTCAAAACCCTGTTCACACGTATGCTACTGATGGAACCTATACAGCTTGCTTAACAGTTACTGACTTATGTGGAACAGATTCTACGTGTCAAACGGTTACTGTGTTGACATGTACAAACCCAGTTGCTGGATTTACTGTTGCTGGTTCTGATCCAACCTATGATTTCACGAACACGTCAACGACAACTGGTACTGTAACGTACTCATGGGATTTTGGTGATGCTACGTCATCTATATTGGCGGATCCATCGCACACATATACAACGAATGGAACGTTTATCGTGGTTCTTACAATCACTGATTCATGTGGAACTAGTCTATTTACAGGCACTGTAACAACGACAACAATTGGACTTACTGAACTCGATTTCGGAAACGTTACTGTATTCCCAAATCCATCTAGTGACTTCTTTACAATTCAATCGACTTCAATGATGGAAGAGATTGATGTTCTTGATGTCTCTGGGAAAATTGTTAAAACAATCTCTGTGAATAATACAGAGGCGATTGTTGATGCAACAGATTTGGCAAATGGTGCTTATATCTTCCAGGTAAAAAATACGAATGGTACACAAGGATCAATTCGTGTTGCTGTATCTCGTTAGGATATAAATTCAATACTATTAAGAAGGGATTCCAGTTTGGAGTCCCTTTTTTTATTCTCCCTTGTCAAGAGGAGCTTGCATTAATTGTGGTAAGTATTGAGAAAGACCCGTTGATGTGTTCTTGTTTGATGGGTTATTTCTATTTTTGGACTCTTATATAATTAGACAAAATACGATGGCGCAAAAATTCACGAAGCGGGAAGACGATTATTCTAAATGGTACAATGAGATTGTAGGAAGGGCAGACCTTGCCGAAAACTCAGATGTGAAAGGATGTATGATCATCAAGCCCTATGGATTTGCCATTTGGGAAAAGATGAAAGATGTTTTGGATCAAAAGTTCAAGGAAACAGGGCATTCAAATGCATATTTTCCCTTATTCATTCCTAAGTCGTATTTGAGCAAAGAAGCTAGTCATGTTGAAGGATTCGCCAAGGAATGTGCTGTTGTGACTCATTATCGTTTAATGAATGATCCAGATGGAAATGGTGTGGTGGTTGATCCAAGTGCTAAACTTGAAGAGGAATTAATCGTTCGACCAACTTCAGAAACAATAATTTGGAGTTCATATAAAAAGTGGATTCAATCCTACCGAGATTTGCCAATCTTGATCAATCAATGGGCAAATGTTGTGCGCTGGGAGATGCGTACGCGAATCTTCTTGAGAACAACAGAGTTTTTATGGCAAGAAGGTCATACAGCTCATGCAGAGCGACAAGAGGCTATTGATGAGACTGAGATGATCCTGAAGCTCTATGCAGATTTCGCTGAACAGCACATGGCAATGCCAGTTGTTTGTGGAATAAAAACAGAAAGCGAGCGTTTTGCAGGTGCTGAAGAAACGTATTGTATCGAGGCACTGATGCAGGATGGTAAAGCTCTACAAGCTGGTACTTCTCATTTCTTAGGACAGAACTTCGCGAAAGCATTTGATGTGAAGTTTGCTGATAAAGAAGGGAAACTTGAATACGTATGGGCTTCTTCTTGGGGAGTTTCAACCCGTTTAATGGGAGCTTTGATCATGACCCACTCAGATGATGATGGACTTGTACTCCCTCCAAAATTGGCACCAATTCAAGTGGTCGCCATTCCGATTTACAAAACACCAGAAGACTTAGCAGCGATTTCTGAAAAGATGAGTGCACTGGGAGCGATTTTGAAAGCAAAGGGGATTTCATTCAAATATGATGATGATGATAATCGTCGTCCAGGATGGAAATTCGCAGAGTATGAAGCTAAAGGAGTTCCAATTCGTTTGGCAATGGGACCAAGAGACCTTGAAGAAGGAAAGATTGAGGTTGCAAGAAGGGACGAGAAAACAAAAGAGGTCCTCGAATATAATGGAGTAGAGGATGTAATCGAAAAATTGCTAGTTGCGATTCAAGATAACCTCCTAGACAGAGCAATGAAATTTAGAGCGGACAACATGCAAACTGTTGATTCGTACGATGAATTCAAGACAAAACTTGAAGCTAAGCCTGGATTTTTCTTGGCGCATTGGGATGGAACAAAGGAAACTGAGGACAAAATTAAGCAAGATACGAAAGCAACGATTCGCTGCATACCTTTGGATCGAGAAGAGGAAGAAGGAAAATGTATGGTGACTGGAAACAAATCAGCTGGACGCGTAATTTTTGCAAAATCATATTAAAGTTATGACCAAAGATAGAAAAGGAATTATTGACCTATTAACATCAAAAGCTTGCCTTAAACAAGATATTGCAGATTATTCAGAGAAGATTCTCTTTGAATTTAGAAATGTTATGGAGAATGAACTTGAAGTACTATCTGACGCTATCAAGGATTCAAGAGTACGCATGCGAATAGAAGACAAGGGGAAGCACGAATTCCGCGTTTACGTTGGAAGCGATGTCTTAGTTTTTCAGCTTCACAGAAACGTATTCCGCCTTCCAAGTGAAAATTCTCTCTGGGAATCAACTTATTTAAGTGATAATGAATCCAACGGATATTTCGGAATAATAAATATCTATAATTTTCTAGCTGAGTCCTTCGAACAAAATAGATCAAATGACCCAGGTTATTTAATTGGGCGTGTATTCTTGAACCAGGACCATCATTTCATGGTAGAAGGAAAAGGACAGCTTGGATTTTTGTTTAGAGATCTTCCTAAAGCTAAGATTGATGAGAAAATCATCAGACATATTTTACAGGTGTCAATGGCCTTTGCTATTGAGTTTGATCTGATTACCCCTCCTTATGAAATGGTTCAAGAAGTATCTCTTGGTCAGATCCTTGCGATAAGCTCAGATCTAAATGTTGCGACTGGTAAACGACTGGGTTTCAAATTCAGCGCAGAAGACAACGATATTTTTTAAAAAAAAGCGACTAGGTGGTTTGACATTCCAGAAATTCAATATATATTTGCACTCCCAAAATCAGTGTGGGAGAGTTGAAATATATTGCACGGCCCATTCGTCTAGTGGTTAGGACGCCAGGTTTTCATCCTGGTAACAGGAGTTCGATTCTCCTATGGGCTACTAATTTTAATGGCCCATTCGTCTAGTGGTTAGGACGCCAGGTTTTCATCCTGGTAACAGGAGTTCGATTCTCCTATGGGCTACAAACAAAGGAGTTAAAAATTTTAATAAAATAAAAAAAAATGGCGAATCATAAGTCAGCATTGAAAAGAGTACGATCAAACGAAACGAAAAGACTTCGTAACAAGTACCAACACAAAACAATGCGTAATGCAGTTGCTAAATTGCGTATAAGTTCAGATAAGAAAGAAGTAGAAACAGCTCTACCTTCAATATTTGCAATGATCGACAAATTGGCGAAAAGAAATATTATTCACAAGAATAAGGCTGCGAACCTTAAATCAGGATTGCAGGTGAAAACTAACGGTCTTTAAGAGACTCGTTACATCTTGATATTAGGGAAGCTTAGGCTTCCCTTTTTTTATAACTTTACCTTTCATGAATTTGAAACGGATAATCATCTTGCTTTTTCTAACCAATGGAATGCTTTCTATCGGTCAGATTACCTACGAGTATGATACGCTTTCAATGGATCGTAAGATGCTCGGGGCAACGGATTCCGTGGATTACAATACAGCTGACTTGCCTACCACTTTCGATGGCGGAAGATCTATATTAAGCCAAGATGGACTCTCAATAAACAGGTTTGCAAATGACTATCGTGGATTTCGATTTCGCGCGTCAAGCGAATGGCAAAAAATGCAATTTTCTGCACTTCCATACATTGGTTTCTCCTATTCAGTTGGCGGACAAAGTTCACAATATTTAAAGGTCAAATATGCTCAAGCATTCTCAGACAGCCTCCTCTTTAATCTTGGCTATGAACGCTCAAACGGACTTGGGTTTATCAGAAATACAGCATTCGCAACCAATCACATTCAGATTCAATTGGAATGGAAGACGCGTAATTATGCAATGCAGTTTCATGCGGCCTATAAAAATGATTCATCAGCACACGCTGGTGGTTTGCTCTCAGATTCTTTAGTTATCCCTCTAGGACTCGAGTTTGCACCAATACGAAAAGCAAATGCATCGAGTAATAGTCAGTTTGGTAAACTCGCGCTGAATAACTACATCAATTTTAATCCCAACACAGACGGGAAATTTGGTCTGCTTACGAAACACACTTACGAGATTACTAACAAACGTTATCATGAAGTAGATACGATCTTTGGGATCTATAATATGGTCAATATTGACAGTGCTACAACGTTTGATCGTTACACATTAGCCAGTATCACAAATGAGGCTGGGCTTTATTTTACAAAAAAACACAGTTACTTTGATGGACGAATTGGCCATCGCTATTGGAGTTTTGGCAACATGGGCAACGAGTATGATACTACGGAAATCGACCTTCGCTCAACAAGTAGATGGCAGTTCGGTAAATTGAGCTTCATGAATGAATTTCATTTTAACCTGATCGGCGGCTTCAATGCTTTTTCAGACAAATTCAGTGCTTCCTTAACAACGAATCGTTGGCGAGGTAATGGAACCATCTCCTTCGAGAATACTGCCCCCGTTCCTGTTAAGCGATCGTATTTCGCTAACAATTACGATTACCTTCAAACCAGTATTTCATTGCAGCAAACGCTTCGTGCACAGACATCAATTGATTATACGTTTGCCGATGACACAACGCGAATTGGCGCTGCGTTCGAATATCTTCAAATGAATAACGTCTATCTCTTTGATGACACAACTTGGAATCCAACTTCAACAGGAATTAATGCACTTCAGTTAGGGGTAAATGGAAACTTCCAGTTAGGGAAATGGCATTTTCAGCCAACTGTGAAGTATACAGTTCAATCACAAGGTTATCTGCCAGCAGTCCAGGGGTATTTGCGCTGCTACCTGAAGTCGTATGTTTTCAAAGCCAAAAAATTACTCCTCGTTCTTGGAGTTGATGCATCTTATACAACAGGCTTCAATCACAGAGTGTACACACCATCTATGGATGCTTATACGTGGTATCAGTCATCTGGAGAAATTGGCGCCTTGGCAAATCTACATGCGTTTACTGCTATTGAGGTGAGTACATTTCGATTTTTTGTACGCTATGAGAATATCGGAAGCTTTTGGAGTAATAAGGTAGAACAAGAGGTAAGTGGCTATCCTATTGCTGGAACTAGGTTTCGAATTGGAATAACATGGGACTTTTTCAATTAACGACTAAAAAAAGGGAAAGCAGCAAAGTTATACTTTACTGCTTTCATACCTAACCTACCTTTTACAACTAAACCTACATCCAATTTAAGGATGAATTCCCTCAAGTCCAAAGTTTAAGGTGCTCAATGAACAAATCGGCATTTGGAATGAATTTTGAAGCTTTTTCGTCTCTTATTTAATGATTCTGTTTCATTCTGAATCTAGGCTATCGTTCGCTAAATAGCTTTCATTATATTTGGGGAAAATTTAGAAAATGAAATTACTCGAAAATAAAGTAGTTCTAATTACAGGAGCGTCTCGTGGAATTGGAAAATCCATTGCTGAAGAATGTGTAAAGCAGGGGGCGCGTGTAGCCTTTACTTATTTATCATCTGATGAAAAGGCAAAAGCATTGGAAGCTGAACTTTCTAAAGATGGTGGGGTTGCAAAAGGATTTAAATCTGATGCATCTAAGTTTGATGAAGCACAAACATTAGTTGATGCTGTTATTGAGGAGTATGGAACGATTGACGTTCTCGTGAATAACGCTGGAATAACGCGTGATAATTTATTGATGAGAATGACTGAGGAGCATTGGGATGAAGTGATGAATACAAACTTAAAATCGGCATTTAATCTTACGAAAGCAGTTCAACGTCCTATGTTGAAAGCACGAAAAGGGTCGATAATCAATATGTCGTCTGTAGTTGGTGTTAGCGGAAATGCAGGGCAATCAAATTACTCAGCATCTAAAGCAGGACTGATTGGCTTTACAAAATCCATTGCGCAAGAGTTGGGATCGAGAAGTATTCGTTGTAATGCAATCGCACCTGGATTTATTGAAACTGAAATGACAGAAGCCTTAGATCCAAAAGTAGTAGATCAGTGGAGAACGGCAATTCCTTTGAAACGTGGAGGTTCTCCTCAAGATGTTGCAAATTTGACAGTGTTCTTAGCTTCTGACATGTCTACATACATTACTGGACAAACGATTAATGTGTGTGGAGGAATGTTAATGTAAAATAGATTTTGAAATGAAATTGAAGCCTGTTCCTTCGGAATGGGCTTTTTTTATTCTGCATCCTGGGCTGGACGAAGTCGTTTCATGAAGCGCTGAGATGTTTCCATTACTTTGCGCAGCAAATCAAAATACAGAATAATGTAAGTCAGGATGGAAATTACCCAAATGACAATTAAATTACTCCAATACGTGTTGATTTCGAATCCAAATATATATTTCTTGGGAGCGTAAAAATGTGACTCTAGGAAATTGACCTCTTTAGGGAGATTATAGATAGGTTCATCATTTTGGAACATGTCATCACCACTGATAATGAGTTTATATTCTTCGGTTTTATTTAATACAATATTGTGTAAACTCTCGTTGAAGTAATCTCGTTGCAGTTCTTTGTATTCATCCACACCAATCCGATCAATTATTGCCTGGATCGAATCATTGTTCTTGTTAACATCCCTGTTGTATTGAAGACGAACATAATCCAAGAAAAGATCGACTTCCTTATAGTCCTCAATGTGAGTAATGCTAGGATCATTCAATGTTTCAACGCAGTTTACGCATCCCAAGTTACCCCATAAAGCATCCTCTTTCTCAATTTCATTGATCAATAGGGACCGCGCTTTCTCTACGTCTAGTTTGCTCACGTCATCCTGAACAAGAATTCCCATTTGCTTTTTCATCTCAGGAAACCAGAAATCTTTCTTCCACTTAGCCTGACTTTGGGCGACTTTCTCATTGAAGTAGTAATTTTCCAATTTGTTATTGCTGGCCTGTTCAACGGCAAGTGCTTCATACGCCCATCTTGACACCATCATATTTCCAACCCACGGAACTTTTGTCGCATCAGAAAGAGAGGGGTGAAGTTTATCAAACTTTACAATTACTCCACTAAAGAGAAGTTGAGGGATAATCAATAGTGGTACAATAATGTAGATCACTTTCGCAGAGTTGAACGCGCTCGAAATATTTAATCCAACCAAATTTGATAAGCATGCAGTCGAGAAAAGGATTAACCAATACTCTGTGTACATTCCATGAATTTCCAGAATAAAATTCCCTATCGAGATGAAGAGTAGGGTCTGTAAGGCGGATATAGCAAAGAGAATCGCAACCTTTGAAAACAAATAGCTACTCCTTGAGAGGTTGAGAAAATGTTCCCTTGCAAGAATTTTCTTGTCTTTATTGATTTCCTCAGCGGCAACAGTGAGCCCTAAGAAAATTGCAACAATTACCGCGATAAAGATGTACTGGGGAATATTTTCGTTCGAATAAAAACTATAGCCTTCTTCTCCACCAGCAATGTTAAAGTATTTAATGAAGAAGGACAAAATCAATGCGAGAGCTGGCGCAACCAGTCCATTTACAAGCAGGTATTGCTTATTGGATATTTTACTCAAGAAATCTCGAACTAAATAAGTTCTAAATTGTTGAATTGAACTTGGGAGTTTGGTATGAATCTCTGGAACTGCATTTTCAATTTTCACATCGGGAATTGCTCGATGCTCAATATAGAGTTTGTGCCAATCTTCTGCGCCCTTCTTACGAATTCTCGTTTCGTTACCAAATTCATCAACAACCTTTGCATCAATAATATTGAAGATCTGCTCTGGGTTCACATTACCGCATAAACTGCATTCTCGTTCATGTGCATTCCCCTGATAAGAGAATGTTTTGAAATGGACGAGGGCATTTAATGGAATTCCGTCGTAAACCAGATGCCCGCCAATATCCATGATCAATAATCGATCGAAAAGCTTAAAAATATTTGATGAAGGTTGATGAATAACCACAAAGACTAATGTGCCTCTCAAGGATAGTTCCTTCAGTAGATCCATGATGTTTTCAGAATCTCTACTCGATAATCCTGATGTTGGCTCATCAACAAATAAAATCTGTGGTTCTCGAATAAGTTCGAGTGCGATATTAAGTCGCTTCCGCTGGCCTCCAGAAATAACTTTCTCCAGTGGCGAACCAACCACTAATGCCTGCTGTTCATATAAGCCTAGACTAATTAGTAAGTCGACAACCTTTTTAGTGAGCTGTTGTTTCGTCTCGCCACCCATGGATAATTTGGCAGCAAAAAATAAGTTTTGGAATACGCTCAGCTCCTCAATCAATAAATCACTTTGAGAAACGTTTCCTATGATTCCGTCAAGCTCATTCGAATTCTTATGTAGATTAATTCCATTAATCTTTACAGTTCCAAACGAAGGTTTCACCTTGCCATTCAAGATATTCATCAGCGTGGTTTTCCCTGTTCCGGAACCGCCCATAACGCCAATCATATTACCTGAATTCGTTGTGAAGCTCATCTTGCGAATGGCAACGTTGCCGCCACCAAAGCTGTGTAATACTTTTGAAACCTCGAAAGAGAGTTCTTTTCCTTTATCTAATTTGGATACTTTGGAAACTAGATCACTGTAATATATCTGCGCGCTTTTCGCAGTACGAATGGTAGACCCATTGTTGAATAAATGCGTTTTGTTTGAAGCAACAATTTGCCCATTGATGATCAATTCATCCTTTCCATAGTAGCGAAAGAGGAGTGCTTTGACACTTTGGATATTGATAATGTGGATAGGTGCGTCAAGACCATCAACCACGGAATGCTTGGCAATTTTAAGATTTTCTGCTGGAGCATTCGTATAATAGACGTGATTCTCAAGATCAATTAAATTCTCGGCATCAGCTTCAATGAATAAGTGAAGATCTTCGTATTCTTCTGGACTGATATTAAAGGCGTCTGCCGCGGTTTTAACAAAATCAAGTTCTTTCTCTGTTCGGGAATGATCAGAACTAATAAATTCAAAAATCCTTACGAGAACAATTACCTTTTGGCGCTGTGTTAATTCTTCATTAATCTGAGAACAAATTCTAAGAACTTTAACTGCTTGAAGGGAGGTGCGTTTTTGTCCGCCTTTTTTTGAATAGAGTTTTCCCCGTGTTTTATTTAAGAAATCTTCAAAAATAGTGAGGTAGCGATTTACATCAGAAGAACTCAACTCAGATTTCAGGAAACTTTCAATGATTATTCGTCCATTCGTACTCTGAATTGTAGGAACGCTGATGCCATCATCTTCTTCATCTTGTACTTCATCTACCTTCGCAATAATCGCAAAGAGTTGCATTAAAGCACGAAGAATACGTTCACTCATTCAGAAAAAAATATTGTACGGATCAAACTATTTTTGGAAACCAATCATCATTACGACGCAACCAGTTACTTTGAGGTCAAGATCTAATTCAGCTTCAATCGTTACTGGAAGTGTTTCACGAATATTGAAATCCCAGAATGGAGCATTTTTGTAATTTCTGTTTGAAAATAGAATTTGCCCGTCAGGATCTTTAACTGTAAAGATTACAAAATCTTCTTTTGATCCTGCAGTTGCAGCAATTCTATACGTCGTACCTCCATAGAAGGTAGTTTTGAATTCTGCTTTTTCTCGATCTAGAAAGGCAGTGTATACTTGACCGTCAGAAACAAAATTAGTCTTTGTATCATTGTTCAATAGCTCTTCACAGTCCTGTACAATACGCTCACAATCTTGCGAATAAGCAGTTAAACTGAAAAGTGTGATGGCGAATAAAAGAATACGTTTCATCTCGAGTTATACTTTAATAATGTTAGACCTGATTTCAGAGATCTTTGTTTTAATTTCGTTCATCACAGCTGGCGTAACCTCAACATTTAGGTTGTGATGCAAAATAGTGATGTGCTTCTCAGCATCCGTTTCTGGTGCAGAATATTTGTAGTCGAGTACAATCTTATCAAACGAGAGACGCAAACCTTCAAGACTCTTAAGAAGGTCATCATTGCTTCCGCCTTTATTGTATTCTTCAAGAATTCCAATAATAGAATTCAATGATTCTTTTTGTTCTCCAATTCGCTTCAGCATTTCTTCACTAGGCTTCTTTGTCTGAAGTTCACACGCAAAATAAAGTGATTCAACCCATCCTCCAGTTAATACTAACGCTGAAGTAGATTTACGATTAGAGTTCTTTAAGAAATTATCCGCTTCACGGAATGCATCACTCATCAAAACAACCATTGAATCTTCATTGTCGTTATTTGCTTCAAATCGTTTTAAGAAACTTGGATTGAACGCAGCGTCTAATCCCAACTGAGAAGTTAGCTTATCAACTGTTCCCAAATAACTCATTGTGACACCTTTTTGATCGTACAATGTTGAGTAACCTAAATCAGTTCCATAGATCCCTAAGTTGAGGGCCTGCTGATACTCAGTAACGTAACCAGTAACTTTGGATTCATCGTTCAACAGAGATTCGTCAAAAGGAAGATTTAAGTCCTTTATAAGATATGCTGTTTGAATAGGCGAGGGGATGCTAAAGATTTTACCATCGAACACAGTATTCAGTGAACTACTTGGATCGAAGACATCTGCATCGATCTCATTTTTCGGATCCGTTGTTTCAGTGGTACAAGCTGCAAATATTCCTGCTAATACGAGACTGAAAATCAAAGGTTTGAATAGAGTATGTTTCATTCTTATGTTGACTACGGTTACTAGTGTCGTAAAAATAGCAAAAATAGTCATAATCCAAACGAATTGTTAATTTTGTTTCAACTAAGGACGGATGAATAGAAGACCTCGAAGAAATCGGAAATCACCTGCCATTCGAGCGATGGTGGAAGAGACTAAATTAGGGGTTGAAAACCTCATTTACCCAATGTTCATCCAAGATGGAACTGGGATTCAAAAAGAAATTAAATCTTTGCCGAATAATTTCAGATGGTCGCTTGACACACTTTTGAGAGAGCTTGATGAATGTGTTACGCTCGGCCTGGATAAATTCGTCTTATTTCCGGCTATAGAGGAAGCTTTAAAGGATCGTGTTGCTTCTCATAGTTATGCTTCTGATAATTTTTACCTCGATGCAATTCATGCAATTAAAGAGCGCTTCCCTCAGATTCAATTGATGAGTGATGTTGCAATGGATCCTTATTCTTCTGATGGACATGATGGCTTAGTTCAAAATGGAATTATTCTGAATGATGAGACTCTCCCAATCTTGGCAAAAATGTCAATTGCTCAGGCTCAAGCTGGAATTGACATCATTGGCCCTAGTGATATGATGGATGGCCGTGTTGGTTTTATTCGAGAAGCATTAGATGCTGAAGGATATACAAATACGAGTATCATGTCTTATAGCGTGAAATATGCGAGTGCGTTTTATGGTCCATTTAGAGATGCATTGGATTCTGCGCCAAAATCTGGTGATAAGAAATCGTACCAGATGAATCCAGCCAATAAAAGAGAAGCCTTAATTGAGGCAGAACTTGATGTGCAGGAGGGAGCAGATATGCTGATGGTGAAACCTGCAACGTGTTATTTGGATGTTATTCATTTATTAAAAGAAAATTTTGACTTACCCATTACAGCATACAATGTGAGTGGTGAATGTGCCATGATTTATGCTGCAAGTGCGAACGGCTGGCTGGATTATGAACTCGCGATGTCGGAAATGCTCTTGAGTATTCGAAGGGCTGGTGCCGATGGGATTTTGACCTACTTCGCCAAAGATTTCGCAAAAATTTCGTAATAATTGCAATCTTCTTTGCTTCATTCCCTAATTCTCAATACATTAGAATCTTGACAGAATATAATCTATATCCAGAAAAACCTGAACTCGTTGAACATCAGCCTAAGAGCAGTCTTTCGTTGACTGTCTTCTCCTTGGTGCTCTTCGTCATGGTGTTTCTTCTCATTTTTGATGATCAACTTCTTTTTATTGTTCAATTGATAATTGTAATTCTTGTTCATGAGCTTGGACATTTTGTGATGATGAAACGCTTTGGATATAAAAATGTCCGAATGCTGTTTATTCCACTAATGGGTGCGTTCGTTCAAGGAAAGAAACGAAACTATTCAGAACGACAGAATTTCTGGGTGCTAATTGCAGGACCATTCCCCGGAATTTTAATTGGTTATGGATTGATGTGGTATTCTACGCTAAGCCCATATAATGCTTGGCTCTCTGAACCAGCAATATTATTTCTCTTACTGAATATTATCAACTTATTGCCGCTTGATCCTTTGGATGGTGGACAGTTGTTTAAGCTTTTTGCGAAAAAGAGAAATGAACTCTTTTTGATGATTTTCGCGCTCATTTCGTCTCTTATTTTAATTGGTGTTGGCGCCTATATTAGCAACTATGTCGTGATTGCATTTGGATTCCTTATGGGATTTCGTGTTCGTGCATTGCAAAAGCAGTTTCAAATGCACAAAGAACTAAAGGGGCATAATGTAAATTATTCAACTACTTATAAGTTACTGAGTAATCAAGATTTCGTAACGATTAAGAAGGTTGTATTGGAGCACACTCCAGCACTGCAAAAATTCGTAGACCATGCAACAATGGACGAATCCAATCCCGTAATTGCGAGTCAGGTAAACAATGTTTTAGAAACTCCAATTGAAAAGGATGCTTCATTCTTATTTAAAGCAATGATCTTAATTATGTGGGGGTTTTCTTTTTTCTCGCCCATAATCTTGTCTTTTTTCTTTGGACTTAAATGGTGGGGTAATGCATTATAAGATTGGCCAAAAGGTCGTTTTTCTTCATGAAGTTGGTGGTGGTATTGTTCGTTCTGAGTTAAAAGACGGGCGAATAGCAGTTGAAGATCAGTATGGTTTTGAACATGATTGCCTACCAAATGAAATCGCGCCAGTTCATGGTGAGGACTATAAAATTAATTCGGAAGATATTGTTGCCATTAATGAAGATGAATCCTTTGCAACAATTCGGCATCAAGTAAGACAAGGAATCCTTACTGGAAAGCGAAAGGCTATTGATGTCTGGGAAATCGATTTGCACATTGAATCCATTTCAGATTCTCACAATGGCTTATCGAATGGTGAGATTCTCATGAAGCAGATGCGGGAGTTACGAACGTTCTACCAACGAGCGAGATCGAAACGAATTCGAAAAATTGTGATCATTCATGGAGTAGGCCAGGGTGTTCTGAAAGAAGAAGTTCGCTCATTCTTTGATAGGCAAGAAGGTTTGGAGTATTTCGATGCTGATTACCGCGAATATGGAAAAGGTGCAACTGCTGTGGAGTTGCGTTATAATGGCTAGAGAAAGAAACGATTGCCCGATTTTCCGATCGCTACGCTTTTCGATTTTCCGAGCAGCTAAATTGCCGTTCTCGATATGCTTATGCCGTAGCTTTCTCCGGCGGCCGAAGCCTCTGGCGAGCTCCTTCGCTAAAGCTACGGCGAAAGCGAAAGGACTCAGCATAGGCACTACATTTCTCCTGCAGAGAAACACTCGAACTGACAATTTCACGATGCTTCGAATAATCCAATAAATTAGATTCAACCAATAAATGCAACATCCAACATCCAACATCCAACATCCAATAATCCCATTGTCAGTTCGAGTAGAGCTTTGCTCATATCGAGAACGACAATCATCTATCTTCTTCTATAATAACTAATCGTGAAAGGGGCAAACTCCTCATTCTTTTCTACGAGGTCAAATGAACGTAGGATTTCTTTTTCTGCTTCGCCAGTTGGATCTACGAATTCGGCGCCCGTGTTCACAAAGATAATGTGTTCTTTACCACTCAAAATGGAGACGTTTTGATCATAAAGCTTAGTGCTTCCGTAAATATTGTCA
Source organism: Crocinitomicaceae bacterium (assembly GCA_047621865.1). Taxonomy (GTDB): domain Bacteria; phylum Bacteroidota; class Bacteroidia; order Flavobacteriales_D; family Crocinitomicaceae; genus UBA4466. Next base: position 2,030 of record JBLHON010000015.1, on the reverse strand, counting down.
TCTTTAAGATGGTCCAATGTTGAAGAGTAATCAGCGAAATATTCTCTTGAATAATGATAAGAGAAAGTCATAAAGTACCATTCAGGACAAAGGATAACAGCTGTTTTATCTGTTTTATGCTTGATTATTTCTGCGACAAATGCATCATCTTGCCTCAGGTTCCCTGATTTGAAATCACAGGTGAAGATCATCAATGCAACGAGTGCAATTCCAATTACATATCGAATTTTATCATTGGTAAAGATCTTGTCCACTGAGATTGCGATCAAAAGATAAAATGCGATCGAAATGAATACCAGATATCTATCTAAAAACATTGGCATTTTGAACGAGAGCGCAAACATGAGCAAGTAGGGCACAAGAAACCAAATGACTAATACAAAATACTGAGGTTTCGCCTTGCCTTTTCTCTGTATAATCCAAATGACCAAGCCTGTCGCTAGTAGTGCAAGAAAGAGAACTGTGTTCACAGGTTGATTGCTGAATTTCCACAGATTCGTGTAGAGCGATGAAAGATTTGGTGAATCAAGCCAAGTGCCACCTGAAGCATGACCAAATCGTGACATCAGGAGAGGTAAATAAGGCAAGTATCCAACGAAAGTAATGATCCAACTTATGATAAGAGGTTTCCATAATTCTTTGCGAATAGGAGTAATGAGCAGGAAGGCCAAGAATTGCGCGAACAAGACAAAGAATCCAAAGAAATGCGTGTATATTAGCAAGATGTTGACCAGAGCCAAAAGGTAGATTCTACGCTTTCGTTTTTGGATAACAACTTGCAAGAAGAGTAACATTGAGATTGCCGTGAGTAAAGCAAATAGAGCATAAGGGCGGGATTCATGCGCGAAATAGACGTGGTAACTGGAGAACGTAAAGATGAGTGCAGCAAGAATCCCACTGAAGTTTGAATGAAATGAGCAACCAATTTTGTAGATAACAACTGCCGCAAACGAACTGAATAAAAGTGGCAATAATCGCACTGAAAAAGTCTCGATTCCAAAGAAGTGAATCCAGTACTTCATGATCAACGTGTACAAAGGTGGATTGTTTTCCGATTCGAACATCTGAAACAGACTTCCATAATCGTGCTGAGCATAATAAATGGTGAATGGCTCATCACCTCCAATTGGAGTGGCATCAATAAATAATATCTTGACGACTAAATTCAGGAGTAGAATCCCAAACGGAATAATGAGTTTACGCCAGTCCATAGTTAAGGATCTCTTCTATAAAAACGAAAACCACCTTCTACTTTTAGACGGATGAATTCTGGATTCTTCTCAAAATAAAGGTTGCCGATCTTCGTAACAATGTACACGGTTTTATCAATGTCGCCCCTCACCAACCAATTGATCTCTTTGCTCTCAGGTCGAGCTTTAGGATCCAAATCTGCATAGAAGTAGTGTGCATAACTCTTAAAATGTGTTTCGACATAGCAATCTTCCTTCGAAACTTCTTCATAAAATGCAATAGCTGGTCCTTGCGTCATTGAATCAACTTTCGGCAGGATCATATAAAGTACGATCAGCAAGGTAATTCCAGTTCCTGCTGCAGAAAGTAACAATGCTCGTTCAAATTTTTTCTTTCTGAAGTGGATAAACGCAGCTATCAGGAAGCTTAGGAAAACGACTCCACCGAGAATGTCCCAGAGTGTCCAGGGAATAGATACACTGAGTGATGCTGCTGCAAATTCATCCGTCATTATACCCATAAGCCACTCTTTTTGACTCAATAGAATCGGAATTACGATCATTACTAAACTCATCAGTGAGCCCATTATGAGGAAGGTAATTGGAAGATATTTCTTTAGCTCGATCTCACCTTTTATCATTCGATAGATGCTCAGAGCCGCCAAGAATGAGAGTGGAACATAGGTCATTGATGAATAATGAATGATTTTAGTTGTCGTGATACTAAAGAGAATTAAAACCACCCAGAAAAGACAAAGCATCCACATACGAATGTCTAATGGAGTTGAGTCCTTCTTTCGATAGAACATGGGCAATGCGAAAACAGACATGGGGAAGCAG
>JBLHON010000014.1:0-24699 GCA_047621865.1 Crocinitomicaceae bacterium | reverse complement strand
GCTGCTCCAATTGACCCTGGCGCACGCAATCTGTTGTGCTGACCGTGAGTCGCTTGTCCAACCCCAGCAAATCCGTGGCGTTTAACTACCCCTTGGAATCCTTTTCCCTTAGAGTTACCTGCTACAGTTACAAATTCACCTTCTTCGAAGATTCCTACTTCAACTGTATCACCGAGATTCAAACTATCCATCCCCTTAAATTCAGCCAATTTGGCTTTAGGTTCAGTCTTAGCTTTCTTAAAATGACCTTTCATTGCGTTTGGAGTGTTCTTGTCCTTTCGGTCTCCAAAACCCATTTGAACGGCATCGTAACCATCTCTGTCTTGTGTTTTGATCTGTGTGATCACACAAGGACCAGCTTCTATCACTGTGCATGGCATTGCTTTGCCCTCGGCACTGTAGATGCTAGTCATTCCGATTTTTCTACCAATAATCCCTGGCATGTGTTCTGACTTATTTAATTATTACTAATTACTAAACGCCTAGCAGTCAAAACTACTAGGCGATCAATACTTTATTTATACTTTAATCTCTACGTCAACTCCACTTGGAAGCTCCAAACGCATAAGCGCATCAACTGTCTTCGAAGAAGAAGAGTAGATATCCAACAAACGCTTGTAAGCGCAAAGTTGAAATTGCTCACGTGCTGTTTTGTTCACGTGTGGTGATTTCAATACAGTGTAAATTCTCTTGTGCGTTGGCAATGGAATTGGTCCACTAACAATTGCACCTGTCGACTTAACTGTTTTGACGATCTTCTCAGCAGACTTGTCTACTAAATTGTGATCGTAAGACTTTAATTTTATTCTAATTTTCTGATTCATCTCTTCTAATTATTATGCGGTAACACCTTTCACTTTAGCGATTACTTCATCAGCGATACTCTTAGGCGCTTCAGCGTAATGCGAGAACTCCATGCTTGAAGTTGCGCGACCTGAGGACATTGTTCTCAATTGCGTAACATAACCAAACATCTGCGAAAGTGGAACATCAGCTTTCACGACTTTAGCGCCAGCACGATCATCCATTCCTTTCATTGTTCCTCGACGACGGTTAAGGTCACCAACGATATCTCCCATGTTCTCTTCTGGTGTTACCACCTCCAATTTCATGATAGGTTCTAGTAATACAGGTGATGCTTTTGGAAGGGCATGTTTAAATGCCAACTTAGCACATAATTCAAACGACAGTGCATCTGAATCGACCGCGTGGAAAGATCCATCAAGCAATGTAACTTTCATTGACTCGACTTGGAATCCAGCCAAAACACCATTCTTCATTGATTCTTTGAAACCTTTCTCGATAGAAGGAATAAATTCTTTAGGGATGTTACCACCCTTAACTTTATTCACAAATTCCAATCCAGTTTTCTCGATGTCATCCTGGGGTTCAACCGTAAGAACGATGTCCGCAAATTTACCACGCCCACCAGATTGTTTCTTAAAGACTTCTCTGTGATCAACAGCTTCAGTGAAAGTCTCACGGTACGCCACTTGAGGCTCACCTTGATTCACTTCAACTTTGAATTCTCTTCTCAGACGATCCATAATGATATCCAAGTGAAGCTCGCCCATTCCAGATATGATCGTTTGACCAGAATCTTCGTCCGTATTTACAACGAATGTAGGATCTTCTTCGGCCAATTTGTTCAAACCATTAGAAAGTCTATCAGCATCTGCTTGAGTTTTAGGCTCAATTGCAACACCGATTACTGGATCTGGGAAATCCATAGACTCAAGAACGATCATGTGCCCTTCAGCGCATAATGTATCTCCAGTTTTGATATCCTTAAATCCAACAACAGCACCAATATCTCCAGCACCAAGCGAAGGGATTTGATTTTGTTTGTTTGCGTGCATTTGGAAAATTCTCGAAATACGCTCTTTGTTACCAGATCGCGCGTTGAAAACGTAAGAACCTGCTTCTAAGTTTCCAGAATAAGCACGTACGAAACACAAACGTCCTACGAAAGGATCCGTTGCAATCTTGAATGCCAATCCTGCGAAAGGTTCAGTAACACTAGGTTTTCTTGATTCTTCTTCTCCAGTTTTCGGGTTTGTACCAATAATTGCTTCAACATCCATTGGTGACGGAAGAATTTCCATTACCATGTCAAGCATTGCTTGTACACCCTTATTTTTAAATGCCGATCCACACATCATAGGTACAACTTTACCCGCGATAGTTGCTTGACGAAGTGCATTTAAAATTTCTCTTTCTGTAAGTGATTCAGAATCCTCGAAATACTTTTCCATTAGCGTCTCATCAAATTCAGCAACTGCTTCAAGAAGTTCTTCTCTAAGCGCTCTTGCCTCATCAACGATATCTGCTGGAATCTCGATCTCTTGGAATGTCATTCCTAGATCTTCTTCATTCCACGTAATTCCTTTAAAGTTGATTAGATCAACTACACCTTTGAAATCATCTTCCTCACCAATGTTCAATTGTAAAGGTAAAGCGTGACTGCCTAACATTTCTTTCACCTGTCTGCACACGTTCAAGAAATCAGCACCTTGACGATCCATCTTATTGACGAATCCAATTCTTGGCACATTGTAGTTGTTGGCAAGTCTCCAGTTCGTCTCAGATTGTGGCTCAACACCATCAACTGCAGAGAAAAGGAATACTAAACCATCTAGAACACGCAATGATCGATTCACCTCAACGGTAAAATCAACGTGACCTGGAGTATCGATGATATTCACATGATATTCTTGCTCACGGTAGTTCCAGTTAAGAGTTGTAGCGGCAGAAGTAATTGTAATACCTCTTTCTTGCTCCTGCTCCATCCAATCCATTGTTGCGGCACCATCGTGTACCTCACCAATTTTATGGCTTACTCCACCGTAATAAAGGATACGCTCAGTTGTTGTTGTTTTACCAGCATCAATATGGGCAGCAATTCCAATATTTCTTGTGTATTTAAGATCTCTAGCCATCTTAATTAAAATCTAAAGTGTGAGAATGCTTTGTTTGCCTCAGCCATTCTTAGTGTATCTTCTTTCTTCTTGAAAGCTGCACCCTCTTCCTTCGCTGCTGCGATGATTTCATTTGCTAGCTTTTGGGCCATTGTTTTCTCATTACGCTTACGTGCGTATCCGATCAACCATTTCATTCCCAATGATTGTTTTCTTCCTTCACGCACAGGTGTAGGAATTTGGAATGTTGCTCCACCAACACGGCGGCTACGAACTTCAACACTAGGAGTAATGTTGTCCAATGCTTTTTTCCAGGTATCTAATCCTGTCACGCCTTCTTCCGATTTGGCATCAATCAATTCCATTGCTTCATAGAAAATCTTAAATGCTAAGTTTTTCTTCCCACTAAACATCATGTTATTAACGAATTTCGTTACAGTGATGTCATTGAATTTCGGATCCGGAAGGATGGCTATCTTTTTGGCTTTTCTTCTTCTCATCTCTTAAAAGTTTTAAATAGATTACGCCTTAGGCTTTTTTAGGTCTTTTCGTTCCATACTTGGAGCGACGTTGAGTTCTTCCTTCAACACCCGCAGTATCTTCTGCACCACGAACAATGTGGTAACGTACCCCTGGAAGATCTTTTACTCTTCCTCCACGGACCAATACTAATGAGTGCTCTTGCAGGTTGTGACCTTCACCACCGATGTAAGCATTTACTTCCTTACCGTTTGTTAGTCGCACTCTGGCAACTTTACGCATAGCCGAGTTCGGCTTCTTAGGTGTAGTGGTGTACACACGCACACATACTCCCTTTCGCTGTGGGCAAGAATCAAGTGCTGCTGACTTGCTCTTCTTTACCACTACTTTTCTCCCTTTGCGAACTAATTGTTGGATAGTTGGCATAAAAAATACTTGTTAACTTTAGTTAATATACAATTTACCCAAAACCTCTTTTGGGGGTGCAAAGATACGAGACTTAATTTATTATCCAAGGAGAGTTGCGAAAAAAGACTGTTTTTTTCACATCGAGGTGTTTACATCTTTTCTGCGATGCATTTGAGTCGCTAAAAGTGAGCAAGTTGATGGCTTAGAACCAATGATTTATTCGGACAAAATAATAGCGCCCTGCTCATTTTCAATAGTACAAAATTAAAAGAGATAAGAATAGTTCACCAAATTTCCGTGACTATATTCAACATGATTTTTTTTGCTGATGAAGAAATATGTTCAATTACTGAATTGAGCAAACTGTGGTCGAAACTTGACCATTTCCAAAATCAGTTGTTTGGTTCAATGAATCACATTCTGCGGTGGCGTTCTTCTTGGTGTCATTGAAGGTTAACATACCATAAGTTGTCTCGCCAGATGCAACAATTGTGCATTCACACGTGTAATTTTTTTTACACGAAATCAACCCGAATACTGCCATTACTGCAATTGCCGCTACTTTTTTCATTGTTCTTCTAGTTAATGCGTAAAGATAATCAGTGCAATTTATTACTTTTTTTCAAGCCTGAGCATCATGGATTGATATTATCCAGCGAAAACATCATCTGAGAGCCCCAATTTAATGTCGTATTATTTAGAGGCTAACTGCTCTTCCATCCAATCCAAAGCGTTGGATCCTATTCCATCGTTGTTCCAAACCTTCGTTTCTTCTTTGGAAGTATACACATATGTTGGAAAGCTTCCAGTAGCGATCTGTGCAAAAGGAGCAATTCTTTCCTCCATAATTACATTGATCAACCCATTCGCCTTCTCAAGATAAGGTGTTAATGCCAAAGAATCATCTGTCAGAACTCTAAAGTCAATTGACGTGCTTGAGGTGTTTTCTTGAATTTTTAATAGCCGGTCCATTGCTTCACTGCAAAATGGACAATTAGGAATAGCAATTACTGTTAGGTGCCCTTCCTCTGACATCCTATTACTCGCTTTGTAAGTTGTATAGCTATTCGCGAAATCACTTTCGTAAATAGGGCTTATCATGAAATAGATGACAAAGGGAATAAAAATCAGAAGAAGCGAAGCAGTCCTTAGGATTCTTTTCTTGAAATATTTTCTTGCCGCTATTGCGAGAATCACACCCAAAAGGATGAACACAACATAAGGCATTGCCTTACTCATCGTCCAACCAAAACCAACACTGCTAAAAAAACCCTCCATTATTAACTAATTAAAAAAAAACAAGTATACCCTTAGAAAATGTAATTGTGACGGAAATATTCATAAACACAAAGTAGCAACAAGAAGATTCTCACTGCTACTTTATAAGAAATTACAATGTACTAATCATTCATATCTCCATTTTGGACTAAGATTTAGTCGACTAAAGTACAGCTTCCGCCAATAATTGCGGCACTAGTGCTCAGTGCAGAGCATGCATCTTCTGCGTCCTTTTTCTTTGAGTCTTTAATTTGCGTACTTGAAGTTTGACCTAGAACAGTACAATCACATGTATAATCTTTTTTACATGACATTAACCCGAAAGCAGCGAAAACCGCTACTGCTAATACTTTTTTCATAATAGGTAAATTGTTAGTTATATATATATGCGCAATTTAACTTTTTAATTCTTAATTCTTCAAATTTTCGTTCGCTTTTCTAGCTTCTTTGTCACCATTTTTTTTCCAGTACAAAGCCATAATTAACCGATTCAGGTTTAATTAGAAAGTTCATGTCCTTCAAAAACGAAAGTCGATATATTCCAAGGAAAAAGAGTGCAATTTAAGTTAAATAGAACGGCAGAATCCCCAATTATTCGGGACATTTCTCCAAAACGATTTGATTTCGTGCTTACTCCTTAATCGTGCACGTCTTGACAATTGTAGAAACTGTCTCAGATTTAGCTTCACAATAATCTTTTGCAGCGCCCTTCTTATCATTGATTACAATTGATGTTGTTGTAACTGTTCCAGCCCAATCTGTTGTACACTCACATGTGTAATCTTTATTGCAGGATACTAATGTTAAGGAAGCCACTGCCACTGCTACTAGTACTTTTTTCATAATCAATTGTGATATTTTAGTTAGCTAATCGACGCAATTTAACTCTTATATTTTTTATCCGCGTAAAAATGACCTAGAAATTTCGCAACAGGAGTTGCAATTCATGACTGGTTTTAGGATAAGAAATCAGTCTTGTTTTAATTCAAGTGATGAGAGTCATGCCATTTCAAAATCATGATACATTTAAAATGCGCCTACTTAGATCATCCATGAAGGTAGTATTTGAATCACCTCATAATGGGTTGATAATCTACTCTCGAATCCAGGCATTCCATTTTAGACGTGTATAATCTTACCTTAAAGTACTTAATTCGGTGCTCAGACACCAACTGATTTTCTGACATTGAGAACTCATAAAACACTTCTCAAGATGATTCAAAGACTGTTGATAGGCATCATTCTATTCACTAGCACCATCACGCTTGCACAATCAGATAGTTCACTTCTTTATAAGCGAATCCCTCTTTGGGCACAAAAAGCCCTTGAGAGATCAGAATTGATTTCCAATTATACTATTGTTGATAGTATTAATCCATTCTATTTAGAAGATGATTTTAATGGTGATGGTGAGGTGGATATTGTGTTTTTTATAGAACAGAAACTTTCCAAAGAGGCGGGGGTATTTATTATTAATGGGGGTAAAAATATAGGTTTTGTGCTAGGTGCTGGCAAACCAATTGGCATGGGTTCAACTATTTCCTGGTGCAATCAATGGTTCGTTTATAGAGCAAGGTCCATTTACAATTTCGATGCTCGTCAGAAAAAACTATTAATCAAAGCGAACGGCATTGAACTCAGGAAAACTGAGGACAAAAGCATTATTATCTACTGGGATCGAAGAACGTACAAGACAGCGATCAAAAAAGTCTAAAGCATCCAGGTCTTCACTAGCTTGCCCTTTTTGACAGAGACAATTCCTTTTTTATCTGTACAATGTTGACTTCACAGCTTTGACAACACGTTCTACGTTTGGCAATGCCTCTTCAATCAATGTTGGTGAGAACGGCAGTGGTGTATCCGTTTGAGTTACTCGTACCACAGGTGCATCCAAGTAATCAAATGCATAACGTTGTAAGTGGTATGCAATCTCAGAAGAGATCGATGCCAATGGCCATGATTCTTCAATGACAACACAACGATTCGTTTTCTTTATCGATTCTACTACAGCTGGATAATCAAGTGGTCGAACAGTTCTAAGATCAATAATTTCACATGAAATACCTTCTTTCGCTAATTCATCAGCTGCTGCATGAACAACTTTCATAATCTTCCCGAAAGATACAAGTGTAACATCAGTTCCTTTCTGAACAACATTGGCTACTCCAATTGGAATCATGTATTCTCCTTCAGGAACTTCACCTTTGTCTCCGTACATTTTTTCTGACTCTAGAAAAACAACAGGATCATTATCTCGAATTGCAGATTTCAACAATCCTTTAGCATCAGCTGGATTAGATGGCGTGATTACTTTCAATCCTGGTACATGCGAATAAAATGCTTCAAAGCTCTGTGAGTGCGTTGCTGCCAATTGACCAGCAGGTCCATTACCACCTCGAAAGACAATTGGACAATGGTATTGACCTCCCGACATTTGCATCATTTTCGCGGCACTATTGATAATTTGATCTGCTGCAAGAATGGCGAAATTCCAAGTCATGAATTCAATAATAGGACGCAATCCATTCATTGATGCTCCAACACCAATTCCAGTAAAACCAAGTTCAGCGATTGGCGTATCAATTACACGCTTTTCACCAAATTCATCTAGCATCCCTTGAGAAACTTTGTACGCTCCATTGTACTCAGCTACCTCTTCTCCCATTAAGAAGACACTCTCATCACGACGCATTTCCTCAGACATTGCCTCGCGTAAAGCTTCTCTAAACTGTAACGTTTTCATGTTCTCTAGTTTTTACCCGTTTCAAGAGGGTCGCCAAATGTAACAAATTTCACTATTCCCAAAAAGAAAATGAGAGAAAGAAACATGTCAACATAAGGGGTAAAATTGAATTTTTTCGAGATCTCTTTGAGAAATGACAGATTCATGCCAATAGAAGGACAATAAATTGTTAAATTCGCGGACGATTTAAAGAAATGATTCCTTATGAAAATATTAGTTTGTATCAGTAAATCTCCAGATACGACTTCGAAAATTGCCTTCGTTGAGGGGAATTCGAAATTCGATGAAAATGGAGTTCAATATATCGTCAATCCATACGACGAATGGTATGCGCTTGTTCGAGCACTTGAATTAAAAGAAGCTGGAGGCGGATCCGTGACCATCGTAACTGTTGGAGGCACGACAGATGATGCTATTATTCGAAAAGCACTTGCAATTGGAGCAGATGAAGCTATTCGAATTGATGCAGAGCCAACTGACGCCTATTTTACAGCAATGCAGATTAGTGAATATGCGAAAGCAAACGACTTTGATCTCATTCTAACTGGAAAAGAAACGATCAATTATAATGGTTCTCAGGTTGCTGGAATGCTTGCTGAAGCTTTGGATCTTCCTTTCGTGTCATTGGCATCTAAATTGGAGGTTTCAGGTTCAACAGCTACTGTTGAGGCAGAAATTATTGGTGGCGTACAAGTTTCAGAAGTGAGCTTGCCTGCTGTAATATCATGTGCTAAAGGGATGGCAGAACAAAGAATTCCAAATATGCGTGGAATTATGGCGGCTCGAACAAAACCACTTACTGTTATTCCAGCTGCAGATATCCAACCATTAACTTCATTTGAAAATTATGTGCTTCCAGATGCTAAATCTGCATGTAAGATGATCGATCCTGAGAATATGGATGAGTTGGTTAGCTTGTTACACAACGAAGCAAAAGTCATTTAATTAACGAGAATTATGTCAACATTAGTATATATAAATAGTGCTAACGGACTTGCAAAGAGTGCATTTGAAATCGTTACGTACGCAAAGAAATTAGGTGGTGAAGTAGTTGCTGTCACTACAGGAGGTGCAGATGAGGCTACCCTAAGTAAATTGGGGGAATATGGCGCTTCGAAGGTGCTTGCAGATCGTTCTGTAAAATCTAATGACCCACAACAAATTACCCGTGTAATTGCAAGTGCAGTCGAGGCAACAGGAGCGACGACAGTCGTTTTTTCTCACGATTTAGTTGCGAAATCTGTTGCACCGAGACTCTCTGTACGTCTTAAAGCTGGCTTGATCCCAGGTGCAATTGATGTTCCAAATGGAGATTCCGTGAAAGTGAATGTCTTTTCAGGGAAGGCAATTGGAAATGTTAAGATCGCATCTGACAAAAAAATCATCTCATTACTTCCGAATAGTTTCCAGCCAGAAGAAGACGGAATTGTTTGTAGTGTAGAAGATTTTGATGGCAATGCAGGCGAAGCTGGAATTGTTCCAAAAGAAGTAAAGAAACCAGAAGGAGACATTCTTTTGCCAGAGGCAGAATTGGTTGTCTCTGCGGGTAGAGGTTTGAAAGGCCCTGAAAACTGGGGAATCGTTGAAGACCTCGCAACTGTGCTTGGAGCAGCTACTGCATGTTCTCGTCCTGTTGCAGACATTGGATGGCGACCTCACCATGAACATGTGGGTCAGACAGGAGTTGCTATTCGTCCAAACCTCTATATAGCGGCTGGAATTTCAGGTGCAATTCAGCATCTAGCTGGTGTAAATGGATCCAAAGTAATTGTAGTAATCAATACAGATCCTGAGGCTCCATTTTTTAAAGCTGCCGATTATGGGATCGTTGGTGATGCATTTGAAGTATTACCCCGTCTGACAGAAGCTGTAAAAAAATTCAAAGCTTCGAATTAACATTTTCATTAAGAAATAGTATTTTTACGATACGAGATTTTATTAGGGGAAGTTAATTTAACTTCCCTTATGTTTTTTAGAGTCTGGGAAAAGGAACGTGGAAAATGGAGAAAATCAAACTTGAAATCGTTGGATTATCATATAGTCAAACCCAGTCTGGAGCCTACGCGCTAGTCTTATCAGAAGTTGACGGTAATCGACGCCTTCCAATCATCATTGGAGGTTTTGAGGCGCAAGCAATTGCGATTGAGCTTGAAAAGATGGTTCCTACACGCCCACTTACACATGATCTTTTTAAGAATTTCGCTACAACTTTTAACATTTCGGTGAAAGAAGTTGTGATCTATAATTTGGTTGAAGGGATTTTCTATTCGAAACTCATTTGTGAGTTTGATGGTAAGACGACAGAAATTGATGCAAGAACTTCAGATGCGATCGCGATTGGAGTTCGATTCGAATGCCCAGTCTACACCTATGAATCGATTTTATCAAGTGCAGGAATTCTCTTGGACGAAACAACTGAAGAAGATGAAGGTCTTTTTGCAGCAGAGACTGAGGAAGAAGAATCTCCAGCGAGTACCTTGGATGCTAAATCTAAGGAAGACTTACAGATTCAACTCGATCAAGCACTTGCAAATGAGGATTATGAACTCGCCTCAAAAATTCGAGATGAGATTCAGAAGCGCGGATCTTAGATTATTCTACGTCCACTCTGCCTAACAACCTAAGACTAAAAACTAACTAGTCAACATATTAACTACATACTACGTCCTCGATTATGGGAATTAAATTCAGGTTAACGATATTAAACTTTTTGGAATTCTTCGCGTGGGGTGCTTGGCTGCTTTCTGCTGGCGCATACATGTTTGTAACATTAGAATTTACAGGTCTTGAAATTGCAGCCTGCTATGGAACCTTGGGATTCGCCTCCTTGTTTATGCCTGCGATTATGGGGATCATTGCCGACAAATGGATTAGCGCTGAAAAGCTCTTGGGAATCTCACATCTCATACTTGCTGGAACTTTAATCGCACTCGCGAACGCTACAGATTTCAATTCATTTTATCCACTCATATTTGTGGTCTCGATGTTCTACATGCCTACTATAGGTTTAAATCGTTCAATTTCATTTGCTACTATCGAGAATAGAGGCATGGATATTATAAAGGTGTTTCCTCCAATTAGAGTCTGGGGAACTGTTGGATTCATTTTGGCGGCCTGGTCCGTTGACATCTTCGATTTTGGAATTACGCCAAATCAATTTTACGTGAGCGCTGGTGCTTCAATTATCCTAGGAATATATTCATTCACCTTACCAAGTGTTGGTGTTCAAAAATCAACTGAAAAGAAGACTATTGTACAAGCATTGGGACTTGATGCTTTTTCTCTATTCAAAAAGAAGAAGATTGCGCTTTTCCTTATTTTCTCGATGCTCTTGGGATGTGTATTACAAGTCTCAAATATGTGGGGGGATCAATTCTTACAATCCTTTAGTGTTGATTATGCAGGTTCTTTTGTAACCGAATACTCACTAATCTTCCTTTCCTTTTCTATGGTTTCAGAAGCCCTGTTTATTCTAACAATTCCATTCTTCTTGAGGAAGTTTGGCATCAAAAAAGTCATGTTGATGAGTATGGTAGCTTGGGTACTTCGATTCGCCTTCTTTGGAATTGGTGATCCTGGAACTGGATTTATCTTCTTGACCCTATCCATGATTATTTATGGAATGGCATTTGACTTCTTTAATATTTCTGGTTCAATGTTCATGGCCAAAGAATCTTCTCCTTCCATTCGATCTAGTGCACAAGGCTTGTTTATGCTTATGACGAACGGCATAGGAGCAATCATTGGTGCATATGGGAGTGGGTACATTGTTGATTTGTATACAGGTGAAAATGGGATAAGAGACTGGTCGACAATTTGGTTCATTTTTGCCATTTATGCCCTGATCGTGACCATTGCTTTTGCTTTCATATTTCGATATAAGCACGATCCGAATGAAGAACTAGACGTCAAACACTAGCACCTTATAATGGAGTTCATTGATAAAATTTTCTCTATTAAATCAGCTAAGGACTTTGAGCGTAGTGCATTAGAAGTCTTTCATTATCAAGCTGAACATTGCGCCGTCTACAGAGAATACATTCAACAATTGAACTGGAAAACGCCAACGAACATTGCTGAAATTCCATTTCTTCCCATTTCCTTTTTCAAGACACATTTGGTCCAGACCAATGAATTCGAACCAGAAATAGTATTCAAAAGCAGTGGCACTGGAGGAGCGCGATCTACGCATTACGTAAAGGATCTAGACATCTACGAGCGAGCATTTCGTTCAATTTATTCTCAATTTATTGGACCACCAGAGGATCAAGTCATACTTGCATTACTCCCAAATTATATTGAGCAGGGTGAATCCAGTTTAGTGTATATGGTCAATGATCTTATTGCACAATCGGGCAATTCACTTTCTGGATTTATGCTTGACGATTTATCTGAGATCAACATCAGAGTTCGAGCAGCCAAAGCTCTTGGGAAGAAGGTAGTCCTATTTGGAGTATCATATGCATTGTTGGATCTCTGTGAATTGAACCCTGATCTTTCTGATGCAGTTGTTATTGAGACTGGTGGCATGAAGGGGCGACGAAAAGAACTCACGAAGCAAGAATTACATGCTGCTCTAAAAATTGGACTGAATTGCGAACAGATTTCGTCAGAATACGGGATGACAGAACTGCTCTCTCAAGCCTATAGCAATCAAAATGGCATTTTCGAACTCTGCCCATGGATGCACATTCAACTAAGAGACATTAGTGATCCATTCTCGGCAACACCAAATGAAAAAACTGGAGGAATTAACATCATTGACCTCGCAAATGTTCACAGTTGTGCCTTTATTGCAACAGACGATCTAGGAAAAATATCGGAACAAGGATTTGAACTTATGGGTCGTTTTGATCAAGCAGAAATTCGCGGCTGTAATCAACTAATACTATAAATCAAACTACATTATGGATACATTTGACTGGACACAATTCGCACAAAAAGTAGCTATCAAGGCTGAGATGCAGGACATCTATAATGCATGGGCCAAACCAAATGATATTGAAAAATGGTTCTTAGAAACTGCCAATTACAAAAACACTAAAGATCAGGATGTGGCCAAAGATCAACTCGTTCAGGCTGGTGATACGTACATCTGGACTTGGTATTTATACGATGGTAATGGAACTGGGGAGATCAAAGCAGCAAATGGAACTGATCACATTCAATTCACTTTTGCTGATTCAATTGTCGAAATAAACCTTTCTCAACTCGACGATCATGTTATTGTTGATCTAACTCAAAAGGACATTCCAACAGACAATGCTTCGAAACGAGGAATTCGACTTGGATGTCATACAGGCTGGTCATTTTTTATGATTGCATTAAAATCGTTTTATGAAAACGGCATTGATTTGCGAAATAAAGACAAACGCTTCAGTGGTTCCGTTAATTAAGAGGGTATAAATTCAGTTAATTAGTACCTTTATCAAAAAATGGGAATGACACCACAAACCATAACTATCTTAATTCTGATCGGCTTATTGGCTGGAATGCTGAGTGGTTTTGTGGGTATTGGCGGCGGCGTAATTATTGTTCCCGCCTTGATCTATGGGATTGGTATGACTCAATTCGAAGCCCAAGGAACCAGTCTATTCGTCCTCTTATTACCCGTTGGGATTCTTGCATTTTACAATTATCAGCGAGCGGGACACATCAATTGGAAATTTGGAATTATTATGGCCCTTGCCTTTGTTGTTGGTGGCTATTTTGGATCTAGAATGGCATTAAAAATCTCACCAGCAGTTATACGAATCGTTTTCGGCGTTCTTATGAGTTATATATCCATACGAATGATAATTTCCGGCATTAACACTTTCTCCAATGACGCCTGAGCTCAAAAAACACATTTTAGATTTATCCGAATCTCTCTATGAGAAAGTTCGTGCTCACAGAGAGTACATTCACGCCCGTCCTGAGCTATCCTATGAGGAACATGAGACAATGGCATACGTGTCAGAAGCTTTAACCCAAATTGGAATTGAGCACACTACTGGGGTTGGTGATACGGGCATTGTGGCTATGATTCGCGGGGATCATCATAAGCTGGATGATACATGTGTTGGTTTGCGTGCTGATATGGACGCTCTCCCAATTCATGAAGAAAATGACGTTCCCTATAGATCAATGAACGATGGAGTAATGCACGCTTGTGGACACGATGTTCATACGTCCATTCTATTAGGAGCAGCTGAAGTCTTAAATACACTTCGCAACGAATTGCCGCAGCCAGTGAAATTGGTCTTCCAACCCGGTGAGGAAAAAAATCCTGGAGGAGCTACACTGATGTTACGAGATGGGGTTTTGGAAAATCCAACAGTGACTCGAATGTCTGCTCTACACGTTTTTCCAGACATGAAAACGGGGAATGTTGGCTTCAAAGAAGGAATTTACATGGCTTCGTGCGATGAAATTTATATAACGATTAATGGCAAGGGTGGACATGGTGCCACTCCACATCAATGCATTGATCCAATTATGATTGGTGCGAATATGTTGCAAACGATGCAGCAAATAGTTAGTCGACACTGTAATCCAAGAATCCCATGTGTACTTTCGTTTGGACATTTTGAAGCACTTGGAGCAACGAATGTGATTCCGTCAACTGCACATCTCAAGGGAACATTCCGAACAATGAATGAAGAATGGCGTGCTGAAGCATTAATACTAATTGAAAAAACTGCCAATCAAATTGCAGAAGCATCTGGAGGTACTGCCGATGTTGTAATTAGTAAAGGATATCCCTATTTAGAGAATGACCCAGAATCGACTCAGGCAATGCGTGCCATAGCAACTGAGTTTCTAGGTGAGAATCATGTGGAAGAGCTTCCAATTCGATTAACAGCAGAAGACTTCTCCTATTACTCTCAAAAGGTTCCCGTGTGTTTTTTCAGACTTGGCGTTCGAAATGAAGCCAAAGGAATCGTTCATGGAGTTCATCATCCACAATTTGATATCGATCCTGAATCGTTAAAAATTGGTATACAAATGATGGCATTGGCTCCGTTTTCGTAACTTGTAATATCTATGAAGTGGTACCCTATTTTCTTGACCTTCTCAATTGTGTTTCTTTCCGCGTGTGGTGAAGAAGAGAAAAAAGAACTGCCTAAGCCTGCAGTTTATGAGGTAAAGAACATTGGTCTTCTTTCTACAACGGAATATACTGTTGGGAAAATTGTGCAAATGGATGATGCCCCAGGAGAGAGATGGGTATATGGAGATCGCAAACTCTTGATCAGCTGTAAGGCCAAAATAAAGGCAGGAATTGACATGAGCAAGATCAAGGAGGGTGATATAGAGGTGATTGGAAATACCGTTAAGATTAAACTTCCTCCTGCAACCATAACTTCATTTACTATGGACCCCAATCAAATCCATACAAAGATGGAAAGCATCACTGGTTTTCGAGATAAATTTACGCAAGTAGAAAAAAATAAATTTATGCGTCAAGGCGAAGATGCTATTCGAGATGACATTTTGCAGACTGGAATCATAAAGGATGCTGAAAAAAATGCGGAATTATTCTTAGGTGAATTCTACAAACAAATGGGGTTCGATAAAGTCATTGTAGACTATGGAGAGGAGGCAGACTATGAATGATCGCCAGCGACTTCTAACAAATCTTGCAATTGTAGCACTTCTTGGGGGTTTAGGCTACTTCGCTTACTGGTATTTTTCTGATAATTCGAGCGATGAATTAATTATTTCGGACACACCCATTCAGATAGAATCAATTCGAACCATTGCTGAAATTAGCACTGTTAATTATTTGGATGAAGTCGTAATGGATAGCGTTGAGCGCTACACAGGAAAGCTTAGTCTTTATGACCCGCGTGAATGGCCAATTATCTATGATCGAAGCATGAATCGTGATATTAAACGTCGTTTAACGATTATTGTTCATGGTGAAGTGCGCTACGGAATTGAGCTTACAGATGGCAATTACAAAATTGATCAATCGTCACTTGACACAATTCTAGTGAGTTTACCCAAAGCCAAGATTATCGACGTTATTCTCACTCCAAAAAAGACTGAAATCTTTCAGGAGCAAGGAGAATGGACAGATCGTGAGCGAAAAATTCTTGAAAATCAAGCCAAAAATCGCCTAATGAAAAATGCCAAAAGATTAAATCTGGAAGCTAAAGCAGAGAAAAATGCCTTACACCTTTTTAAGAAAATGATTAAGACTGATAAAAAGCTAATCATCTCTTTTGACTAAATCAATCCAAATAGCACTCCTTGTTTTGCTGCTCTTCCAAGTTGGATGTTCAAAGCAAGATCGCGCGTTTAAAAAGCTTTCGGGAATTTGGCATTTAACAGAATACCGTTACCGAACCCTCGAAGGATTCAATTATTATCTAGATGCTTCTGGCGAAATCTTCTTCGAGAATTGCGATGGTGGTCTCTGTGCATATTCAATGAATATTACTTATTCCCATCCTAAACTCACAGGCACCAGAGATGAAGCTGGGGCTTTTACAGTGAACGACGATGCAGGAGTTGTTTCGATCATCCCTTACGACATCAGCAACAATCCTGAACCCACGAAAAAACATACTGTAATGCTATTGACCAAGACTGAGGTTAAATTCGAGTACGTGGACGATTTAGGTTATGCGCACTATTATCTCTTCGAGCGATAGTTAATACGTATTTCTGATTATTCGTTATCTGAATGAAATGAGCTTGTCATTCTATCACAATTAATTCTGATATTGAATCGATATCGTTTGAAATCTTGATCACGTAAATGCCACTTGAATACCCCGACAAATCTATTTCCGCATCTGAGTAAATAAATTTGGTAAGGAGTCTATTTCCAATGAGGTCAAATACTTCGATTAAATTTTCCGTAGTACCAAGATTGCTTATGTTAACCAATCCAAGTGAAGGATTCGGGGCTATCATAGCTAGGTTCAAATTATTTTCGTCTAACCCAATGTGACAACTGATGTATCCATCCATTAATCTAATGGCAAACGCATTTCCATTTGAGTATGTAGTATCATTAGGAATGTAAATTGCTGATGCAAAGTTCGGTTGTGTAATAGTCATATCATCAAGCACTCGAACGGGGTTCGCTCCGCCGTTTGAATAAAGTTCTATCGCAGCATAATAAGCTCCCGGAGGTAGTGTAAAAGGAGAAAAGCAAATGTTAATGTAGCCATTAGTAATATCCCAAGCAGAAATAGTATGAGAGCCAGCGGCAGCGACTGAGATAGTGGCATCGTTCCAAAATGAGGCTGAATCCTTTATAGAAGGGTAGAATTCACCACCTGGAATCGTACCGGGAGCTAACATAATGCGCATTCCAATATGACTTTGGGTCGCGTGAATATAATAGAGTGCACCGAGAATTAATCCATCGTTCACTCCTTCAAATGAATTCGTGCCAATGGATGATAAAACAGGAGACGTATATAACCCAATCCCATCCAAAGAATATTCAGCATCAATGCTATACGATTCTGGATTGTCTGTAATCTCAATTTTTCGAGTAAATTCATTGGCCCCAGGATTAGGAAGTGAATCACCATTGGAAATAGCCGAATAGGTTCCTGTGTACACTCCTTGAGACAGAGCCAATATCTCAAGTGAGCCTATATACTTCATGGAATCTGATTCTAGTAATGGAGTGGATTGAGCAGAAACGAAAGACGTAAAATCTGCACTAACGGAAACATCTGTTTGATCAAGTGTTCCAAAATTGAGAACCTCTGCCCCAATAGTGTACTTCTGATTCACTTGGCCTTCCCATGTCCGAGCATATTGAACCCCTCTGTTATCTTCACCAGCAAATGTCGACGACAAAACATCAACATCATTCTCAGGCATAGTTGCGATACAGACGTCATCCAGGCTCCAATAGTAATGTGTATTTCCAGAGGAATTACCGTCCCAATTAAATTTTAGTAGAATAGTGTTTCCAGCCGCTTGGCTTGTTACGTTTATACGTTTTCTAAAACTCCCATAATTCCATTGTTGGTATGACATTGTTGGGATCATTCCCTCACTAAGATCGTAAGGAGTTCCCCATGTAGTTCCGCCATCAGATGAAATAGAAACTGTAATTTCATGCGTATTATTACAACAAAATCTAAAGTCCTGCTGTATTTCAAGCATAGCAGTTGTTTGCCCCGTTAAATCAATCAAGGGAGATATGAGTTCGGCACTAAGTGAATCATAATTAGGTGCTAGGAGAGTATTCACAGAATCGACATCGAATAGCATAAAACCATCATTGGGTGAAATACTTGTAAAGGGCGAAGTATCAAATGAATATTCGCCACTGCTTTCGAAAAAACTGTGTTTCCATACAAGGCTATCCACCCCTATTGCTGTCCATATTCCATTGCTGGTCGTAAACGTCGGCCTGCAGTCGAACCTGGTCCTGACATACCAACATCAAATGTTTCTTTCCATATTCCACTCTTAATAGAATTGCTTGAGTTAGTTGGTTTAACATGATCTTGAAGAGGAGTTGTATTCCCTAAACTAATATAATACTCAGGAGAATTTTGAGCAAAAAGACCGCTCAACCACAGGGCAATAACAATCGCTAAGAAGTATTTCATAGTAGAGATATTCGTGAATTCTAGCACACAAGTTAGCGAATATTACTCCATAATGAAAGGATGAATAACTGTGTTAGTTCGCTTTTATACAGATGAAGTTCTCAGCTAGACGGCAACATTACATTCGAGACAAGTTTGACAACAGCTTAGTGCAAGATGATCTCATGCATTTTAAGTTTCTAGTAACTAATCGCACAAAAAAAAGGCGAACACTTTTATGCGTCCGCCTCTACGATATGTTAAGTATTTTTCTCTATTGTGGTCCTGAGAAGACTGAAACGTTACCATGCTTTTCAGCTGCTGTATCGTCTACGAGTATCCCAACTAATTTATAGAAATACACGCCATCATTGACGAGTGTTCCATTTGGTGTTAAACCATCCCAAAGTTGAATGCCTGTTGCATTTTGACGCTCATGAACAACATTCCCCCAACGATTGAGGATTACTATGTCGAAGGACTTGAAAATCGGCGCCGATAATGAGAAGAAATCATTCGCACCATCACCATTTGGTGTAAATACGTTTGGTGGATGGAAGTCATTCGTTACAATGATCGAGGTCGTATAGGTATCTAGACAGCCATTCGCATCAGCAACAACAAGTGTTATCTCGTACGTTCCAGGAAGTCCAAAGTCAGAAGAGAAATCAGCTCCATTTAAATTCACAACTGTATCTCCTAAGAAGTACCATGTCCAAGTTACTATAGGTGAACTCGTAAATGTAGAATTCTGATTGATTTCAAATTGAGTTCCCATAGGACCTTCCGGAGGTAAAGCTGTAAACGCTGCTTCCAATCCATTGTTCGCGATGAAAATCGGAGGCAATGCATAGATGATTTCACATCCTAATGAATCACTTAGTGTTGCAGTTGGGTTGAACGTTTCAAACGATTCGTAGTTGTATTGGAATCCGGTCAAACTGTTGATGATATTTCCATCTCCCATATTCCACGAAATATTATCTACGTTATTCAAGTTAGTTACATCAAAAATGAAGCTCTGTCCACAGACGTCTCCTAGACTTGTCCAATCAGGATCCCCACTTGGTCCAAAAATTTCCAAGAACTCAAACAAGAGTGTGTCCGCTGTACATCCAAATTCATCGACAATCGTCAATCCTGCTGAATAAATTCCAGAGAATACATACGTATTGTTAGGATCTTGAAGTGTTGAGAATTTACCATCACCAAAATCCCAGTTCCAATTGGTAATGTTACCATACGAACTACTATTGTCAGTAAAACTAGCGAAAACTGGAGGACAGGTAAATTCTCCTGCTCCATTCACACTTGCACCAGTTAACGTATATGAGATATCAGCATATGGCATTGATACAACAATATCCTGATTAACTGTATCCATACACCCATTGGCGTCTGTGGTTATTAATTCAAAGTTATGCGTTACTGAATTTGCTGGTGGATTGGTTACCTCATCAAAAGAGGTCGCATAATCTGTTGCGAAAGAAGATGAACTTCCATCCACAAACCATTCGTAACTCGTTGCTCCTGTAGAGCCATTGAGTGCAATAAATGCTTCAAGATCACAAACTACTGCAGGCATCGTGAAAGCAGCCGTAGGTTTCGTAATCGTCATATTTACACTCGTCAGAGGCGAGACGCAGCCAAATTGATCAGTTACCACCAAGGTCGTTGTAAACGTTCCCTGTGTATTATAGGTGTAATTCGTTGAGGTAGCAACATTGGATGTTACTTGCGTAGACAAATCTGGGAAAGTCCATAAGAAACTGGAGAGTGGTACACCATTCCCAACAACTGCCGAGCTATTATCATAAGTCACTGTAATTGGTGCACATCCTGCAATATCTGAAGCAGTAATTCCAGCTTGAGGCAATGCTAAGGCGTCCATACCAATAAACGTCGAGTTATCTGAACAACCTACTGAGTTTGTCGCCGTAAGAACAACGTCATAAGCCCCAAAAGTATTATAGGTGTACGTAGCTGGATTTCCAGAGGTCGATCCACCATCACCCATATCATACGAGAAAGTTCCAAATGGATGCATAGGTGCTGTTGCCGAAGTACTCGTCAGTGTAATTGGATCTCCTACACAGGTTGAGTCATTAGACAATGTGAAGTCAGCCGTGACCCAAGAAACGTGAATTGTTTGCTGCGTACTATCTGAACAACCAGTTGTTGAATTGTAAACTGCCTGCTGAATTACATAGGTTCCATAGGCATTATAATCGTGGGATGTATTCCCTTGGGTTGGACCATCGAGGACAGGGTCATCGAAATTAGTGAAGGTTCCGTCACCCCATGAGTACGTCATAAAAACGTCATCAGGAATCGTTCCTAGAATAGCTTGATCTGTTATATTTACTGTTATTGGCAACGATCCTGGATTACAAAACAGGAGGTTATCAGGTGTAAAAATCGAGATTGGCGCCATAATATAAACTGCCTGAGGCACAATCAATGTATCAATACAGCCTCTCCATTCTACAATTAATTGTACATCGAAATATCCAGTATCAGTAGGATACATGTATGTTGGACTCTGCTGTGTGCTTGTTCCACCATCTCCAAAGTCCCAGTTGTAACTAACCTCTCCTGGACCGGGTGTTCCATTGAATGTTGTTAAATCGATAAAATCAATTGGGGTTTTCGCGCACTCTATAACTGGAGCAATAGAGAAATCAACATTGAGAATTGATCCAATTTGAATCGTATCAGTATATGTTATAGTTGCCTGACATCCATTTGCCGTAACAACAGTCAGTGTAACAGAATAAACTCCTTCATTATATACGTGTGGTGGTGGAACTTCTCCTGAAGAAATAGGGCTTCCATCACCAAAATCCCAAAGCCAAGTGACGATAGGATCTCCAATAGGATCTGGTTCAATCGAGCCATCTGTAAACGTCACAGTCACTGGCTCACATCCATTGTATTGATCCATTGTAAATTGAACAATTGGTGCACTTACAACAATAAGAGCTGGCATGGTAATTATTCCGACACATCCATTCGCGTCTGTCATACTCAATGAAACTGTATACGATCCATCTGCTGTGTAGCTTTGAGAAGGAGGATTCGGCCCACTAAACGTACTTCCATTTCCAAAGTCCCAATCAAATGTAACACCAGCCCCAGACGTATTCGTGAAGGTCACCACAAGAGGTGCACATCCTGTAGTAATATCTGCTGTGAATGATGGTACAGGCAATGGATTAATCGTAATATCATGTGTCACTCCATCAGCACATCCAGACACTGAATTTCCAGCATTCAATGTAACAGTATAGACACCTGGTGCCGAATAAGCATGTGTTGGGTTCTGACTACCTGATGTACCAGTATCACCAAAATCCCAAGACCAAGTATTCGTTCCAACAGTTGAAGCATCAGTAAACTGGATCAGGTCACCAACACAACCAGAAGCAGGCATTGTAAATTCGGCCGTGTAATCTGAGACAACAAGATCTTGAGTTGTTGTATTGACACAACCTGTTATCGTATTTGTAACGATGAGTGTTACTGTAAATGTTCCTGCTGACCCATACGTTACAGGTGCTGGATTCTCAAGTGTAGATGTTTGAGTATTTCCGAAATCCCATGCATAATTAATCCCTGCTCCTGTATCAGATGTATTCGTAAAGGTTACATCAAAGGGAACAGTACAACCATTCCCAGAAGTCGTAAAACCAACGATCGGAAGAGGGTGAACAGTTACATATACGACTTTCACTTCAGCATCAGACTGACCATTTAAGGCCGTTACAACGAGTGTAATTGTATAGGAACCCGCTGTAGTATACGTATGGGAAGGATTTGTCAATGTTGAAGAGTTTCCGTCTCCAAAATCCCATACACGTGTATTGAGAGGAGATGCACCAGCAACTGACAGATCCGTAAAGTTTATTGGATCACCTATGCAGACTTCGAGAGGGCTCGCTGAAAAATCTGCTGACGGCGGCTGAGAATAAGCCAATATTGTCACTAGGAGAAAAATTAATGTAGTAGCAAATTTCATAAACTATTTAATTTGAAAATAAAGGTAGTATTAATAGGACGTAAAAAAAGCATAAAAGGTATGCCTACATAAGATTTTAAATCAATTGGACGTAGATTTAAGTGAGTTCGTCGAATACTCATTAAGTCTAACGAACTAAATCTCAAAAAATTCTTGGAAAATGCATTTTTAGTTCGCGACTTCGCTCATGAATTTTATCCGCATTAGACGCAATTCTTCCTCGGAATAATCTCCATCAAATTCTCCATAAGCTAATGTGAGATCATCTGTTTCGGCCTCGAAGAAATAATCATATATTTCCTGTTGCACATCCTCGTCGAGAATATCATCAATGTAGTAATTGATGTTCACTCTTGTTCCACTTAGAACAATTGATTCAATCTCATCAATTACCTCTTCGACCGTTTTCCCTTGTGCTCGACCAATATCTTCAAGTGGAAGTTTTCGATCAATATTTTGAATGAGCTGCACTTTCATGCCAGATTTATTCACGACTGATTTCACAACCATGTCCTGTGCTCGTTCAATGTTATTATCCTCTACATATTTTTTAACGAGCGCTGCGAATGGTGCTCCATATCTACTTGCCTTCCCATTACCAACTCCTTGGATATTGGTTAGTTCTTCAATTGATATTGGATATTGAAAACACATATCCCGAAGTGATGGCTCTTGAAAAATAACGAATGGCGGGATACTTTTCTCCTTTGAAATTCGTCTTCGCAAATCTACCAATTGATCATAAAGCACGGCATCCAACACTGCATTTCGTCCACCTACAGATCCATCATCACCTTCGTCCTCATCAACGAGATAATCTCGTTCTTGAATCAGTAGAAATGATTTGGGATTAGCAATAAATTCATGGCCTGCCTCTGTCAGTTTTAGCACACCATATGTTTCGATGTCCTTCGAAATAAGTCCAGACACGGCAGTTTGACGAATAACTGCATTCCAAAAATGCTCGTCTTTCTCTTTCCCAATAGCAAATAACTCATCCTCGTCGTGCCTGTATGCCTTGATTTCAGCAGTAAGGGTTCCAGATAAGAATGAGCAATAATGCTTAGCTCTTTGAGTTTCTTTTAATGATCTTATTGATTTGAGCAGCCAAAGGATAAAGTCTTTCCCTTCCTGCTTCTCTCTTGGGTGCCTGCAGTTATCGCATAATTCTCCACAGGCCGTTTCGTCGTACATTTCACCGAAATAGTGAAGAATCATTTTCCTACGACAGACAGACGTTTCAGAATAGGATGCAATTTCATTCAATAGTTGTCGTCCAATTTCTTGCTCAGCAACTGGTTTTCCTTGAAGGAACTTTTCCAATTTCTCAACATCTTTGTAACGATAGAATGCAATGCACTCACCTTCGCCTCCATCTCGTCCAGCTCGACCTGTTTCTTGATAATAACTCTCAAGCGACTTTGGAATATCATGATGAATCACAAAACGAACGTCTGGTTTGTCAATCCCCATTCCGAATGCAATGGTAGCAACAATTACATCAACATCCTCCATCAGAAACATGTCCTGATGGCGTGCCCTTGTTACAGCGTCCAATCCAGCGTGATAAGGAAGTGCTTTGATTCCGTTTACCTTAAGTACTTCAGCGAGCTCTTCCACTTTCTTCCTGCTCAAGCAATATATAATGCCGCTTTTTCCTTCTTTGGTTCGAACGTAACGAATGATTTGTTTCTCAACGTCTTTTTTAGGAAAGATCTGATAATATAAGTTCTCTCTATTAAATGAAGATTTAAACACTACTGCATCGAGCATATTTAAATTCTTCTGAATATCATTCTGAACCTTTGGAGTTGCAGTTGCCGTCAATGCAATAATTGGAACATCAGAAATTTCGTGAAAGATTTCTCTCAATCGACGATATTCAGGTCGGAAATCATGTCCCCATTCAGAAATACAGTGTGCTTCATCAATCGCGAAAAAGGAAATATTGACTTGTGTTAGGAACTCAATATTTTCTTTTTTAGTGAGCGATTCTGGCGCAACATAAAGTAGTTTCGTTTTTTGAGCAACGATATCTTCCTTCACTCTGACAATGTCTGCTTTCGAAAGAGAGGAATTTAAAAAGTGGGCAACGGAATCGTCATTTGAGACGTGCCGAATTGCATCCACTTGGTTCTTCATCAGGGCAATCAACGGGGAAACGACTACAGCCGTCCCTGGGGAGATTATCGCGGGCAATTGGTAGCACATTGACTTACCGCCTCCTGTTGGCATTATTACAAATGTATTCTTACCGTTCAATACATTCTGAATGATCTCCTCTTGACTACCTTTGAAACT
>JBLHON010000013.1:0-24917 GCA_047621865.1 Crocinitomicaceae bacterium | reverse complement strand
GCCCAAAATTGGTGTATATCCATTGGACGAAGGTCTACTTTGGGAAGCATTCACGATTAATGAGATCCCATTGCCACTGTGTCTATACAATTCAGAATAGTATTTCATGAATTCAAAACGTGAGTAATTGTTGATCTCCTCAGTGATGTAATCATTCGAACCATAGTAGTAACGTAAACTATGAAGATCTGCATCGAGCTTTTCAGCATACTGGAGGAGCATATCCTCAGGTTCTAAGTGCAGCACAAGCACGTTTGAAGGTAAACGATGATTCTGTTCAAGCAAATCAACTACAGCCGCCTGATAGCCAATATGCATTCCGTTTTTCGACAAATTATAGGCGCCATCCCCAAAGAATTCTGGATCCACGTGATGCGCCATTCGCGAAGATCCTATGAATAGTGTGTCGGAATTCTCATGATGCAGATAATAATTTAAATGTCCGTTAGAATGTGGCCCTTGATTGGCTTCATAACGCGTGTCAAGATACCATCCCAATCCACGATCGTAGACAAAAGCGATCAGGCTTATCACTAACAATTTGAGAATGATTTTCTTCATACTTAAAATTGAAAATAGATGAATGGCACTCCAACAGTGTTTCCGAGAAGCAAAAGGGCAAATACAAGGACGAGATAATGTGAATATCTCCAAATAGGTTTTCGATCTAGCAGCTTAAGAATCGAACTGAAGGGATGTTGAATCTCAAAGATGATCAATAGTAAAGCTCCAATAATAGCTGGACTGTATTTATACTCGCCAAGCATCACATAGAGTTCTGAGGGATGCATCGTGAAGATTTTCCCAAAGATTGACATTGCCTGATCAAACGAATCTGCACGAAAGAAAACCCATGTTAAAGAGATGACGTTAAGCACGACAAAAGCACCAAGTAATCTTCTCCAGAAGGGGATAGGACCTTTTCTAAAGCCAATAATTTTCTCTAAAACGAGCATGATTCCATTCACAAGTCCCCACAAAATAAAATTAAGGGACGGGCCATGCCAGAGTCCTCCAATTCCCATTGTTGCCATGAGATTACCCGATTGTTTGAGCTTTGATCCAGATTTATTACCACCAAGTGGAACATAGATATAATCACGCATCCAAGAGGACAAGGAAATGTGCCATCTCCTCCAAAATTTCGTAAAGGAACTACTGAAATAGGGTGTTTTAAAATTCTGTTTCAGTTCAAACCCGAGCAGTTTTGCAATTCCAATTGCCATATCTGAATAGCCCGAAAAATCGCAATAAATCTGTATCGCGAACAAGTAGGTTACAAAGAGAAGTGATCCTCCACTGTGAAGTTCATAGCTATCGTAGTGAGCCTCTACTAGCATCGCGCAATTGTCAGCAACAACGATTTTTTTGAAGAGTCCCCAAGCAAATAGCAGAGAACCTTCTCGAAATGCCTGATGGCTTAATTTGAGCCCTTTACGATGCATTTGTGGAAGCAAATCCTTTGCACGTTCAATTGGTCCTGCAACTAATTGTGGAAAGAAAGATACATAGAGTGCGAATTTACCAAGATGACGTTCTGCATTAATTGTTTTACGGTAAACATCAATGCTATAACTCAGAGTTTGGAACGTATAGAAGCTGATTCCCACGGGTAGGAGCAACGAAGAAGTAGATGGGATATACTCGATATCCATACTATGAGCAAGCTCGACAATAGTTTCTTGGAAGAAATCGTAATATTTAAAAGTGAAAAGGAGTCCAAGATTGGTTACCACACTGATAAATAAGCCCAATTTCCGTTTTCGATCTGAAGCACTACTCGTCAGATAATTGCAGGCAAAGTAATCAACAGCCGTGGAAAAAAGAATGAGCACAAGATAGACTGGCTCCCAACTCATGTAAAAAAAGTAGCTGGCGGCAAGAAGCAGTATCCAACGATATCGCTGATCAATGATCCAATAGAGAGCAAAGACGGCGAAAAAGAACACGAAGAAGTCAGTACTGTTGAAGAGCATTTCGGCGATTCCTGTTAACACAGTAAAGTTAAACGAATTAGGCAGTCAGAAAAAAAATGGAATAATTTTTCCGAGATGAGTTCCAATCTTGCTTTGCGAAAACTAATTAGTAGGGTGATAATGGGTGCTGGAAGTCGTCTATTGGATTTCCTCTAAAGCACGAAGAAAAGCGATTTCAGTAAGATTCTTTCTTGGCTTGTCTTCGAAAATCTGTCTGATTTGTGAGAGAAGGTTGTCTTTGTCTGCTACAGCACTCATAATTCCTTTAAGAAGTGCCTCAGGTTGACTTGAAAGATTGGTAACCAAATCTTTATATTTCTTAGCTACCTCAATTCCAGCCTCTTTCGAATTGACTTTGATATTAACAGGTTTGATTTTGTACATCAATCCATAACCATCTTTCAGACTTACGACTTGATTGCTGATTTTGATCTCAATATGTTCATTTTTCGTCCTAGACTCTGAGTAAGACGATGAGAATTGCTCAGATAATGGTAGGCAAGAACTGAAATCCAAATTGTACGCTGCCATTTCATCATGTTCGAAAAATGCACGAATATTCTGGCCAATGATATCGTCCGAATTTACATGGTAGACCTTTTCCAATGGATCATTCGCCAAGAGGGCAACTCCTTCACTATCAGTAATAATATATAAGTCTTCTAGGGTATTAAACGCAGTTTGAACGAGTAAAAGTGATTGGTATTCGTCTTTCAAATTAGTGCTTAGTAAAGCCTCAATTTGATCCACTTCTTTACCCGCCTGAATTCTTAATTCCTTTGACATCAGTTGTTTTATTTAAGTAGCTAATTATCTAGTTGTTAACTAGAAAACTTCTTTCAACCTTTCACCTGCTGCACCATTCTATGAATTCGTCTAAATTGTTAGTTTTTATTCAAAACGGCCGTAGAAGTGGTTTCTGACAATTATTTTTTTCTAAAATGCTCTCTAAGAGTCGACTTAATCGATTTCGGAAGCATCTCTATTCAAATATTGCAAATTAATTGTTGAATACAAAACGGTTTGTAAAAAGTAGAGTATTCCGCATCATCTATGCTACTGATTTTCATGGAAGATCTAGTAAAGCGCATAAATAACTATAAAACAACACATTAAGAGGTGGTAAAAAGCGCAATTCAGGATAAATGAGTCTGGTTTTCTCAGATCACGTTGAATTCTAGTCAGTTTTCTATTGTGAAGAAAAGACGTGTTTATTTGGACAAAAAACCGATCATCTGCCTGAAGGCGAGGGCTCTATGACTGAATTTATTTTTTTCATCGAGCTCCATTTCAGCAAATGTTTTTCCACAACTTTCTGGTTCAAAGAGTGGATCATAACCAAAACCATTAATTCCACGTTTTTCAGTGCGGATTATACCCTTTACGATTCCCTCAAAGAGATGTGTTTCGCCATTTAGATGAAGAGAAATTACCGTTCTAAAGCGTGCACTTCTATCTTCCTGGCCTTGCAGATTTCGAAGTAATAAATCCATGTTTTTTTCGTCACTTCGCTCTGCTCCAGCATATCTCGCTGAATAAACTCCTGGTGCTTTATCCAAAGCGAGAACCTCCAGTCCAGTATCATCTGCGAAACAATCGAGCCCGAAGTGCGTGACAACATAATTCGACTTCTGCTGTGCATTGCCTTCTAATGTATCACTCGTTTCAGGGATGTCCTCTTGAAGATCAATGTCTTTTAGGGTTAGCAGTGAATATTTTTCAGGGAGCAGAGCAGCAATTTCCTTTGCTTTGTTGACGTTTGCTGTGGCGAATAACAATTTCATATTCCAAGGAGTTTAGCGTAGATGGGTTTATTTGAAGCCACGGAAAAATGTTCACGCACAGTTTCGTAACCCAATTTTCCAATTTTCTGGCGCAGTTCTGGGCTCTCAAGTAATTCGATGAGATGTGCTTTCCATTCTGAGGCATCCTGGCATAAATATCCATTCTGGCCGTGTTCAACAATGGAGCTATTAACGCCAACTGGGGAAATTATCGAGGGGATTTCCAAGGCCATGTACTGCAATCCTTTGAAGCCACATTTTCCTTTTGCCCAAATCGTGTCACTGAGCGGCATGATGCCAATCGAGAAGCTGGATAGATCCTTTATTTCATCGACTTTATTCCATTTAACGAATTCGAAGGATGTTAATTCAAAGGATGGATTTTCGTTGGAAATTACTCTGAAAATGAATTCGTATTGCTTCTCTAGTTCCTTCAAGACAGGGAGAATCTCTTCCAAATAGTGCATGGTGGTATGTGTACCTGTCCATCCAATTACTGGGGGATTAGCCTGATGATTTGTCGGTCGATTGTGTACATTCTCTAAGTCAATTGTTGTTGGGATGATAGACACATTCTTGTTGAACTTGAGCGCGTAATCCATCAGATATTGATTCCCAGCACTAATCGAGCCAGCCCACTTCATGATTTTTTTTACTTTTCCGTATGCTTTCAATCGATGGAATTTCGCATTGCTCTCACTGTAATTTGGGAGCCAAATAGCATCATCAAAGTCATAAACGTACTTTTTGCGAAGAACTTTGGCAATTGCCCACTCAAATAGTGGAGGACCAACCATGGAAGCTTCTCTATGAATTAGAATGGTGTGTGCTTTTTTGAGCCTAAAAAGGAGAATAAAACGACGCCAAAAACTTCCCATCATTCCAAAAGCTTTTCTGAAAAAGGAACCATTGACATACAGTGATTTCCACGTTTTTTCACTTAGAAATGGGTGAAATTCAACTTCAAATCCCGACTCTTTAAAAAAGTCCATGTATTGCTCGAAACGAAAACGTTGTGAGGGTGCTTGACCATGAGGATAGGGAGCCAATATGAAGAGTTTTTTACCCATCAACCTCCTTGTAAACCTGTAAATAACGTTCGATTCCCTGTTCCAACGAAAAATAATCTTTCGCCCCTTTCATCACATGCTCTGCGTCAAAGTTTGTATCAACAAGGCTTGCATTGTAGCTAACCTCATCAAACGTGTCAATTACGATTCCAGAGGCATATTTACGAACGATATGATCTGTATCGCCAACACCCGAATTGCAGACTAACGGGATTCCCATTGCCATAATTTCAGCTTGTTTAGTGGGCGACGAAGCTTTCTTAGAATAGGAAGCTCGAATGAAAAATATAGAATGATCAAAGATTGAAATGTGCAAAGGCACTCCTTGATGTAATGATGAAGTTATAATTAGTGAACTTGGATCAATTCCCTTTTCGCTGGCAACAGAATGAATCATTTCCGAATTTTCGGCGGTGACAAACAGAAAAATTGCTGTAGGATTCGACGCGTGGAGACATTTGAAATAATCCAACATCTCAGCGAGCATGTACCAGGTGCCAATCGAGCCTATATAACCTAAAACATATGTCTCAGATGAAATCCCAAGCTTATCTTTCAATGCAACTTGATCGCTCTTTTTGATTTTCGAAGGATCAAACAAATCTAGGTTGACACAGCATGGAATTACCTTAATTTTTGGAGGATTAGCAGCGAGTGATTTCCAAGATAAAATTTCCTCCTTTCCATTTTCAGTAAGCGAAATAGTATAATCTGACTTCGTGAAAAACTGAATTTCTTTTCGTTTGAAATAAGTGTAAATCCTCTTAAATAATGGGTTTTTCAGATCCCATATTTTGCCATCAACACGCTCATCTGCCCAAAATCCGCGCATATCAAAAACGAATTTTGTTCCAAACGAACGCTTCATATTTAAGCCAACTAATGCCGAGATGTAACTACGGCAATGAACAATGCTAAAATTATGCTGACTATGAAGATAACGTGCGATTTTACGCATTCTTCTTACCTGTTTGATCGTTTTGAATAGGCCCCCTTTAGAATGATAATCCTGAGGATGCCAATGGATTCCATTATCCTCGCATATTTTTCGAATATGGCGTTTGTGATGCAGGTAACGATCCATTTTCTCAAAGCTGATCAGATGGAATTCATATCCTTTTTTTGTCAATCCACTGATGTAGGGCAAAACCTGTGACTGCCCAAGTGGATCAGTCATTCCATCATACGATATATAGAGTACTTTTTTCAGACGATTTTTGTAGTATACAGTAAGTATAATTTTGCAGCCAAATTACTGTTTTTATGGCTAATTGGACTACTCATATTCATCTAGCTTGAAGATCAAAATGATCCTTTCGGACAAACAAGGGCTAATCTATATGTTAATGCAGTTACAGAATTGTATTTTTGAGCTTTGAGAATCAGATAAAGTATTTGCTAATGTATAACTCCATGACTTTGCAATCCCTACTATGATCTACTTTAGAAGGCTTGATTCTTTGAGGTTTATTGCTTTTTTTCTAGTTTTCTGGGCCCATCTCTTCAATACATTTAATTTCGATGCTATTACTGATTCAGCGAATTTGAAGACCTTTTTTCATGCGCTCGTGAATACAGGTGGCATGGGCGTGCATTTATTTTTTGTACTAAGTGGATTCTTAATTACCTACCTGCTCATTCGCGAACATAAGACGAATGGAAAAATACACGTTGGCAAATTCTATATTAGGCGAATATTAAGGATTTGGCCCTTGTATTATCTCGTATTTCTTAGCGGAATTTTTATCCTGCCTTATCTATTTAATTCGTTTTATTTCGATGGGAGTATTGCCAAGAACCTGCTCATGCTCAATAATTTTGATGTTCTGGAGAGTTCAAATAGAATTAATATGGTGATTGGCTGGAGCGTCGCGATCGAAGAGCAATTCTATGTGTTTTGGCCCATCTGTTTTTTGCTCCTCTTTAAGCGTAAGCTGTTGCTTTTATTTTGCTGCATTGCATGCATTCTTTCGATGTTCTTTATTGTGTTTAGTGAGGGAATCACGTATTTTCATACGTTTGCGAATATAAATTATCTGATGATTGGATGTATTGGCGCAATCCTGTATACCAATTACAAGGATTATATTTCGTCTAGATTAATGAATAGATCATTATTTGTGGCAAATATTGTGATCATCGTGATCGTCCTAATCGTAATTGGCATGTACCCTTCAATCCATCTGATTGCTCTAGTACTTCCAGTAAACTACCTACTTCTCATACTTTATTTGGTGGATGCAGAATCAGGTGGAAAACCGAGCCTAATTTCTCGTCTTGGAAAGTATACCTATGGGATGTATATGTACCACGCGATCTTTCTGATTTTGACAAGGATTATTTTTGATAAGCTGCAATTGTATTATGAGCTTGATATTCTTCTTCTCACTCTTGTTGGAATAATTTCTCTCTCAATCACAATTCTAGTCTCTGTGCTTTCCTATAAATATTTTGAAAAACCATTCCTTTTACTCAAAAATAAGTTCACGATTGTGAAGACGAGAACTTAGCATTCAAGTTTAGGACATCCATTTTGCATACCACATCTGAAACATCAGCACGTACCAGATTTTTGTGTCGTATTCCTTCTTTCCTGAGAAAAAAGATTTCTTCATTTTATCGATCTCTGCCCAATTTAAAAGCCCTTGTTCAGTGATACTTTTTTCTGAAATGAACTCATCTACGAGTGGGCGTAATTCCGTCATCATCCATTCTGCAATTGGAATGGCAAAGCCCATTTTCGGGCGATCCATCATCTCTTTGGGTACGTACTGATGAACAATATCGCGCAAGAGACGTTTTTTAATGCCGTCTGAATATTTGTAATGATCTGGGAGTCGAGCCGCAAATTCAATAATTCGATGATCTAGAAATGGTTCCCTGCCTTCAAGTCCAACAGACATGGTAGAACGATCAACTTTTTGCAGAATGTCATCAACCAGATACGTTTGATAATCAATTGCCATCATATAGGCTAAGGAAGACTTGTTTTCAGAGTGCATTGCTTCACTTGTATATGCTGTCGCCAATCTCTTGAAATCACATTGCATGATTTTATTCATCTGTTGATCAGTGAACTGCTGGCTCAGGCTGAGCATAATGTTTTGATCAGAAGGATCGCGAAGCACATTTTTTAATTTCTCGTAGCGATTGTGGAAGTTGTATTTGTTCTTTAGAATTGGCAACCACTCAGAACGAACTCCTCTCATTGTTACTGCTGCTGATTTCCGAACGAATCCGGGGATTTTATTCAGTTTCGCCCCATATCTCGCCATGTAATCATACCTGTTGTAGCCCGCGAAAATTTCATCTCCAGCATCTGCACTGAGTGCAACAGTGACTTCTTTTCTGGCCATTTTACTCACCAAAGTTGTTGGGATTGCTGATGAATCTGCAAATGGCTCGTCAAAATAGAAAGGTAGATCTTCGATTAACTCCAAGGCCTCCTTTTGTGTACACGTAATTTCCGTATGATTTGTACCCAGATGGGCAGCTATTTCCTTTGCATAGGGTGCTTCATTCAATCCAAGATCTGGAACACCAATTGTGTATGTCTTAAGCTTTTCTGTGCGCTCTTTTTGGAGCAAAGAAGTTACGGCAACACTATCATATCCACCACTCAGAAAGACGCCAACAGGAACGTCAGAAACCATGCGATAATCAAATGCTGACTGCAAGATTGTTTCCGTTTCTTGAAGTGCATCCTCATAGGATAAATCGAGCTTTGGTTGATTGTATGCATCGTAGACATCCCAATATTTATGTTCTTCTAGTGTTTTATTTGTGAGTGAAAGAGTCAACGTATGTCCGGGGCTAACCTTTCTGCAGTGCTTAAAGATGCAGTGGGGTGAGGGTACATTTCCGTATTGCATAAAAGCAGCAACACTATCTTGATCGATTTCTTTCTGAAATTTTGGGTGCTCATGAAATGATTTCAACTCTGAGGAGAAAAGGAATAGACCATCTTTCCAATAGTAGAAGAATGGTTTTACTCCAGCTCTGTCTCGTGCACAAAAAACCTTCTCATGTTTGATGTCATAAATAACGAGTGCAAACATCCCTATGAATCGTTCGATACATTTAGCTCCCCATTGAGCATAGGCATGCAGAATCATTTCTGAATCCGAATCACCTTTAAATGAATGTCCTAGGCTTGATAATTCCTTTTTAATCTCCCGAAAATTGTAGACTTCACCATTGAAGCACAACCATAAATGCTCAAATTGCATGGGCTGTTTTCCGAGTTCAGATAGGTCGAGAATGGCGAGTCTGCGATGACCAAATCCAATAAGTGCTTGGTCGCTTTGGAGGAGCTCTAATCCTTCACCATCAGGTCCTCTATGGGCGATAGCTGTTGTCATTTTTTTCAACTCAGCTATCGTTGACGTTTTTCCGAAATCAATTAGACCTGTTATACCACACATGCGGGCAAAAGTATGAATTTTGGGAGCAGCGA
Organism: Crocinitomicaceae bacterium; assembly: GCA_047621865.1. Taxonomy (GTDB): domain Bacteria; phylum Bacteroidota; class Bacteroidia; order Flavobacteriales_D; family Crocinitomicaceae; genus UBA4466. The sequence continues at coordinate 15,631 of JBLHON010000013.1, read as the reverse complement.
AAAAATTAATCTAAACCTTCTGAAAGATCCCCTTAAGGCTATTGCCAATTTTAAACAGATTCAACCACCAATTTGTGAAACGTTTGAGTGCTTTGAGGTGCCATTTTTTTTCAATCTTATGTCGTAGTAACTCATCATCAGAGGTTTCTGAGACATAGGCTTGATTACTTTTTCCTTTACTTGTTTTCAATCGTGTTATGCTCACTCCTGTAGTTCGAATTGAAAGTGCTCGAAAATTATTTTTTTGAAACACCTTTTTTAGTGTCTTACGGGTGTAATAAGTAAGATGCTCAGGATAATTAATCACGTCGTATTTCTCTCCAAGCCGGTAACGAAGCAAGGCATTGAAATTCGGAGTTGTAACATATGCAATTCCATTTTTACGCAAAAATGAATTGATGTAGCCAAGCTCTTCATTTGGATTATTGATGTGCTCAAGGACTTCGAATGATGTAACAACATCAAAGGAATCAGGTGGAAAGGCATCAGAAGTTAAGATCCCCTCATGCATGTGAATTCCCTTCTTCTTGCAGATCTCAATCGAGCTTTTTGAAAAGTCTGCACCATATACTTCCCAGCCGCGTTTCTGTGCCGCTTCGAGAAAGAAACCATTCCCACAACCAACATCCAGTATTTTGTTCGTTAAGCGGAATTTCTCAAAATAATCCAGTAATTCATTATACCTGGCTGCTGTAATTTGAGAGTAGAAACTTGTTACTTCATACTCATCATTGTAATACGCATCCAGTTCCTTCTTTGTTGGAATTCTTTCTGAAAAGACGAAAGAACACTCCATGCAAGAAGCCAAAAAAGCTCCATTGAATTTTGGTAGTTTTTCAATTTTGTCCGACGTACATAGGGGACATGTATTATGGGTTCGTTCCAGTTGCAAAGGAATGCGATCAGTATTTGGTTTTTCAGTGACTATAGGCTCAATAAGATCCATCTAGAGTGCAAAATAGAGAAAGTTATGCTAACATGAACGATTATCTATGCTTTTGACCCTAACAAGTTCTAAACCAAGGTGTGTGAATAAGTAGTTAACACCATGATTCTTGAATGGCTAGTATGAACACACGGTCTTTTTGAGGGGTTCGATTTTTTAAAAATGAAGGGTAAAGTTTGAGGCTAGAAACTCCCTAACTTTTCCTTCTTGAATAATTTCCGATAGGTATTGTAGACGAATGCGAGCTTTTTCTCATTGTTTGGATAGTCAGTATACCACTTTGGTGGAAGATCAATTATTGCTTGAAATTCGGCGAGTGAAATCCCTAACTTTTTAGCGAGATATGCTTTTTCCTTTTCGACATCAATAGAAGCATAAGAAGATATTTTTAGAATTTCTAGTGCTTCATCTCTCGTTACATCTCCAGTGCAAATTTGGCTGGAAAGAGTTGCTCTTCTGTAATCGAGATCGAATTTTTTAACCAGGTAATACGATTGAATGAAGCCAGTATATTTGGATTCATAATGCTTGCCTCCATAGTACTTCCAATCCAATTCCTTCTTAAGAAATTCCATTGTCTCGTCCTTCTTGTAGTCCACATAGTTCAATAAGTAGATGATTTTCGTTCGCTTTACGACTTTGTGAATCATCTCTTTGTTGAATCCAAAAGTTGGAAATTTCTTCAAACGCACAGTTCCAAATTTCTTCTGAATAGAGGTCAAGTATTTTTTGTCTTTTGCGTCATAGTGCCAGTATTTTGGAAGAATTCCTTCAGTCGCAAAATTGCCGCCACTAACGATATATTTGACTTTGTATTTTGATGCAAAATGATGAACACTTGCTAGAATTGCAATATCTGTTGGTGTTTCAGCTTCAGGAACAGAGGCTTTGAGAAAAGACAACTGAAGATTTTTGAATTCCTCCCAATCTAGCACATAACTTTCGTAATCAATATCGAGTTTCTGTGCAACGCTTTTAATGTTCTGAACAGCTTCTTCGGAATTCCAACCATTGTCAAGATGAACAGCTAGTACACGCAGTCCATTTTGCTTTAAAAGATAAGCAGCATAACAGCTGTCCACACCTCCACTCAGGCCAACAATACAGTCGTATTCTCTTCCCTTTCCAGTGGCTTTCATATCTTCTATGACCTGCTTCAAAGCTCGATCACTCTCTTCTCCACGGTATTTGTATTTAGCTCTTTTATCGAGAAATTCTGTACAATGATTACAATTTCCGCTCTCGTCGAATTGAATTGCGGGATCAGTAGTATCCATGACGCACCGAGTGCATTGTTGATAATGTTTATCGTTCATAAAGTAGTCGTCTTCGAGATTGAAGGGTCTATTTAGTAGAGGGCTAAATTAGATAAAAATGGCTGCATACACACTAAAACGCGGGCATTTATTAGAAGTTCAATTCTGATTTATTTGGGTAATTTATCAAGACTCCTTTTTTACTTCCCTGATATACAAACATACTGCCTGCGGCAAGTCCATTCGCGAAGGACTTAGTATGAGCATCTTTGAGATCTGAAATTTTCCCAGCTCCCCCCAATGCAACCACTGGAATTGTCACTGCAGTAGAAATTGAATGGATCAGCTCAACATCATATCCTAATCGTGTTCCATCCCGTTCAATGGATTGAATAATCAGTTCTCCAGCTCCTAAATCTTGCATTTTCTTGGCGAAATCAATAGGGGTAATTCCAGTGGATTTTTTTCCACCAAGTATCCAGGTTTGATAGCCTTTCAAAAATTTCTTTTTAACGTCAATGCACACAACGATTGTTGAAGATCCAAATGTATCAGCTGCTTCTCTAATAAATTCTGGATTTTCTGCTGCTGCTGTATTGATGACCACTTTTTCTGCGCCAGCATTGATTACCTGACGAATAGCTTCAATGGTTTTAATTCCTCCACCTACAGCAAACGGCATGTTCGCTTCTTCACCAACATCTCGTACGAAATCTAATGAGATTAGTCTCTTCTCTTTTGAAGCTTCAATATCAAGGAAAACAAGTTCGTCTGCGCGTAGATCATTGAAAATCCGAACTGCATTGATTGGATCACCAATGTAGTGGTAATCCTTAAAATTAGTGGACTTCACCAAGGCTAAATCCTTCAAAAGCAAAACGGGAATTACACGAGGTCTAAACATTAGATTTCAATAAAGTTTTTTAACATTTGAAGCCCTGCATCATGACTTTTCTCTGGATGATATTGAACACCATAAATGTGCCCCTTGGAGATTGCAGAAGGGAATTGGTATTCATAATCAGTCAGATTCAGATTGTCCTCAGGATTATTCGTCTTCAAGTGAAAAGCGTGCACAAAATAAAATTCTGATTCCTTGGTAAGTCCTTTCTCCAGTGGGGATTCTTTTTGCCAGATAACTTGATTCCAACCAGTATGAGGAATTTTAAAGTGGAGTTGATCCTCGACATTAAAACGAACTACAGTTGCATCAAACCATCCCAAGCCTGGAACACTTCCCTCTTCACTACTCAATGCCATCAATTGCATTCCAAGGCAAATCCCTAAGATTGGCGTATGATTCTCTAAAACAGCTTTGTTTAGTGGCTCTACCAGTTGATGTGCACGTAGACTTTCCATTGCTTTAGAGAAATGTCCCACCCCGGGTAATATAATTTTATCAGCAGTGAGAATTTCTTCTGGGTTGGAGGTCACAATTACTTCCGCGCCAAGTTGCAGGATTTTTCTTTTGACAGAATTTATATTCCCCATTCCATAATCGACAATTGCTATTTTCTTACTCATGTCTATTTTGAAAGGATTGATGCTTGGACATATTTCGCGAAATTTTCTACTTGCAATTTACGTGAATAAGCGTCAATATTGGTAGAATCACATAGAATTGATCCTGTTCTTTGAAATTCATCGCTCAATTCTTTCAAGATAGCTTGTAAATGTTCACCATTTTGGATGATTACACCCGAATTGGTATCTAAAATCGCATCACTTTGCAAATGAGTATTGGTCGTTGGTGATTCATCAAAATTAAAGTGCTTAAGTTTTAAGTTCAATGCATCTTGATCATCAGAAAAACAGAGTAAAATCTTTCGTTGAATGCCAATGTAGTCGAATATTTTAGTGCCAAGAATCGAGTAATCATTGAAAAGGAGAAATAGATTATCTCTTGCCATTTCCTGCGCTAATGCTTCATTTTGAAGTCTTGGGATAACCTCTATCATTGGCGAAATACTACTGAATTTTTCCTTCGCGAGTTCTAATATTTCAGCATTTATATTCGTGCCATAAAATTTAATTCGCACTGGACTCTCTAGATTACGTTGAATGAACTCTTCACAATTGGCTAGAAAACCTTCTAATGGATGCCATGCATTAATTGTTCCAGAAATGGAGATGGTTAGCACCTCAGAATTTTGCTTTAGATCCTTCACTCCATTCATGACTTCAGGATTGTAGCCGTTTAATTGCAAGTGAAATTTCTTATTAGGTAAATTTTTCTTCAACTGAGTCTCAAGAAACTGTGAGACTGTGCTAACTGAGTGAACATTTTTCAAATAACGGCGCTCCAGATAGGGCAATAATTTTGCGTCAATTGATCTAAAACTGACACGATCATGACCAATCCAGAGATCTCTGTAATCAGCAATCCATGGAATTGAATGTTGTTTCGAAAGTTTGGAAGCATATTTAAAAAGAATGAAAGGATCTCCAGTTGCGAGAATAAAATCGACTTTTTCCGTTCTGAGGAATTGTTTTGCACCCCGATAAAGTCCAGATTTTGGCCCCCTGTAGCTTAGATGTTGACCGATTTGATTAAGAAATGTCATTGCTCTACGAAAGAATCGATACTTGTCCTTGCCGTATTTTAGCATCATTCTATTCGAAAGATTCGGGCGATAAGGTGTTCGAAGGATTGTCCCAAATTCCGTTTCTTCAACGATCCTTTCGTTAGAAGTTCCTGGCGCGATGTAATCTAAGTCATTTCCATATTCATTGCCCCATTGACGCGTAACCACAATTGGATAAATACCATACTCATTGAGGTAACGATACCAGTTGTAGGGGCGAAGTCCTCCCACTGAAACGTAGGGAGGAAAGTCGTATGCAAGGATGAGTACTTTAATCATGACTAGTTCAAAAATACTATTTAATCTATCGACTTGCGTTTTCTTATTCGATTTTTGAAAAAACTGGAAATGGCTAAAGTCAGTTGTTTAGTGTAGTGATTTCAAAAACGCTCAATAAGATAAAATAGGGTAGGCTCATAGAATGAGAAAAATGCTACTTGATTTCTGAGCCTCTTTTAACGTAAATTTGGAAAGGTTGAATCGACCAGGTCACGTATGTCCTATCTCCAAAAGAACATTTCCTCTTCCAACAAACTAATGATTGATTTGTTCTGTGCGCTTGCCGTGGATAGTATGCATTCGTGAAAAATTCGATTATATTTGAAGAAAAAGAATTCGTATGCTAGAATTCAAGGCTACCAGCATTGATATCACGCGAAAGCCCAGTGTTTTATCAGGATTTGCATCAAGGCAAGAACCTGTCGAAACCGTACATTCGTTGCTTGAAGCAACTGCTTTTCTTTTTCGATCCCAAGGAGCGATAAATCTCTTCATCACGCTCGACACGCTTTTTGTTAGTGGGTCTTTGAAAAATTTTGTTTTGGAGTATTTGCGAGAGAATTTTGACGAATTGGATGAATCAAATGTATGGATTTCCGCTTCTCATACACACTATGCACCATCACTTGAAGAAAAAAGGTGGGCTCTAGGAAAAGTGGACGTCATGTATCTAGACTTTCTTAAAGGCCAAATCACTACACTTCTTGAAAGCTTACGATCACTGGATTTCGCATCAGTTTACTTGGAATATGCAGAGGGGCAAGCTGAAGGTGTCACTACCAATCGCCGGCGAAAAGCAAGATTCATTCGCAGTTATTTCCGTCCAGAAATCCTGATCGAACCAACTAATAAGGGGGTAAAAGATGAAAGCTTAAAACTCGTAAAGGTTATTGAGAATGATTCAAATAATCTACTTGGAGTGTTTTGGAATTTTGCCTGTCACCCTACGAATTTGCATAATTCAAAATTGATCAGTTCAGAGTTCCCAGGAGCGATTCGAAATACTAGCAGAACACTTGCTAGAAAAGATATTCCCGTCGCATTTTTCCAAGGTTTTTCAGGGAATATCCGAGCTGCCGTGGAAGTCAAAGGCTCGTTCAATTTTTGGATTAGAAAAGTTCTTCAATTGTCATATCCAGTCAGGTTTTATCGCTTTGAGAATTCCAAAGAATACGAAGGATGGATAAATGGATTAACAGGAATTTATAAGCGAATTTGGTCAAACACAAGCCAAATGGCATCGTGCGAATTACGAACGACAACAATTTATAAAGAAAAGATTAAAACGATACTTGGGATTACAGCAGAAGGGGTGGATGAACTTATTTTCCGGTCCGTTTCATTTGGTGATGATTTGACGTTAGTTTCCATCTCAGCTGAAGTTGTCTCGGAATACTCAACAATTGTGAAAAAATCGATTGATTCAAAAAATATATTTATGATTGGATATACTGACGAGGTTTTCGGATATTTACCAACTTCCAAGCACGTAAAGGAAGGCGGCTATGAAAGCAATGGATTTTTTGAGCCTTTTCTCATTAAGGGAGAATTCACGGCCTCTCTAGAAACTAAGATTGAAGAATGCCTAAAGAACATATAAATAATATAATTCAGTACGATAGCTCGACTCCAGAGCACTTGACCTTTATGAAGGACTACGTGCGTGAATTTTACGACACTAAGCTCCTGACCTGGCAATATATTCGATCAGATTCTGATTTCAATGGCCTCTTCTTTTACCGAAACGAGGATAAATATATCGCTTCACAAGGAATGATTCCAATATTTTTAACGGTACAAGGCAATCCAATTTTGACGGTTAAAAGTGAGTCCTCGTTTTTGCATTCCGATTTTCGAAGACAAGGTATTTTCGAAACACTTTATTTTGATACAATTCTCTCTGCTGAAAAGGCCGGAGCTGAGCTTGTCTGGGGATTTACTGCTCTTAGTAAAGTTTGGCGTAACAAGCTTCATTTTGATGTGGAGGATGGAATTGTTCAAGAGGCAGTGATTCAAATAAACGCTCAAACGGCAATTAAGGAGGTTAAGGAATCGCAGGGTTCATTTGTTGAACGACTTAAGCGTGTCGCCAAGATTCGCTTGAAGTCAATGAAGCAATTTGGTAAGTTGAAGAAGTCGACAAATTACACTATTTCGACCTTGGATTTCGGCAATTCAATGGACAAGAAAATTATTTTGAATGCATATGCTCTATGGTCTGAAAGCCATCAACAGGAGATATTTATCATGCCGAGTGAAGGGTATTTCAACTGGAGATTGGAGAAAAATCCTATGTTGAAATATGAATTCATTTCGATCTCAAATGAAGGTGAATTACTGGCTCTTGCCATTGTGAATACCACGCTGAAATCTGCATATCTCGTAGATTTTATCGTCATTTCAGAGGAGGATACTGCGACTTGTCTACGTGAGTTGATCCATTATTTGAAACATAATCGTGTGATGTCAAATTTATGGTATTGGGCCAATTCATTGAATGCAACCAACAAGTTGGTGCTAGCAGAGTTTGCAGCCTGTGGGGCATTGAGTTTTCAAAATACCGAAATGAATTTGGTTTTGAAACGCTCTGAAAATTGCTCGATTCCAAGAGAAATACTAATGAATCCTGCCAACTATTACTTAAATGGCTTATGGACTGAGGGTTTTAGAATTTGAGCTATCTTTTTTTTCTGAATTTCCGAAACAAACTTGAAAATCCTAGGTGTATCTGTTGGAACATCGATACTATAAACCATCGATACTATAATGTTGGATAGATTCGAAGCATTAGCCCTATACTATTCCCTTTTCTAATTTCTTACGAGGTGTAAGTAACAAGATTAAAGTGTCTAATGAGAAATGCAAAAGTTTCCAAGAATCCATTTCCACCTCCTACGAGTTTATGATTGATTAGCATCATGTTTAATTCGCTTAAAAAACAATGATCCTTCCGCGTATTCGATGTAATCCCCTTTAGATAACTAATAACAGAGTGAAGGGTAGATATTATTATAAGGCGTCTTTCGATTTGGCCACCACCAAGTTGGAAAGTTTACTTTAAGGATTTGTTCACGACGAAAAAGACCATATCCGAATCCATCAATCGGGTTCTTAGCGAAAGCTCTCAAACGCTTATAGGCTGAATTATTCGAATAGTTTGGGTTCGATATAACTTCTAAAGTTTCACCATGATCGTCGACAGTTTCCACTTTGCAAAATCCAACGATAGCCATTGGATTTTCCCTGAGTAGACCTATACAGGTAGACAGAAAGCTTGGATCCCATAAATCGTCATCTGCAGCCCACATGAAGTATTCAGTCTTTGCCTGATTGAAGAGGAACTTCATGTTGTCCGAAATTCCTAAATTTTTAGCTTGTTGTATTACCGTAATTCGAGAATCCATTTCTGCATACTTTGCACAAATGACTGCACTTCCATCTGTCGAGCCATCATCTGATATCAACAGAACGAAGTTCTCAAATTGCTGAGCAAGTATACTTTTTAGAGAACTCTCAATGAAGGAAATGTCATTGTAGACGGGCATTCCTATGCTAACCAATGGCTTCATTGCATAGTTAATTATTCTTCCATATTGGAGGAAGATTTTCTTCGATTTCAATGTTTCCGAAATACTCACTGGAACGAGAACCTACAGTGTCAACCCAAGCTGCCATCTTTTGCACCCCATCTTTCAGGTTCGTAAACTCGTTCTCTTTAAGCCCAAATATTTTTTTTGCTTTCGAATGATCTGCATAGGCATGAAGAACCTCATTTCTTGCAGGTTGATAATTGATATCCTGTTTGAGTCCCATCACATCCATAACCGTCTGAGCCAATTCATTGACAGTATAATCAAGATCTCCTCCAATGTTAAATATTTCGTTGTAGGCTCCTGGGATATTGACACAATTTGCGATGTGAGGTGCGACATCATTGATGTAACTGAAGGCTCTGGATTGATTGCCATCTCCAAACACAGTGAGTGACTTCCCTTGGAGCAATTGATTCATGAAAATCCCAATTACATTTCGATAACGATCACCAATGTTTTGATATTCTCCATAAACGTTATGAGGTCTGAAAATCACAGAATTCAATCCAAACATTTCGTGAGCTGCTTTCAAGTCCATTTCGACGGCAAACTTGGCTACTCCATATGGATCTTCTGGCATGGGAGTCAGTTCCTCACGCATGGGAAGCTGACCTTGTCCATAGACAGCAATTGAAGACGTAAAGACAAAACACTTTACTTTATGGATGACTGATTGGTTAATCAAATTAATACTCCCGATCAAATTGTTTTGGTAGTTAAATCGACGAATGAAATGACTTAATCCCTCAGCAGCATATGCTGCTAGATGATATACATAGTCAAATGAGTGCTCATTAAAAAGTTTTTCCACGAGTTCATTATCCGTGATAGATCCTTCAACGAAAATGGCATCTGCATGGACATTGTCCTTAAATCCTCCACTGAGATCGTCTAGCACCACGACTTGATGTCCCATACGAATTAATTCATTTGTGACGTGAGCTCCAATGAACCCAGCCCCCCCTGTTACTAAAGATTTTGACATAAGTCTTACATTAATTTAGTGATCGCCTTTTTTCAAAAAGGCAGTCCTTTGCGTATTTCTTTTGCTGTAAATTTCAATGAATTTATTTTCGCTTGCACCTTCCATTTTTCCAACAAAGAAGGATCATCCAGAAGCGAATTAATAATTTTCGTCAATTCCTGCACTGAATTATAATTAAACACAGAGCCAATTAGATTGGCCGGTGTGATTAAATGTTCGGGCAATAGCCCAGGCAATTCATACGACATCATATCATGAATTGCTGCAGTTGGCTTTGTCTTCCCAATATATTCACGGGTCCCCATTCCTTTAAATGTTTTTGTACTCGTTGAGAGCACAATATCTGAGGTTTCCATTTCTCGTCTAAACATATCTGCGGTAGAATCATCGTTGAAAAAAGCCACCAATTCTGGATGATTTTCTTGATAGGCAATCAATTTTTCTTTGATGCTTTCGCCATACGCTCCTTTGGCTCTTCCAGCGAACGAAAAATGAACTTCACTACTTTGTTCTTTAAAGAGCTCGATCACTTCGAGCACTTCCTCATATCGCCTTCTATCCCCATCCAATTGCCCTGTGAGAACAACCTTCAAACGATCGTCTTTGCGTGCATACTTGGGAGGCTTACTTTCATTAAAAATTGTGAAAGGAATATATAGAAATTGATTGTCTTGATAGTATTTGTGATTGGTGTTTTTCAAATGATTGTAGATGAAATCCTCGACGCAAATGTAATCAGAATGCTTGATTATACCCCGCATATTGATTCGATCTTTGAATGAGTTTGGTGACCAGAATCGCCCATTGAACCAGGTGTTAATATTGTGGGTTGTTAATACTTTGATGCATTTCAATCGTTTAACGATCTTATGCATAGCATGGTAAGAGTCGAAAAGCGGGCTGATTAAAACGAGATCAATGGATTCATTTTCGATAATAGAGATGATTTTTTGCTGATCGTTCTGGATACTCGTGATAATATCGAATTTATTCATTGGCATTTCCGAAGAATAATCGATCATCTGGGATTGAATCTCTGCCGTGGTGATATACCTGATTTCACAATCAGCAAAAATTTCTGATTGTGTTATGACATACTGAAAGTGAGCGGTTTCAATAATTGCTATTTTCATTCTATAAATTTTGTTGGAGATCTGGATTCATCGAGTCTAAAACAATTTTTTTAAGCAGTAATCGTGCTAAAGTAGAGAAAATTTGCTGATCCACAAAACTACCAATAGCTGCATGAAAGAAAGGGGGGGGGTGATCCAATAAACTTGTCTCAGAAAGTAATTTTCGTTCAAAGATCATCCATCCAATAATAACCTCTTCAAATGATTTTAGAAAGCTAATTATTCTTCTTTTTTCGATTGAATAAGCGTCTAAAAAACTCAGATGTTCCATATTTTAGATCGCCTAAATTCTTAGGGAAATACGAAAATGAATAAAATCCAAAGAGGAAATAGTGTTTCCATAAATGCCATCTAGAAAGTTTGGTTGGATAGCTGTAAACGCACAAATGAATGAAGGATTTTAACTGATAAACGGGGAAGCTTTTATTGGCTTTTCTGATCCATGGTATCATCTTTAGATCTCGCTGAAGGTCGGCAGATGTGAGTGTTGTGGACATTCCTCCTGAACCTTTTCGATAAATGCACATGGATTCATGCATGTACTTGATCTTTCCAAAACTCGAGAGCATAGCGAAAATAGCGCGATCTGCAGAAATAATTCCCAAGGGAAAAGCGCCATTATCACGCAAAATTGAATGCTGATAAACGAGGGAGGATGTGTGGAATTTTCGATGCTGAATGAAATCGGTTGCGACATACGTAGCATCTTCTTCTATTCCGAAAATTTTTGATTCATTGGACTGATCGTCGTAAATAACTTCAGCTTGATGTCCACACGCAGAATAATCAGGATTGGCTTCTAAGAAATCAATTTGTTTCTGTAATTTATGAGCGTCCGTCCAGTAATCATCTCCCTCCAAAACGGCTATGTATTTCCCTCTACATTTCGGGAGTGTAAATTCGTAGGCGTTGCGCGAAGCTCCTACATTTTTTTCATGGTAAATGGGGCGAATCAAATCTGAATGTTTGGATTCGTATTCTTTTAAAATTGCACGGGTATTATCAGGAGAACAGTCTTCGCCAATAACAATTTCGAAATCAAAATCTGTCTTCTGTGCTAATACACTGTCCAGTGCCTTGGCGATAAACTTCTCATGATTGTACGTCACCATCCAAACACTGACCAGTGGTGTTGCTTTAGTATCGTGCTCTGAATTCATTCGCTCGCAATCATAGTTCGTACAGACTTCTGTAGTAAGATTCTTCAAAAGTAAGACTTCTCATTCGATAAGAGAAACGCTCATTTTTAACAGCTCATCTTTTTCTTCGATTTGCCTAAAACCTGAACGTTCACACATTTTGAGAGAAGCGACATTTTTAATCGAAACCCATGAATAAACTTTTTCAAGTTTGAGGATTTCCCGAGCATGTTCAAGGATCAATTTTGTTGCCACAATGCTAACTCCCTTTCCCCAATACGAGGTCTCACCAATGAAAATGTGAAATTCGGCACTTCCATCTTCGATATTGGTGAGTTGGGCATTCCCAATATATTTGTCTAATTGACTATCACAAATTGCAAATCGCTTTTCATCTTTTCGAAGAAGCACTTTTTTGATCCACTCCAATTCAATCTCATGTGTAATAATAATATCTGGTCGTGAGCCCGTATGCTCCCAAATAGTTGGGTTATTTCTCCAGTGACAGGAGATCAGGGCGTCAGTTTCTTCCAGTGGTCGTATAAAGTAATTGATCATTCGTTGATAATGTGTAAAATTTGTTTCAAATCAGCTATCGAAATTCGTTGATCAATTGGCAAGGGCACCAGATCATTGATAAGACCTTCCTCTAGTGAATTTTCAGGGAGGTAGGAGCGCATATTGCTCCAATAAGTTGCGACAAATATTCGCTCCCGAATTAATTTTCCCTTCAGAATTTTGCCGTCTTTTATGAGGAAAGGATAGACCATTGGCCCACTGAGCGCAGAAGGTTCTAATGTCAGCTTATTTTGACCGCCCAAATGTTCGTGTAAAAAGTTGAAGTTCTGAAGGCGAATTGTTTTAATCTTTTCATAGTCAATATTGCCAAGTAATGCCTCTGTCAATTTTGACATCTGTTTCAATGGCAGTCCCGTCAGTGCATTGTCATTTCGGACAAAATCACCGTAACCACTTTCGGCTCCAGACTCGATTCTACGTAATAGGTGAATACTTCTATCAACAGATGTGTCAAGATCAAGAGGTTCTTCTAATCGTTCACTCGTGGAAACGTAGCCTCCATCAGGAAGTCCAAAAAACTTACGCGGAGAATAAAAAGTGGGAACGGACGAAATTGGCTTATCAAAAAATGCCTGAGAATTATCTACAATTAAATGTGTATGAATGGTTGAAAGTTCTTCAACATCTGAGCTTCGAACGCCAAAATAGTTGATGTAGAGCACGGCAATTGACGAATTAGTTTGAGCCTCTAAGATTGGCTTTAGTTGCTCATCTACTGAGTAAAATTCGTATGCCAGGTTTAAGCGATTAATTGGCTCAAGAAGCACTTCGCACATGTAGAGAGGAACATATATCTTACTGAAATGGTGCGTCTTAAGGATGTATTCCAATGCATTTCGACCAGAATTTACCGAAACAACATTCGAGTGATAAGGCTCAGATGTGCCTAAATCTAGTTGCAAATATCCTCCAATTCCATCTTTCATGTAAGTTCGAATTTTAAAAGCATTTCCTTGATTTCATCAATAGAATTGAAGAGCATTACATCAATTATTGAGAGTCCTGATTCGAACTGATTTCCTTTTTGAGGATATGCCGTTGGTTGAAATTCGAGGAAATTGATACGTACTCCATTTTTCGCATACTTTTCAGAATCGAAAAGCTCCTTACCTCCAATTGGGTTAATATAGTTGGTCGCTTTCACTGCCTTGGAAATTTCCAAAGCCCAATCTCCAGGTTCATGAACTTCAGGATGATCTAGATTCATGCGTGAGTAAATCTCAGCATCAAATTGTATGGAAAGATGATCACACGTTGCACGTAGAAGATGCATATTTAAGTCAACTATGCTATCTGTTTCGAATTCAAAAGATTTCTCAAGAAATTGAACGACTTTGCGGTAATGTGGAGCTCGTTTTTTGTAATGATTCAACTGACTTAGCAGCTTATCTTTCCAAGGTTCATAACTTCTAATTTTGGTATCTCTTATCAAAGTATCTCGACCACTTTTCACAAGTGGAACACTGATGTATTGAACACCTTCAGAAGGTTTTAGAATCCTGTTTCGTTCAATCCATCCATGACGAATGAATTGGACCCCATCAAACACAATCCACTTATCCACCTCATTGATCAAGGCAAAATGTCCAAGATTTGGAAAAAAGTAAGGCTGCATGATTCCAACTTTCATCTAATTTTCTTTTAAGCTATTTAGCGACAGAATAATGCGATCAACATCTTCTATTGACAGGTTTGCATAAATTGGAAGGCATAGAATTTTGTCGGCTGATTCGTGTGCAATTTTTAATTGATGACGATTAGCAGAAGGCAATTCATTGTAGGGTGGAAATTCGCTGATTAATGGATAGAAATACCTTCTAGCAAATATGTCCACAGCTTTTAATGCCTCATAAACAGCATCTCTGGAGATTCCAAAATCGGATTCAATGAGAATAGGGAAGTACGAGAAATTTGGATTTGATGTTAGATCCAAAGCAGGAACTGTGATGCCTTCAATTAAGTTGAATGCATGCGTATAATGTTCACTAATTGCTTTGCGTTTCTCAATGTTCCCGTCAATGTATTTGAGCTGGAGTAAGCCATATGCAGCTTGAATTTCATTCATTTTTGCATTTATACCGGGAGCAACTACAGTCACTTCGTCTACAAATCCAAAGTTTTTCAATTGATCAATTCGTTTTTTTGCGGCTTCATCATGGCAGACAATTGCACCTCCTTCAATCGTGTTAAAGACTTTGGTGGCGTGAAAACTCAAGATGGATAAATCTCCAAAATTTAAGATAGATTGACCTTGTTCTTTGACCCCAAATGCATGTGCTGCATCATAGATTATTTTCAGACCATGCTTGTCTGCAATTCGCTGAATTGCTTCAGTGTCACACGGATTCCCATAAACGTGAACAGGCATAATTGCTGTCGTTTTTGGAGTGATCGCTGCCTCAATTTTGGCAGGGTCCATATTGAAGTTCCTTCCATCAATATCTACGAAAACAGGTTGAATTCCATTCCACCAAAGTGAATGAGAGGTTGCAACAAAGCTATATGGGGTAGTGATTACTTCTCCCTCAATTTCGAGCGCTTGAAGTGCTGTAATCAGCGCGAGTGTTCCATTGGAAAAAAGTGAGAGATGTTTCACTTCTAAATACTCGGCTAGTTTATTTTCGAATTCTTGATGGAAGGGCCCTCCATTTGTCAACCATTTTGAATCCCAAATAGTCTTGAGTGAATCATAAAATTCATCAAGAGGTGGTAGTGAAGGCTCAGTAACGTTTATTTTCATTCGTATCAAGAATTAGCTCCGTTTTCGCTTTAATACTAAATCGACTAAAAAAGTATAGTCGGATAATTTAAACAATTTGGATAGCCCAATATACGCAATTACACCAGCAACTGATTGCACAATTAATTGAGTCAATATGCTGGGAAATGCGATGTAACTCATTGCAAAAACAATCGAGCCCATTAAAATTGAGACAAGGATACTTGGCAAGAGAGTTTTCATGTAGGATAGCATTGGAATTGATAATGCCGAGGAGACGAAAAAGAGGTTTAAAATCAATCCAATATAATTAGAGATGCACAGGGCAATGAGGAAGCCAATTACGCCAAAGTAGATGCCAATAATCATTCCTGTGAGTAGGACTATTTTTTTATAGATGTCCAACTTAAGAAATAG
>JBLHON010000012.1:0-25166 GCA_047621865.1 Crocinitomicaceae bacterium | reverse complement strand
ATGGACGAGAATAACTTCGACTCAACAACTGCACGATGCTCTAAATCCAATAGCTGTACGAATGAAAATGCATGGTACAAATCGAGATCGTCCTTAGGTGAAAAAGCAAGAAGAACTGCTGCCAAAGGAGGAGAAACAAAACGTTTAAACTCATCTGACAGACTATGCTCCAGATATTTTGGCCTATCTATAAAACGCTTTAATTTTGTCGATCCTAATAGTGCCTGTTTTAAATCTTCCTGTTGATCAATCCAACCATAAAAAACAACATTCGTAGGGTCGTTTAAAGTGTGTTGATAATTGATAAATTCTTCAAGCGTAAACCCTGCCCTCTGAGCAATTAATGATCCATGTTCTGCCAGTGCGACTTTGAATTCAGCCATTCCCCATTCTGAGAGCAAATCTGCCTGATTCACGAACAGTTCTTTGAAGGTTGATAAAGGAATGAATTTTCGCATTGTCTCTGGCTTTACGAACTAAAATTATGCTTTTTGATTAATTATTGATAATTTGCGGTAAAGAATCCGGATTTAATATCATAACATTATGAAAATCACGTCACTACTAATCCTGCTATTTTTGTCGTCTGCTGCCATTTCACAAACATGGAGCGATGATGTTGCAGAAATTTTTTATGAGAAATGTGCGAAATGTCACCATGCAGGAGGAGTTGGTCCTTTTCCATTGATGACACACGCGGAAACGAGTCCAATGGCTTCTGCAATTGCTGTTGCAGTTGGAGGTGATGTGATGCCACCATGGCCGCCGAATAACGATTATCAAGAATACTCTCATGATCGTTCTTTAAGCACAACTGAGAAAACAACAATTTTAGATTGGATCACTGCTGGAACTCCAGAGGGAATTCCTGCCAATACTCCACCTCCACCCGTATTTAATGTAGGATCTATCTTAGGGAATGGGGATTTGATGGTTCAGATACCAACTTACATGAGTAAGGCAACTACTGATGATGATTACGTTTGTTTTGCGCTTCCATCTGGTCTTGCACAAAACAGAATAATTAGAGCTGTTGAAATCGTTCCAGGAAATACGGCAACTGTTCATCATGCACTTATTTACATCGATCCTAGTGGAAATTCTGTTACAGACACTACTGCTGGAGATTGTGGCGGACCTAGTTCTGTTGACGCGAAATTGGTGATGGGATATACTCCTGGATCTACACCACTCGTATTACCTTCAGCAAGTCCATTAAAACTAGGAATGACGATGGAGGCAAACTCTCAAGTCTATTTTGCAATGCATTACCCTGAGGGAAGCTATGGAACATATGATAGCACTAAAGTTATATTCCATTTTTATCCCGTGGCAGAAGCTGGGGTGAGAGAGGTGCTTACTGAACCCGTTTTACAAAATTGGTCAATGGCATTAGCTCCTAATACTGTCTCGCCAGTCACAGCACAATATCCTGCAGCTGGTGGATTACCCATTGACATTTCTTTGTTAAGCGTATTCCCACACATGCACTTATTAGGTCAAGACTTTACAGTGTATGCAATTCAGCCGAGTCTTGACACACTGAAACTAATTGATCTTCCTGAGTGGGATTTTGAATGGCAAGGTTTCTATTTCTTTAAGAATATTCAAAAAGCTGAAGCAGGGGCAACACTATACGCAGAAGGTAGTTATGACAATACAGCGGCAAATCCACACAACCCAAATGATCCACCAGCATGGGTATATGCAGGTTTGAATACTTCAGATGAGATGTTCTTAACGTATGCGCATTACATGTACTATTTGCCTGGTGACGAGACTTATAACTTAGATAGCTTACTGAACTTAAGTACTGTTTCCTTGATGGAAGAGGATCAGGAGGATGGTTTATTCAGTGCGTATCCAAATCCGTTTTCAGATGGGATTAACTTGTTCAGTCCAAAGATGAATTCTGGGGATGTGCTTTCAGTTTATATTTACAACACACAAGGAAAAGTGATTAAACGATTGATGCATAATGCTGTTCTCGACGCAAGTGAATTGCTGCTAGAATGGGATGGTACAGATGAGAAAAATAGTCTTGTTCCTAGTGGAATGTACTTCATCTCTGTCAACCGAAATGGTGAGCTTTCCAATCATCGAGTTGTGAAGAACTAGTAGAGAAATAATAAATCCACGATATAAAAATCCTTGTCAGCTTAATGTTGATGAGGATTTTTCCTTTAATGCAGTGGTTCAATGAAGTGTTTAAAAGGAATGAGCATTATGTGGCAAAATAAGCAGGTTAAGAAAAAATGTACTTCCTAAATGTTCTTTAACTCAATCGACTTTGCGCTCTTTTTACCACTCGTGTTTCTGCTCTACTGGTTCGTCGCGAACAAGAATTTAACCCTCAACAATTTACTAATTGTTGCCGCGAGTTACTTGTTTTACGGCTGGTGGGATTGGAGATTTTTATCACTCATTCTTTTCAGTACGATTATCGACTATTCAATTTGTCGCACACTTGCCTCAGAAGAAGGGCTAGCAAAAAGAAAGATATTACTGTGGACTAGCATTATTGTGAATCTCAGTTTTCTTGGCTTTTTTAAGTACTACAATTTCTTCGTTGACAATTTCGTCGATGCGTTTTCCTTCTTCGGAACGGAAATAAAAGCAAATACACTCACGATTATTTTGCCCGTTGGGATTAGCTTTTATACGTTCCAAACCCTGAGCTACACTATTGATGTATATAGACGAAAGCTGGCCCCAACAAAAGACTTTATAGCCTTCTCGGCATTTGTAAGTTTCTTTCCACAATTGGTCGCAGGACCTATTGAAAGGGCAACGAATCTTCTTCCTCAATTTTATAAAAAGAGAACCTTTAATTATTCTCAGGCAGTTGATGGAATGCGCCAAATAGTATGGGGCCTATTTAAGAAGATTGTGATTGCCGATAATTGTGCTGAGTATGCCAATGTGATCTTTGATAATTCGGGTCATTATTCTGGAAGTACACTCGCAATGGGGGCTGTATTTTTTGCTTTTCAAATCTATGGCGATTTCTCTGGGTATTCAGACATAGCGATTGGAACATCTCGGCTTTTTGGTTTCAACTTAAAACGGAATTTTGCCTTCCCCTATTTTTCAAGAGATATAGGAGAATTTTGGAGACGTTGGCACATTTCACTCTCCACGTGGTTTAGAGATTATTTATACATTCCTTTAGGTGGTAGCCATGGCAGCACATGGAAGAAAATAAGGAACACCTTTATCCTATTTATTGTCAGTGGTTTTTGGCATGGTTCAAACTGGACCTTTATTGCATGGGGAACATTAAATGCGATTTATTTCTTGCCCTTATTGCTTACAAATAGGAATCGGAAGAATCTTGAAACAGTGGCTCCAGGAAAACATCTTCCCACTCTTAAAGATGCAATCAATATCTTAATCACCTTTAGTTTAACTACGTTGGCCTGGATCTTTTTTCGGGCAGATTCCATTGATCATGCGTTCAACTACATTTCGCGCATGGTCTCAGGGCTCTTTCATTCATCTGCGTATTCGGAAACACTTCACATGATTAACGAGCAGGTAGGATATTTGATCCCCATATTGGTTCTTTTATTTATCATTATTGAATGGAGAGGTAGGGCAAACCAATATGCAATTGCGGATTTGGGTCTAAAATGGAAACGACCGATTCGCTACGCAATGTACTACTCACTAATAATTGTTATTTTTTGGTTTGGAGGGAAGGAACAGGAGTTTATTTATTTTCAATTTTAAGCGATGAAATTATTTATTAAGAAAGTACTTGGCTTCGCGCTCATTCCCTTACTGGTTTTGTTCGGGCTGATTATTATTTTGATTAGTCAGCAAAAATCAGCTGAGAATAAATTCGAGCTTGATGCTAATGTGAGCACTTTATTCATGGGTGATTCACATGTTCAACAGGCAATTAATGATAGTTTGTTAGTTGAGAGTAAGAATCTTGGGGTTGATTCTGAATCTTTCTTTTTTACCTATCATAAGCTAAAGAGCTACCTCACTGCCAACAAACAAATTAAGAAAGTCAATCTTGGATTCAGCTATCACAGTCTATCCTCTTACTTTGATGCATACATCTCGGGAGAATATTCCAGAACAGTTTCGTTGCGCTATTTCAATGACCTACCAGCTTCTGATCGTATGACGTGCATTCTATGGAATTCTGACAACATCTCCTCCTATCTTAAGGAACTTATATTCTTAGGAGATGGCTCTTCGAAGAGTGTTACAGTTGGTTATCGCAACACTTTTACAAAGAGTAAGGCGAAAAAATCATCCATGGATAAACGGATTAAGTTTCAATTTTATTCTGATGGACAAGTGAACGGTTTCTCTTCAATCAATCTGGAGTATCTTGATCTGATTATCGCTCTGTGCAAAGAAAAAGACATTGAGCTAGTCCTAATAAACACGCCAATGCATCCGTATTATCAGGATAAAATCCCTGCAGAATTTATTCGAAAATATCAGGAAATTGTTGCAATGAATAATCTGGAGATTATTGATTTTGCTAGCTTCACACTTGATGACGATTGTTTTATTCCAGACGGCGATCATGTATCCGTGGAAGGGGCTAAAAGAGTTGCTGAATATCTCTTGAACAAAGAACCTCGTTAGCACCCAATTGACGATAAGACCAATTGATAATTATCTAAAACAATTTTAACGTAATGATTCAAGTGCTTTTAGAACCTCACGATCCGTCACATTCATCGTATGGAAATAACCATCTTCTACCCAAAGTTGACGCGCTATTTCACTTTTCAGATTACGACAAATTAATGCCTTACTAATCGCCAACTCTCTTCGGTCAATTGAAATGTGGTGTTCGCTATAGGCAAACTCTGTGAATCGTTTCAATATAGCATCAGTCACTTTAAAGGTTCTGCCAAAGGCTTGCATTGATTTCCATTTGCTACGCTTGTTCTTTACATAATCGAACGCAAAGGTGTTAAATGCTGGAGAAAATTGTAATCTCGAAAAATAATTGGTCGACGCAGATGTATCATATGGAACAAATAGGTCTGGCATGATTCCACCACCACCATAAACGATTTTCCCTTTTGGAGTTTTAAATTTCAAAGAATCAACAAATTTGCTAGAGTCAATTTCGAACATCTCACCATTGTCAAAACGATCAATGTTATCACCATAATAGTCATCCATGCTGCCAGAATAAGGTTTCTGAATGCAACGACCAGTTGGTGTATAATAGCGTGCAATTACTAAGCGAAGATTACTTCCGTCTCGCAATTCAAAATCCTCCTGCACAAGTCCCTTTCCAAATGATCTTCTTCCTACAATTATTCCTCGGTCGTTGTCTTGAATGGCACCTGCTAAAATTTCAGATGCTGATGCTGAATTCGCATTAATAAGAATCGCGACTTTCGTGTTTTTCAACTCTCCACGTGTGGTACTTCTGTAAGTATAGTCCTCAACATGCTCACCTTTTGTAACAACGATCGTTTTACCACCTGGTAAAAACTCATCTGCTATCTGAGTTGCGCCGGTTAAAACACCCCCCCCATTTCCACGTAAATCGATAATGAGCTTCTTCATTCCGCCCTTCTTCATTTTCGAGGTGGCTCTTCTAAACTCATCTGCAGTAGTCATTGAAAAATTCGTGATCCTCAGGTATCCCGTTTCTTTGTCGATCATGTAGGCAGCAATTACCGATTGAATAGGGATGCCTCCTCGGACAATCTTCTTCGTTAACTTTTTGCCGTTTCGATCAATCTTCACTTTTACTGGCGTATTCTCAATTCCCTTCAGCATGGCCATAACGCCCTCATTGGTAACATGCATTGACGCTACTTTCTCCCCCTCAATTTCCAGAAATTTATCGCCAGATTGAATGCCTGCTCTTTCAGCTGGTGAATTCGGAAGGACATTCGTCACACAAATTGTATCACGAATAATATAAAATCGAACGCCCACTCCTCCAAAACGTCCTTCAATTTGCTCGTTCATTGCAAGAATGTCTTTAGCCGAAATATAATTGCTGTGTGGATCTAGGTTATGAAGAATGTCGCCAATCGTTTTCTCAAACAATCCTTCAGCATCAACAGAATCTACATACTTTTGATCCAGAATATGGACAATGTCTTTAATCTTTTGATAGTTTAACTCTCCCTGACTCAATTCGACTTTAGTCATTGGTGTCAACGACCGTCCCAAATAAAGACCCAACGCCATCATCACTGCCATAATGATTGGAAGCAAATAGGTATACGTTTTCTTATTCTCCATTGAATCAGTTTTCTATTTGTACGATTTCAACCCCTGCTTCACGCAAGAAGCTGATCCCGCTCTCGTCTTTATATCCATTCATAAAGACTACACGGTCTATGCCCGCTTGTAACACCAATTTGCTGCATTCCTTACAAGGAGAGAGCGTCAGATATAATGTTGCACCCTGGCAATTATGGGATGACTTGGCAACTTTAAGAATAGCATTCGCCTCTGCATGCAAAACATACCAATGTGTTTCACCTTCATCATTCTCACAACAGTTGTCAAAACCACTTGGCGAACCATTGTAGCCATCCGAAATAATCATTCCATCCTTAACGATTATTGCTCCCACTTGTTTACGTGCACAATGTGATAATTCAGACCATGTTTTTGCCATGCGCAAATATGCTCGATCGTATCGTAATTGTTTTGCTTGCTCCTTCATAATATCCTTAACAATCAAAAGTAACATTTATAGTTCTGAGATGGAATGCTATTTCACTTAATTTAACGTTGTTGCAGGCGTCGTTAAACGAAAAGATCAATTGGATTACTTCAAAAATTTGTAGCCAACTCCTCGAATAGATAGAAAGTGTTCTGGGTTTTTAGGATCCTCTTCAAAGATTTTTCGGAAGTTCAAGATGAAATTGTCGATCGTTCTGGTAGTTGGAAACTGATCCTTTCCCCAAACTTTATCTAAAATTTCAGATCTTGAAACAACTTGCTCATTGCGTTCATTAAACAATTGAATTAGCGCAACTTCTTTCTTGGACAGGGATTGAGTGCGCCCCGTCTTTGAATTTGTGACCACATACGTTTTGAAGTTCACCGTGCTATCTCCAATAACGATAATCTCTTCCTGCTGATGATGTGTAAGTACAGCCACTCTGAGTAGTAATTCTTCCAAATCGAATGGCTTGGGCAGATAATCATTCGCGCCAGCTTTCAAACCTTCAATGCGATCAGATGTTGTTCCCTTGGCTGATAAGAATAAGATTGGCAAATTCGATGTTTGTCGAATCGCTTTACACAAATCAACACCATTCACGTTCGGCAGCATTACGTCCAAAACTACCAAGTCATATGGCAATGATTCTTCAAAGGCATTCAGGGCGATTCCACCATCACGAAAAACAGTCACTTCATGTCCTTCCAACTCCAAATTGAGCTGAATCATCTCTGCTAGACTTGCCTCATCTTCTACGACACAAATGTGTTTCATTCTCTTCAATTAGTGCTCTAAATTAGCGTTTCTTCCGTTTTTCAGCTAATCAGGACGTTAATCAACAGGTTTATTTAATATTCAGTTGAAAAATATAGCAATTTGTTGAAAAGCACCGTGAAATTTCAAGTACCTTTGCGTTTTCTAATTTTATCCTTTTTCGTACCCTATGAACGAACGAAAATCAATTAAATCCGCGCTTATTTCAGTTTTTGATAAAGGCGGACTCGAGCCAATTATTAAAGCACTTCATGCAAATGGAGTTACACTATATTCTACAGGAGGAACACAAGCCTTTATAGAAGGATTATCTGTCCCTGTTGAACGCGTTGAAGATCTTACATCTTATCCTTCAATTTTGGGAGGACGTGTAAAGACATTGCACCCTAAGGTTTTTGGAGGGATTCTTAATCGTCGTGACTTAAAAGATGATCAAGATCAAATCGCTGAGTTTGAAATTCCAGAGATTGATCTAGTGATTGTAGATCTTTATCCATTTGAGGATACTGTAAACTCAGGAGCTGGTCATGAAGACGTAATTGAGAAAATCGATATTGGTGGAATTTCATTGATTCGAGCAGCGGCAAAAAATTACAAAGACGTAACAATTATTCCATCGAAAGAACAGTATGCTTCATTTCTGGAAATTATTACGGCGAACGATTGCAAAACGAGTCTAGGTGAACGCAAAGATTTTGCACGAGATGCATTCAATGTTTCATCGCATTACGACACACATATTTTTCGATACTTCAACAACGACACAAAAGAAACGTTTAAGGAAAGTATCATGAATGCACAAGTGTTGCGCTATGGAGAAAACCCACATCAGAAGGGAATCTTCCACGGCGACATGGATGCACTTTTTGAAAAACTACACGGAAAAGAATTGTCTTACAATAATTTACTCGATGTAGATGCTGCTGTTAATCTAATGGCCGATTTCAAAAATGACGATCCCACGTTTGCAGTGATGAAGCACAATAATGCATGTGGATTGGCTACAAGATCTACAATTAGTGAGGCATACTTAGATGCATTGGCTGGAGATCCAGTGAGTGCTTTTGGAGGAATCTTAATTAGTAATCGCCCTATTGATCTCGCTACTGCAGAAGAAGTCAACAAATTATTCTGTGAGGTTGTCATTGCACCCAGCTATGAGGAAGATGCACTTGAGCTTTTGAAGAGCAAAAAAAATAGAATAATCCTCATTCAAAAAGAAGTAGAATTCCCAAAACGACAATTCCGAACCATTTTAAATGGTGTTTTGGAGCAAGATAAGGATACCATCACTGAAGTGTCAAGCGATCTTGAATCGAAAACGACAACATCACCTACTGATGCTCAGATTGAAGATTTATTGTTTGCCAATAAATTGGTTAAGCACACGAAGTCCAATACAATTGTACTTGCAAAGAATAAACAATTACTTGCAAGTGGAACAGGACAAACTTCACGTGTTGATGCTTTGCAACATGCAATTCATAAAGCGAAGTCATTTAAATTCGAATTGAAGGATGCTGTAATGGCTTCAGATGCTTTTTTCCCATTCCCAGATTGTGTTGAAATTGCTGGTAATGCTGGAATTTCTTCCGTGATTCAACCTGGAGGATCAATTAAAGACGAATTATCCATTGATTATTGCAATAAGCATGATATTTCGATGGTCTTTACAGGAAATAGACATTTTAAGCATTAAAATCGAACCTTTTTACGATAATATGGTATACCTTCAAAGGCACCAAAATTTTTATACTACTGAACATATTAGCTGCGAGGAGAAAAAATGGGATTATTTAGCTTTTTAACACAAGAAATTGCGATCGATTTAGGGACGGCAAACACCTTAATCATCATGAACGACAAAGTTGTCGTTGATGAACCGTCTATTGTTGCCAAAGACATTCAAACCGGGAAAATTGTCGCCATTGGTAAGAAGGCGCAACAGATGCATGGAAAAACGCACAAGTTGATCGAAACTGTTCGACCATTACGTGATGGCGTTATAGCAGATTTCCAAGCGGCCGAACAAATGATTCGTGGAATGATCAAGATGATCAACACGGGTAGAAGTTTGTTCAATCCATCATTGCGAATGGTGATCTGTATTCCTTCTGGGATTACAGAAGTTGAAAAACGTGCCGTTCGAGATTCTGCTGAACATGCAGGTGCAAAAGAAGTCTATCTTATTCACGAGCCTATGGCCGCGGCAATTGGAATTGGAATCGACGTTGAAGAACCAATGGGAAATATGATTATTGATATTGGAGGGGGAACTTCCGAGATCGCTGTAATCGCATTGGGAGGAATCGTTTGTGATAAGTCAATTCGTGTTGCAGGTGATGACTTTACGAAAGACATTGAAGAGTACATGCGTCGTCAGCACAACATTCTTGTTGGTGAGCGAACAGCTGAAGGGATAAAAATTAACGTAGGCGCGGCGCTTCCAGAATTGGAAAATGCTCCACCAGATTTTGCTGTTCAAGGACGTGATTTGATGACAGGGATTCCAAAAGAGATTATTATCTCCTATACAGAAGTTGCCCATGCATTGGATAAAACGATTTCCAAGATTGAAGAGGCAATATTAAGTGCGTTGGAGATGACGCCACCTGAACTTTCTGCAGATATTTTCAAAACAGGAATTTATCTTGCTGGTGGAGGGTCAATGCTTCGTGGGCTAGACACTCGGATTTCGCACAAAACTAAATTACCTGTTCACATTGCGGAAGATCCATTGCGCGCAGTTGCCCGTGGGACAGCAATTTGCTTGAAAAATCTCGATCGATTCCAATTCTTAATTCGGGATTAACAATTGAATCCATACGTAGAAACCCAATCAATTTGATTGGGTTTTTTTATGCCTATACTTTTCGAATTCCAGCTCTTACTTCTCGAATTTAAGATTCCCATAAAAGTGATTAACAATTATTAGTGGACGACATCCCACGCTAAGCACTTTATTCAGCGCTTTTTCTCTTAAATTTGTACATGCGCAATTTTCTTGCCTTCATTCGGCGTTTTCGCGTCCTGTTATTTTTTGCTCTCTTACAAGGGGGAGTGCTAACAATTTACTTCACGTTTAGCACCTTTCCAAGATCACAATATTTAACGACAGCCTCTACGGTTTCTGGTTCAATTCTCTCTGTTAGAAATGACATTACCAAGCACTTCAAACTCAGTGATAGCAACCTAAAACTACAGGAAGAGAATAAAATTCTTCGGGCAAAACTCCTTGAAAACAAGTTGGCTTTGGAAGCGCGCAAAGTGATGGATTCGGTTGAGGTAAAAACAGAGGATGAATCTTACACACAACATTTCGAATACATTCCTGGAATGGTCATTAACGCCACTTTCACTAAACGCAATAACTATTTCACCTTGAACATTGGTTCTAAACAAGGAGTGAAACGAGGAATGGGAGTGATTTCTGATAAAGGTGTAGTTGGAGTGATCCATAATACAAGTGAACATTTTTCAGTTATTAAATCTTGTTTAACGAAAGACATTAATGTTGATGTTATAATTGAGAACTCTGGGGAGCCAGGATTTTTGAAATGGGACGGACGTGATGCTAGACGAGGTACGATGGCTGGCGTCTCAAACGACAGAGATATTAAAAAATGGTCATCTATAGTTACGCGAGGAGGGGCAGGAATTTTTCCGCGAGGTTTACCTGTTGGAATAGTGGAGAAGACAGTAACAGTTGAAGGGCAGCCTTTATGGGATGTCACAGTGAAGTATGCCGAAAACTTCCGAACTGTTCAATATATTTATGTAATCAGCAACATCCTTCAAAAGGAGCAACACGAATTAGAGGCTGAGGTGCCTGCAGAACCCGTTCAATAATGAATGATACTATAAAACACGGTGCGAGATTTGTCTTCTTCGTTCTTATTCAAGTGCTAATCTTGAATCAAGTCGAATTAGGAGGGGGAACGCAGATAATGATCTATCCATTATTTGTGCTGCTCTTACCTGTGGATATTAGCGTTTTTGCATTACTGCTTCTCTCCTTCGCTCTTGGGATTTCTATTGATGCAATGTCAAATACATACGGCCTTCACGCATCTTCTTTACTAATTGTTGCCTATTTACGCCCCGTCATTTTTAAGCTCTTCGCTCCACGTGATGGCTACGATCAAGTTCCTGAAACCAATATCCACAACATGGGATATCAATGGTTCATTCGTTGTTTCGGGCTCCTACTTCTCATTCATCACACCTGGTTCTTTATGTTGGAACTTTTCAAGCTGGACGAAATTGGATACCTCATTCAAAAAATATCGTTCAGTCTTCCAATGTCCTTTGTGATTTGCATCCTACTCCAGTACCTGTTTATTCGTAAACCCAAGGAATCATGAATTTTGACTCTAGGAAATATGTAATCATAACGTTCTTTGTACTAACGGGTCTTTTGTATTCAATCAAATTATTCTACATGCAGGTTGTAGATGATTCTTGGAAACTTCGCGCTCAACAAATCGCAGAAAAAAGACGTGAGATTACTCCTCCTAGAGCAGTTGTTTTTGATCGAAATGGAAATAAGGTAGTCGAGAACAAGACGTATTACAACCTCATGATGGTTGAAGATGAGATGCTCCCCGATTTTGATACTGTCGCGTTTGGTAAGTTGATTGGCATGACCAAAATCGAGATTAAAGCGCGAATGGCCGAAATTGTTAAAAGTCAAGGTACTTATACTGATCCAGAATCTGGCAAAGTTTCAAAAAACTATAGATCGTTCAAAGCCTATCCATTTCTCAAAGAGCTAACCACAGATGAGATGTCACCCATCGTTCCACATCTCGACAATTTCAAGGGCTTCCATGAGGAGGTGGCCAGCATGCGAAATTATCCATTTTCCAATGGTGCCAATATTCTGGGATACCTATCTGAGGCGACACGCGAAGAAGTTGATGGTGATTCGTTTTACAAACCTGGCGATAAAATTGGACGAGCAGGAATCGAGCGTTACTACGAAAAAGAATTCCGTGGAACAAAAGGTGTACGTTATATCGTAACCTCAGCGAGAAGTGAAACAATTGGATCTTTTGAGGATGGTAAATACGACACAACTGCTCTTCAAGCGCTTCCAATTCACCTAGGGCTCGATATCGATTTACAGGAGTATGGTGAAAAGCTACTTCAAAATAAAAAAGGGTGTATCGTAGCAATTGAGCCGTCAACTGGAGAAATTCTCGCGCTCATTTCTGCACCTTCTTATGACCCCAATTTACTTGTTGGAAATAAAAACATTCGAAAAAATTATCCCGACTTGCTCAATGATATGAACAAGCCACTTTTTCCTCGACCTTTGGCTTCTGAATATATGCCTGGATCTACATTTAAGCTTCTTCAAGCACTCATTGGAATGCAAGAAGGGGTGATCACTAAAGATTCCGGTTTTCCATGTAATAAAAGCGTCGTTGGCTGTCACAGTCATCCATCTGCACAAAACGTAACACAGGCTGTGAAAATGTCCTGCAATCCATACTATTATGCAGTAACGAGAAGGATTATTCAGCAAGGAAAAAAGAAAAGTAGTTTCGAAGATTCAGAAATTGGCTTACAAATTTGGGCCAATTACATGCATAGCTTTGGTCTAGGCGTTAAACTGGATACAGATATTACAGGGTTACGAGCAGGAAATATACCTGACCCTGCATATTACGACCATTTCCGTGGAAAAGGAACGTGGAAATTTTCCGCAATCCAATCAATCTCAATTGGTCAAGGAGAAGTCCAATTAACACCATTACAATTAGCAAATGTTGCTGCTATTATGGCAAATCGCGGATGGTTCTATACACCCCATTTCGTTAAATCCGTCGGGGATCAAGGACCTCTAGCTAAGTATCAACAAAAGAATTATACCATGGTGGATGCAGTAC
Source organism: Crocinitomicaceae bacterium (assembly GCA_047621865.1). Classification (GTDB taxonomy): domain Bacteria; phylum Bacteroidota; class Bacteroidia; order Flavobacteriales_D; family Crocinitomicaceae; genus UBA4466. Next base: position 11,822 of record JBLHON010000012.1, on the reverse strand, counting down.
ATTTCACGCCAGTGGTCGAAGGTATGCGAGGATGTGTTCATGACCCTGGAGGTACAGCGAGCCTAGCGCGAATTGATGGCGTAACGATGTGTGGGAAAACAGGAACAGTGGAAAACTATATCCATGGCGTGAAGCAAAAAAATCATTCCGTTTTCATTGCCTTTGCACCAATGGATAATCCAAAAATTGCCATTGCTGTATTTATTGAAAATGCTGGAGGTGGAGGTGGAACTTGGGCGGCTCCAACAGCTAGTTTAATGATTGAGAAATACCTCAATCGTGTAGTTAAAAGTGCCGCTAAGGAAAAGCGTATTATGGACGCCAAATTGTCTAACTGGGAATGAGGAAAAATCAGTCATTAACTGGAACATTCGATTGGCCACTCTTCTCAGTGATGATGGTGCTGATGGCTTTCGGTCTTGCCACGGTTTATTCTGTTGCTTACGATCCTGAGCATTCGAGTATCTTTTCCTATTCTGAAAAATATGGACGACAAGTCATGTGGGTTGGTGTTTCACTCTTCCTAGGAATGTTGGTCTTCCTAATTGACTCAGATATTTACAGGAAATTCTCTATCCCTATCTACTTGATCACTATATGCTTACTCGTAATTGTCCTCTTTATGCCCAGTATTAATGGTGCACGAGCATGGCTTGGAGTTGGATCTATGGGAATTCAACCTGCGGAGTTTGCAAAAATTGGAACCGCAATATTATTGGCGAATTACATCAGTGTGATCAATATAAAACAGCAAAACATGCGCACAGTTCTTCTCGCTTTGGGAATTATTGTTGTGCCAATGGTGCTGATTCTTATGCAACCTGATGCTGGTACATTTGTTGTCTTTACTGCGTTCTTATTTGTGCTTTATCGCGAGGGAGTTACCTTCGACCCCATGGTACTTGGATTGGTGAATCTAATCCCAGGAATTAAGTTTAAAAAGACGTGGGTTGGTGCTCACTTTATTCCAATTCTATTTGTTATTATTTTCTTGTGCGTTCTCACATTGATCATTAGCAAGGAGCCATTTACTTTAGAAGCTTTCCCAGGTGAAGAGTACTCAGGATATTGGCGCATGTTTATCTCGCTTCTCACCGTCTGCATTACTGGATTTGTTGCCATGCGCTGGATCTTTCCGAAGCGTGAGCGGAAACGTGCAGGTATTATTGCAATCATTGCATTTATCCTTTCTACGGGCTTGACGGCGAGTGTGAATACTGTTTTTGAACACCTTCCACCCCACCAAAAAGAGAGAATCGAACTTGCCCTTGGGATCTTTGATGATCCTGATGGACGGGCAAAAGATGGCGCTGATTACAATCGAAATCATGCAATGGCGGCTGTTGGTTCTGGCGGATTTTTTGGTAAAGGCTATCGAAATGGCTATGTTTCGAGCGTTAAAACCAATCACGTTCCTGAAAGTGAAACAGATTTTATCTTCTGTCCATGGGCTGAGGAATGGGGATTTGTAGGAAGTTTGTTACTTGTTGCACTCTACTTATTTATGATGTTGCGAATTATCTTAATTGCCGAGAGGCAGCGCTCATCATTTAATCGTATTTATGCCTACTCAGTTGCGGTAATCCTCTTTTATCATTTTGCCGTGAACATAGGCATGAACATTGGCTTTGCGCCGATTATTGGAATTCCCCTGCCCTTTTTTAGCTATGGTGGATCGTCCATGATGTCGTTCTCAATTATGATGTTTATTCTCCTTAAACTTGATAGTCAGCGAAAAGACGTGTTGAATTAACGAATTTTCTGAACTTGAGGACGCTTTTATTCTTTATTTTTACAATCTAAGATCAACCAATGGAAAAGCAGAAATGGAATCCTCTCAAAGCGTTGAAAGCAAAACGTGGAAATAAAGAGAAAAAAGAACGCACTGTTTTCAAACGTCGTACGCGAAGGATACTAACTGTTCTATTTTGGATCGGGGCCTTCACGCCTGTGTTCGTAATCATGTATTTCATGATGGGGCAGGACGATGAAGAAATGCCTTCAATCGAGATGCTCGAAAATCCACCTGAGTTGCTGGCTTCTGTCGTTCTTGGAGATGATGGGAAAACTGAACTTGGGCGCTATTGGAAAGTCAACCGAACTACCGTTGGATACAATGAGATTTCTCGTTACGTTATAGATGCCCTGATTGCAACAGAGGATGAACGATTCATGGAACATTCTGGAATCGATTTCAGAGCACTCGCCCGTGCAGCAAAGGGAATGGGTTCTGATGGAGGAGCATCTACCATCTCGCAACAACTCGCCAAGCTCTTATTTACATTGCAGGCTAGAGAGAAAAAAGCAGAATTGTTAGCTGAAGGGAAATCAATTGATGCCAAATCTGGTTTCATGGCAAGAATAGATGAGAAAGCGAAAGAAAATATTATCGCTGTTCGTTTAGAAGAACGCTACACAAAAGAAGAGATCATAACAATGTATTTGAATCAGTTTGATTTCTTGTACAATGCCGTTGGAATTGAAAATGCCGCGAAAGTCTATTTCGACAAGAAACCAATTGATCTTACTAAAGCAGAAGCCGCGATGCTCGTTGGGCTCGTGAAAAATCCTGGCCTTTACAATCCATATACACCTCAGATTAAGAATTATCGAGTGTCTCTCTCAGGAGAAAATGGTAATCCCGCAGATGTTACAGACGCACAAATTAGGGAAAAAAGGGCAAGTGACAGTACGCGTGCGATTGATCGAAGAAACACCGTTCTAGGTCAATGGCTAAAGAATAGCAAGACCAAAAATGCTGCTCTGAAGAATTATATCACTCAGGCAGAATATGATTCCTTGGTAGTATTGCCAATTATTATTGCGTATCAAGTAGTTGATCACAGACAGGGAATCGCGCCACATTACCGAGAATCTTTGCGTCGTGAATTGAAAGGTCTATTTTCTGCGAAAAAGGAAGATGGCTCACTCAAGATCTCGAAAAAAGATGGCACCAAGTACGATATCTATGAGGATGGTTTAAAGATTTATACATCCATCAATGTGACCATGCAAGATTATGCCGAAAAAGCGATTGCCAAGCACTTGAAGACTGATTTACAACCCGCCTTTGCAAAAAACAACTCTACAACAAAACACTTTCCTTTTGCAAATTCATACGATGGGCATAAAATTACTGAGGATGACGTTAAGTCGATAATGAAACGTGCTCGAAAAACTTCCGAACGCTACATTTCCATGGCATCTAAAGGGGTGAACGAGAAGAAAATTCTACACTCTTTCAATATTCCGACGCCAATGAGAGTTTTCTCTTGGAACGGAGACATTGACACTGTAATGACGCCTGACGATTCAATCCTTTATCACAAGAACTTTATTCGCGCTGGAATGGTGACAATTGAGCCATCAACTGGATTTATCAAAGCTTGGGTAGGTGGAGCAGATTTTAATCACTTCGCTTTTGATCATGTCAAACAAGGAAAAAGACAAGTTGGTTCGACGATGAAGCCATTTGTTTACTCTACTGCAATGTCAATGGGAGTTGTGAAACCATGTACTTCCTTTCCAAAAATGTCCTATTGCGTTGACCCATGCGAGCCAACTGGTCGAAGATGGTGTCCAGCTGGAACTGCAGCAGGAACAGTAGAAGCTGGACTTGCAGCTTCCTCTAATCCAACAACAGTGGCTGTAATGTCTAAAATGGGAGCTTGTTCAGGTCCTCAGACAATTGCGAAAATTTTAAAACGGATGAATATTATAATCCCGCCATCTCTTATCACTCCTTCAATTTGTTTGGGGACACCAGATATGTCTTTGTATGAGATGGTTGGTGCACAGGCAATGTTTGTAAACAATGGTATTTTTATTCAACCACAAACCATTATTCGAATTGAAGATCGGAATGGAAACGTAATTTATTCTGCCGATCCATATACGCGTGAGGTCATGAACAAAAGCTTTGCATTTGAAACTTTGCGCATGATGAAGGGCGTTGTAACTCATGGAACAAGTACAAGTTTAAGATGGTCACCTAAATGGGGAGGAATTATGTATCCAACTGCGGGAAAAACGGGCACGACTCAAGGAAACTCTGATGGCTGGTTCATTGGTGTTACACCTGATTTGGTAACTGCCGTTTGGGCGGGTGGAGAAGACATGCAAATTCGATTTAGGAGTATGACATGGGGGCAAGGAGCCAGGATGGCCCTGCCAATCTATGGATATTATATGCAGCAAATATACAAGGACAATACGCTTAAGGTGTCCAAAGAAGATTTTGAAAAGCCCGTTGGTTTTGACGCCGAATTATTTTCCTGCGAGGGTGATGCTGATCCTAATGAAGGGGATCCATTTGGGTTTGGAATAGGTAGCAATTAGAACGGAAACGCCTACGCTAGGCTACAGCGCACAAAGATGAATAAAGTTGTAAAGAACGTTGAAGAAGCTCTTGATGGAATTGAAGACAACATGACCCTCATGCTGGGTGGATTTGGACTTTGTGGAATTCCAGAAAATTCAATCGCTGAGCTGGTGAAGATGGGCGTGACAGGGCTCACCTGTATTTCCAATAATGCTGGTGTTGATGACTTTGGGCTTGGACTTCTTTTGCAGGAAAAGCAGATCAAAAAAATGATCAGTTCCTACGTTGGTGAGAATGACGAATTCGAGCGACAAATGCTTTCTGGTGAGTTAGAAGTAGACTTGATACCCCAAGGTTCTTTGGCCGAAAGATGTCGAGCTGGTGGTGCAGGAATTCCAGCATTTTATACTCCTGCCGGTTATGGAACTGAAGTCGCAGAAGGCAAAGAAATGCGAGAGTTTGATGGGAAACCACATATTCTTGAAACTGCATTAACAGCTGATTACGCGATCGTAAAAGCATGGAAAGGCGATACTGAAGGCAATTTGATTTTCAAAGCAACAGCTCGTAATTTCAATCCTTTGATGGCAATGGCAGGGAAAATAACAATCGCAGAAGTGGAAGAATTAGTTCCCGCAGGAGAGTTAGACCCAAACACAATCCACACGCCAGGAATTTTCGTTCAACGTATCTTTCAAGGAGAACGTTTTGAAAAACGCATTGAGCAGCGTACAGTAAGAAAAGAGACTGTTTAACGATTCTGATTTATTTAGTCGCCCGTTAATTTAGCAGCACGGCAATAATATTCTATATTTAGATGTAAATAAGCACATCCAAAACTCCCGTACTTGGAGCCAAAAATGGAATCAAGTATTACCAGCATAGCCACTATGAAAAAAAGACAAGCACATCATCCATTACGCCATTTAATGGTGGATGGAAACGGAAATAAAAAGCGCAATTCTTCCTTTGTCACGACCGCTCCTCTAAGCGCATATTTAGTCAGTCATACTATCGATCCTGATGAATACGACGCTTTTCTCAAACGTCTAAATTGCGAAGTGATCACGCCATTTTCAGGTAATTATCATTCGGTCAGAAGAGAATCCATCAATTCTCACAATAAATATCCATTGATGATCGCGAAAGTGAGATCCACAACAGACGTTGTTGAGACCATTAATTTTTGTCGACAGCAAAACATTCAAATCTGTTTACGAGCTGGTGGTCATAGTATTGCTGGTTATTCTGTTTTAAGTGCTCGAATGCTCATTGACGTATCTGAGATTAATGGAATTTTCGTAGATCGTGAAAAAATGCAATCAACTGTTGGTGCTGGTGTTGAATGGGGAGATTACAACCATGAATTAGATGGTTGGGGGCTTCATAATCCAGGCGGAAGTTGTAGCTCTGTGGGAATGACAGGGTTTACGCTTGGCGGTGGATATGGGTATACAAGCATGCGTTGGGGAATGGGGTGCGATAATCTTATCGAAGTGACAGTCGTGACGGCAAATGGTGAAATCATTGTCGCCAATGCAGAACAAAATGAAGAAATCCTCTGGGCTTCAAGAGGTGGAACTGGTGGGAATTTTGGCGTAGTCGTTGCGTTAAAATACCAACTATATAAATTAAAAAAAGTATGGCCGATCCAAGTAAATTGGCCAATTGAGGATGCTGCAAAACTCCTCACTGTATGGCAAAACGAAATGACCAAAACGCTCGGGGATAGGAAGCTTGGAATTCTCGGTTTTCTAGCTTCCTCTGAGACAAAAGGAAAAACTGCAGATGGCAAAGAATGCACCTTCAATACCCCCTATTTTTGCATTCGAGGAATCTACTCTGGTGAAAGTGCAGAGGAAGGAGCTAAAGCACTGAAGCCACTTCTAGACCTTGGAACACCAAGCTTTCCCGTTGAGAAATTGTGGGAGAAACAAATTAGTTACGCGGACTGCAATGAAACATTATTGGATAATGTTGAGGGGGTTATTCCAGATGATATGAAAGCTACATTGCGTTCTGCTTATATCAATGATCCTTTGACAGAAGAGGGTTTTCAGCGATTAATTGACTTTTTCGAGACAAGTCCATCTGTATACAACATAGTCTCATTGGAGCCTTATGGTGGTGCAATCAATAAAGTAGATGAAGGCGCCACAGCATTTGTGCACAGAAATGAATACTTCAATGTCTTTACTGCTTCCTTTTGGATGGATAATCCGCGAGATGCTTTTATGTGGTTGGACGACATGTACGAGTCTGATGCCATGAAAGATTTATGGTCAAACAATTACTATCAGAATTATCCCAATTCTAATTATGAAAATTGGCAAGAGGGTTATTTTGCATCGAACTACCCGCGTTTGCAAAAAATAAAGCGAAAATGGGATCCTGAAAATGTCTTCAATTTTGAACAAAGTATCGAATTGTAAAGGAAACTGAAAGATAAATGTCTTGGTTTGAGGAGATCGAATTAATACGCTATATTTAGCAGAGATAAATAGAAACCTAACTTCGATTATTGAGCTTGCTAATGCTCAAAAGTCATAATCATAATCACTATGCAAATAAGACAAGCACATCATCCATTGCGCCATTTAATGGTGAATGGAAATGGAAATAAAAAACGTAATTCAGGTCATAAATCGGCTGATCCCCTCATTGAATATTTACAGAATCATAACATCGATCCAGATGCTTTTAATGCATATGTACAATCGGTCAATTGTGAAGTGATTACACCTTTCTCGTGTGATTATGATACTGCACGAAAGGAATCAGACAATGCATTCGACAAATTTCCATTGATTATCGCAATGACCACGTGTACAGCAGATGTTGTAAATACAATGAAGTTTTGTCGTGCCCAGAATATCGAAATCTGCCTGAGAGCTGGTGGTCATAATACAGCTGGATATTCTGTTCTTGATGCACGAATGTTAATTGATGTATCAAACATTAAGGGAATTTCTGTTGATCCAGAAGAGATGGAATCAACAGTTGGAGCTGGCGTTCAATGGGGTGAGTACAATCATGAGCTCGATGCATGGGGATTGCACAATCCTGGTGGAAGTTGCAGCTCTGTAGGTTTGACCGGATACACACTAGGTGGTGGATATGGCTACACGAGTATGCGTTGGGGCATCTGCTCAGACAACCTCTTGCAAGTAACAATGGTCACGGCAGAGGGCGAAATTATCATCGCAAATCATAGTCAAAATGAAGATATTCTATGGGCTTGTCAAGGTGGAACTGGTGGAAACTTTGGGGTGGTTGTAGAACTTAGATATCGTCTTTATAAGCTTAAAATGGTTTGGCCTATTCAAGTCAATTGGCCCATTAAAGATGCTGCAGAGCTCTTAACTGTTTGGCAAAATGAGATGACGAAAGATTTGGTTGATCGCGATCTTGGAATCCTCGGCTTTCTAGCAGCGAGAACAGTAAAAAGCGTGAATGCTCAAGGGGAAGAATGCACAGTGAACGAACCCTATTTTTGTATTCGTGGAGTTTATACTGGAGAAGATTCCAAAGCAGGCGCGAAAGCACTCCAACCATTGCTTGCTATTGGTTCACCAACATATCCTGCAGAAGCTTTATGGAAGGAGCAAATCAGTTATGGAGATTGTAACGAAACCCTGTTGGATAATGTCGAAGGCGTAATTCCCGATACAATTAATGAGACGAAACGTTGTGCTTATATCAATGATCCTCTCACTCAAGCCGACTATCAGCGAATGATTGATTACTTTAAAACGAGTCCTTCCGTTTACAACATAGTATCAATGGAACCCTATGGTGGAGCGATCAATGAAGTGGAGCCTGATGCGACTGCATTTGTTCACAGAAATGGATACTTCAACATTTTCACTGATTCCTTTTGGATGCCAGATTCTGATCCAAAGGTTGAGGAGGCAGCTAAGAAGGAAGCCTTTAAATGGTTGTGGGATTATTACGAATCTAAAGATACGAAGGATCTATGGTCAACTAACTATTACCAGAATTATCCAAACTCTCTTTACACTAACTGGCAGGAGGGCTATTTCGATACAAACTACCCACGTCTTCGAAAAATTAAGCTAAAATGGGATCCTAAAAACATCTTCCATTTCGAGCAAAGTATTGAGTTACCATAGCAATCGAAAGATAAATCTCATGATTTGAAGATTCCTTTGGGCGTTTTTAGCTAATTTTCGGGTTAGAGAAATAAAGCATGGATCATGGGATTAAACAAAGAAGGTATTGCACAGCGAATTGCTCAAGAACTTAACGATGGCTGGTATGTCAATCTTGGAATTGGTATTCCTACACTCGTTGCGAATTACATACCTGAAGGGATTGAAGTAGAGTTTCAATCTGAAAATGGCATTCTTGGAATGGGCCCTTTTCCTATTGATGGAGAGGAAGATGCGGATTTAATCAATGCTGGAAAGCAAACGATCACTGCTCTCAATGGTGCCGTATTTTTTGATTCCGCGATGTCCTTTGCAATGATTCGTGGGCAACATGTTCAGCTCACTGTTTTGGGCGCGATGGAAGTTTCTCAAAATGGTGATATCGCGAACTGGAAAATTCCAGGGAAAATGGTCAAAGGAATGGGTGGAGCAATGGACCTTGTTGCCTCAGCTGAGAATATTATTGTGGCCATGATGCACACAAATAAAAAAGGGGAAAGCAAAATTCTGAAGACCTGCTCACTTCCATTAACAGGAACGAGTTGCGTTAAAAAGGTAGTAACAAATCTTGCTGTTCTCGATATCAAAGACAATAAATTCCACCTGGTGGAGAGGGCGCCTGGTGTGACAGTTGAAGAAATCAAAGCTGCAACTGCCGGAGATTTAGTAATTCCTGATCACGTCCCAGAAATGAAAATCTAGGATAAAATGATTAGCGAGAGCACTCTGTAAATTTGTATCCTTGTTCATGCCATCTTTGGTGGTATAGCTCTTCTCAGTGGTTTTTTATCTATTGTTGCCAAAAAAGGATCTCTTATTCATCGAAGAAGTGGAATTGTATTTGTGATCACCATGATTCTGTCTACGTCAATTTCTTTCTTCGTGGCATCACAACCTTCACATAAAAGTTATTTCTTAATCTGTATTGGAATCTTCTCAGTGTACTTCGTGATTGGCGGATATCGCGCACTGAGTTACAAAGATCTAAATACACGACTTACTTTTGATTATAGTGTCTCAATCCTCATGCTTTTAGCTGGATTAGTTATGGTCTTTCACTATTTTATCTTTGATAAGCTCAACATTGTAATGCTCATTTTTGGAGTTGTTGGACTCTCGTTTTCAATTCGGGATATTTTCGTTTATAGAAATCGCATGAAGCTTGCTAAAACATGGCTTCCTACTCACTTGGGTAAAATAACGGGTGGATATATCTCTGCTGTAACTGCATTTGTGGTCGTCAATCAATTTATCCCAGGGATTTTTGGCTGGGTTGCACCGGGAATTGTTGGGACGTTCTTCATTGTTTACTGGACGAAGAAAGTTGGTTCGCGCGTAAGACTTTAGCCGATTATCTGTAGAAATTCATTTCGTCTACGTACCTATATACGGGCTCTGTGAGCAAATAACGCACATCATTTCCTTCCTTTATAGCTTTGCGAATGAAGCTTGATGAGATTTTCATAACGGGCACGTCCAGACACAACTCGACATTTGGGTGATCCACAAATTGAGCGGGAATGCCCTTCACGTCTCCTGCTACTTCTTCTTGAACTGTCATGACCCTTGGGTAGACATAAACCCTATGATTTTCTAGAATCGTTTCGTGGTTGATCCATTTATGGAAGGTCCTTAGATTATCTTCTCCCATAATCAGTGAGAATTCATTTTCAGGATGTTTCTCCCGTAAATAAGTAAGCGTAGTTGAGGTATAGCTAGGGATCGGCAATTCGAACTCAATATCAGAAGCTTTCAAATTGGGATTGTCTTCAATTGCTACACGAACAAGTGCGAGACGATGAAAATCTTGGAGGAGGGTTTTTTTATCTTTCAAAGGGTTTTGTGGAGAGACAACAATCCAAATCTGATCTAAATCTGAAAATTCAGTCATATAATTCGCAATGACTAGATGTCCAACATGAATAGGGTTAAACGTTCCGAAATAGAGCCCTACTTTCATGGCTTCTCTAAAAATTCTCGGACAAGTTTCTCGGCCGTATCACACGCCACCTGAAGATCATCATTCACTAAGATTTCATCAAATTCTGGAGCGAAAGAGAGTTCCTTTTTCGCTTTGTCCATTCGTTGTCTGATTTTATCTTCTGATTCAGTGCTTCTTCCACGAAGTCTACTTTCCAACGCTTCATAGCTTGGAGGCTTAACGAATACTGCAAATGAATTCTCCTGAAAGATTCGTTTCAAATTTAAGCCGCCAATCACATCAACATCAAAAATGACTGTTTTCCCTTCTGCCCAGATTCTCTCAATCTCAGATTTCAAGGTTCCATAAAAATTGTTGCTATAAACTTCTTCCCATTCGATGAATTCGTTGTTCTCAATCTTCGCCTTAAACTTTTCTGTTCCTAAAAAGTAGTAGTCCTCTCCATGCTTTTCATTCGGACGTGGATCACGACTACAGGCAGAAACAGAAAATTTCAAGCCAAGTTCACGACGCAGTAAATTGTGGACAATCGTCGTCTTGCCAGCACCTGATGGAGCCGAGAAAATTACACATTTACCACTATTTTCGAATGTCATAGCTAGTTCTACGGAAAAATCTATAAAGTGTTCAAGATTTGCTCCTTTATTTTTTCAAGGTTGTCCTTCATTCCAATAACGAGCACTTGCATTTCAGCATGATTACTCTTACTGCCAAGCGTATTGATCTCACGTCCAATTTCCTGAGAAATGAATCCGAGCTTTTTCCCTGAGTATTCTTTTGTCATCGTTTCCTCAAAATACGTCAAATGATTCCCCAAACGCATTTTCTCTTCAGAAACATCCAATTTCTCAATATAGAAGATCATCTCCTGCTCAAGTCTATTGTCATCGTAATTTTTCAGATTTGCATCCTCGAGTGCTTTAGTCATGCGCTCACGAATTACCTCTAGTCGTTGACTCTCATATTTTGGTACTTCCTCCAAAAATCCTCTGATCTCAGTAATTCGATCTTGAAATTCTCGCTCCAACTCTTCGCCCTCTCTTCTACGGAAATCATTTAATTGATCTGCTGCTTGTTGAACAAGGTCAAATACCCATGCTATCTCCTCCTCTGATAGCTCCTCACGTTCATTGTTGTAAATGTCAGGCATCCTCATGATGAGCGGCATAAAGTCTGTTGGTCCTTCTCCAAGGGCATCATTCAACCCCTTTAGTTCTTTATAGTATAGTTTTGCCAAGGCAATATTCACAGACACTGGACTCTCTTCGCCAATACTATCAATGTTGATGTAGATATCTACTTTCCCGCGATTCAATTCACGAGCAACACGTTTACGTACCTCTGGTTCTATCTGTCTATACTGCTGCGCAATTCGCGTATTTAAATC
>JBLHON010000011.1:0-25392 GCA_047621865.1 Crocinitomicaceae bacterium | reverse complement strand
ATGTATGTCATCCAGGAATCAAGGAATACGTTGAAACAAAGTGTCAGCAAGTACCAGAAGGTGCCGAACGTCCTTATTCTGGTCGCTACATTGGTTCTTTGGTTGCAGATTTCCATCGAAATTTAATTAAAGGAGGGATTTATATTTATCCAACTACACATGCTGATCCAGAAGGAAGATTGCGCTTACTTTATGAGTGTAATCCATTGGCATTTATTGCCGAACAAGCTGGTGGATTAGCAACAGACGGATATCAGAGAATAATGGCCATCGAGCCATCGACCTTGCATCAGCGGGTGGCTTACTTTGTTGGATCTAAAACGATGGTGGAACAAGCCATGTCATTTCTGAAATAAATCATGGATCTCAGCAATCTGCTCAGTGCCTTTTCTAAACTGCCACAAATTGATTCGACGGCGAACGAATTGCAGTTGGTTGGATCCAAAACACACTGGAATGGTCACGTGGGTTCTTCCCTGTCAATCGCCTCGGCATGTGTCGCGAAACAAGTGCCCGGAAACCACCTATTTATTCTTGAAGATAAAGAACAAGCAGCTTACTTTTTAAACGATTTGCAGGGACTTTACCCAAACGAATCCATGATCTTGTTTTATCCTGCTTCCTATCGTGTTCCTTATGAGCTGGAAAAAACAGACAATGCAAATGTTGTCTCTAGAGCTGAGGTTCTTGAAAAGATATCCAATGGAAAAAGCACGTGGGTAATTACCTATCCAGAGGCACTTTTTGAGCGGATTCCATCCAAGAAAAAGCTCAACAAAAACACACTGAAGCTCCAAGTAAATAAATCCTACTCGATTGACTTCATCAATGAAATGCTGCAAGAACTCGATTTCGAACGTGTAGAGTTTGTCTATGAGCCTGGACAATTTTCCATTCGTGGAGGAATCGTTGATGTGTTCTCATATTCGAACGATCTACCTTTTCGGGTTGAGTTTTTTGGCGACGATGTTGAGAGCATCAGAACTTTTGACGCGAGCACACAGTTGTCGATCAACAAGCATCAGTTTTTTAATATTGTCCCGAACGTTCAAGGCGGATTAATGCAAGACGAGAACGTGACTTTTTTAGACTTCATTGGCGCATCTGCTTCTGTTTGGTTGACTTCTTATGATCTCACGTTAGCCACCCTAGACAAAGAGTACAAGAAAGCAGTATCCATTCATGATAACATTGAAAGAGTAACTAAGCCAACAATCCCATCCCACTTATTTCTTCATCCTTCTGATTTTTCTCAGCGACTAGAAACGATGACAGTTATTGAAATTGGGCATGCTCACCACTTTCCAAGCACTTCGATTCAGGAATTCAATTTCAAGCCACAGCCAAGTTTTAATAAGCAATTTGATCTTCTCACTCAGGATCTTCTTGCGCGCAAAAAAGCTGGTTTCACGAATCTCATATTTTCAAATCAGCCCAAACAGATTGATCGCTTGGAGCAGATTTTTAGTGACATGGAAAGTGGCGTTGAATTCACTCCAATGCATGTTGCCCTTCACGAAGGGTTTATTTCACCAGACAACAAGATGATTTGCTATACTGACCATCAGATCTTTGAGCGTTATCATCGTTTCAAGTTGAAGGAAGGTTTCCGCAAAGCCAAGCAAGCACTGACACTAAAGGAGCTCTACAATCTCCAGCGAGGTGATTTTGTTACGCATATTGATCATGGAGTTGGAACGTTTTCTGGATTGGAATCTATTGAGGTAAACGGCAAGCAACAAGAAGCAATTCGTTTGATTTACAAGGACAATGACGTGCTCTATGTTGGAATTCATTCATTGCATCGTATCTCAAAATTTACGGGTAAAGATGGTGCTGCTCCTAAATTAAACAAGCTTGGAACAGCCACTTGGTCAAATCTGAAGAAGAAAACCAAGAAGAAAATCAAGGAGCTTGCATTCGATTTAATCAAGTTGTATGCGAAGCGAAAAAGTCAACCTGGATTTGCTTATAGTCCAGATTCTTATTTGCAGAATGAATTGGAAGCTTCCTTCATGTACGAAGATACTCCCGATCAATTAAAGGCTACAATTGCTGTTAAGGAAGACATGGAATCCTCTACTCCTATGGATCGTTTGATCTGTGGAGATGTTGGCTTTGGAAAGACTGAAATTGCCGTTCGTGCTGCATTCAAAGCAGTTGCAGACAGTAAACAAGTGGCCATTTTAGTTCCAACTACGATTTTGTCTATGCAACATTATCGAAGTTTCAAAGAGCGTTTGAATGGAATGCCTTGCACAGTAGAATACATCAATCGTTTTAAGAGCGCCAAATCAATCACGGAGACGTTGAAACGTCTTGCTGATGGTCAAGTAGACATTCTGATAGGAACCCATGCACTGGTTGGCAATCGTGTGAAATTCAAAAATCTTGGTTTAATAATCGTTGATGAAGAACAGAAATTTGGTGTTTCAGTAAAGGACAAATTGAAGACTTTCCGTGCGACTGTAGATACACTTACATTAACGGCGACTCCTATTCCTCGGACGCTGCAATTCTCATTAATGGGCGCACGTGATTTGAGCATTATCAATACTCCACCTCCAAACAGGCAGCCTGTACTTACTGAAGTGATTCAGTTCAACGAAGAAATAATTCGCGATGCAATTGCCTATGAGGTAAGTCGCGGCGGGCAAGTTTTTTTCGTCCACAATAGAGTACAGAATATCCAAGAAGTTTCAGGCATGATTCAACGACTTTGTCCAGGCGTTCGCGTTGGAATTGGTCATGGACAAATGGATGGAGACAAACTCGAAAAAGTCATGATGGATTTTATCTCTGGCGAGTATGATGTCCTCTTGGCAACGACCATCATTGAATCGGGAATTGACATTTCAAATGCGAATACGATCATCATCAATAATGCTCAGAATTTTGGAATCAGTGATCTACACCAATTGCGAGGTCGTGTTGGACGATCAAATAAAAAGGCATTCTGCTACCTGATTGCGCCTTCTGATGTTGTATTGACTTCAGAAGCAAGAAAACGACTGGAAGCACTTGTACAATTCTCTGATTTAGGATCTGGATTCAATATTGCAATGAAGGATTTGGACATTCGTGGAGCAGGAAATCTTTTAGGTGGTGAACAAAGTGGATTCATTTCTGATATCGGATTTGAGATGTATCAGAAGATATTAAATGAGGCCATTGACGAGCTAAGAGAATCAGATTTCAAAACGTTATTCGCAGATCGAAACAGCGATCAATTGATGAAATTTGTGCGCGATACTGTGCTGGAAACAGATTTGGAAATTCGAATTCCAAGCGATTATGTGAACAATGTTGCAGAGCGTTTGAGCTTGTATCAAGACATGGATAATCTCAAGAACGAAGCTGAATTAAAGAACTTCTTAAAAGAACTTGAGGATCGTTTTGGTCCAGTTCCATCTCAAGTAGATGACTTGGCTTATTCATTTAAATTGCGCTGGTTAGCGCAAGAGTTGGGCATTGAGAAGTTGGTCTTGAAAGGCGGAAAAATGTTGGGCTACTTCATCGCCAATCCAAAGTCTGAGTTTTATCAATCGCCTGTATTCACGAAAGTTTTGGACTACGTTCAGAAACATCCAAATGGGGTGAAATTGAACGAAAAAAACGAGCGCCTTCGAATTATATACAGTGATGTACATCAATTGGAAGACGCTCGGGATCGTTTGTATTCGTTGTTGGGTGCTTAATCAGGGTTCCTTTCTATTTTTTTAATAGAGCCAATTGTCCTAAATGATAGCTTAAGTGATTTGTGCGGTTGATCACAACATTCAATTTATTTCTGTGTGGTTCTTTCTCAAAGTCTTCTGCTGAAATGGAAGTGTGCTTTTGAAACCATTCGTCACTTTCTAACTCACTAAAACGTGCTGCCAACTCAGAATTAATTGAAGTCCAATAACTTCGAACTTGTTCAGCCGAGTATGGTCTTTCAGCAGCATTATCTGGAGTTCTGATATAAGTTGTTGCTATTTCAGGATGCATTTTTTCACCCAAATTTAAGAGAGGAATCATTATGTCGTGCACGGCTGTAAGATGTCCTAATAGGTAGATTCCAGAATTGCGATTTGGCGCGATTTGATTCTGTAAGTCGTCATCGCTTAATTTTTCAAGAAGTGAATCAACTCTTTTTACGGTCGAGCTCCATGTACTTAGAACCATTGATATTGTCATTTGATCAGTCATAATAGTTTTCTATTAATTAGGTGTTTGTCAGTATTAATTCAGTGAAAAAAATGGCCAAAGCCTACGAAGCTTCAGCCATTTTTCATTCTAAGAAGTTCCTAATTAACCATTTCCTTCATTCCGAAAGCAGTTAAAAACTCTACATATCCGTCCCCTACTTCTTTATTCGCTTTCTCTACAATTGGGCCAGTCATGCCATCAACAACAGTTCTCAATGGACGTTGTCCTTTTGGCGTTTCAATGAGTTTAATTATCGCATCTGGAATCATTTGTGGATTCGGCTGCATTGCCTCAAACATTTGACCCATACCAGCTCCAACTTGTTCTGGAATATTTGCCAACTCTCCATAACCACTTGAAACACTTTGATCTGAACCATAGGCAGCTTTTCCGAAAATTTCAGTTGGAAATGCACCTGGCTGAATTAACACTACTTCCACTCCCAATGGCTTAACTTCATAATGCAAACCTTCTGTCAATCCCTCAACAGCAAATTTAGTGCTATTGTAAACTGACATAAATGGTGCAGAAAAACGACCCAATCCACTTGAGGTATTGATGATAAGTCCTTCACCTTGACTTCTCATTTGTGGTAAACTCGATTTCATGACTCTCCACGTACCTTTAACATTAACATCGAACATTTTTTCCATGTCTTGATCCGTGTAAGCTTCAGTTAATCCACCTCCGAAATATCCGGCATTATTCACAACAACATCCAATCTTCCTTCTGCTTCGATAATCGACGCTATAGTGCTATTTACGTTTTCAGTGTTCGTCACATCGAGTTCAACAACTGTTATGTTTTCTATTGCTGATAGCTCATGTGCCTTCTCAGCATTTCGCCCATCTGTGTCCCGCATACTAGCGTACACCTTGTACCCTTTTGCCGCGCTACTTTTCGCCGTTAAATAACCAAAGCCACTATTTGTACCCGTAATAAATACTATTTTCTTTTCCATTTTAATTTACTTTAATTATATTTGTTACACAAAGTTACTTTTAATTGTAACTTTAAGTAACCAATAAGCGTTAACTTTGTAAAAAAGTGGTTACTTAAATGTAACTAATAAAGCAAACAGGATGAAAGAAGTAGATTGTAAGTGCCCGTTATCAATGTCACTTGGTGTTATTGGAGGTAAATGGAAACCCATCATTATCTACAATCTTGACAAATCCAAAAAACGATTTGGCCAGCTGGACGCTACAATAACTGGGATTTCAAGGAAGGTGTTAACCTCACAATTGAATGAATTGGTTCACGATAAATTAGTTGAACGAAACGCATACGCAGAAACTCCTCCTCGCGTAGAGTACAGTCTCACGGAAAAAGGGCGCGAGTTGATGCCAATATTTCGTGGAATTGCAGAGTGGGGAAAGTATTTAGTCGAGAAATAATCACGAGCAAATTCTGAGAAACGATCAATTGGATGTTTGATCATATTATTCAACATCACAGGTTAAAAACGATCCTTCATCAGACTAAACTCCGGTTTTCATCGTTATCGTTACAAATTATAGTTCATGCGACTGCTTTACGTACTCATTACCATACTTTTTCTTACATCTTGCGGAACTGGAAAAATTCGTCTGGTTCGACATCAAAAAATTATTGAGACAAATGAAACTCTTGAATCTCTTGCCGAAAAAGACTTTACTCCAACTGATGAGCTAGAGGTGAGGCCAAATCTTAAGACTACTCAAGATGTTAGCTACGACAGATCCATAGACATCTCAGATGAATCCATTTTAGGGCATGAACAACTAACAGTACTTGAATCTCAGCTTCCTATAATTCCAGAAGATTCCACTAATGTGAATGCACCAGATAAAGCGGAAATAGCTCGTTATGCACTCAAGGCAGAAAAAAACGCTTTGCGCTCAACCATCTTCTCGGCCCTATTTATATTCTTTGTTGGTCTAATGATTCTAATGGCATTCCTTTTTTGGCAAAGCTTCATTCCACCACTCGTCGCAATGATACTCGCATTAGTATCCTTCACCTTAGGGATTGCTTTCTATTCTAAGTCAGCGAAATCTAGGTATATTACAGCACGTGGTCAACGACTTCAACTAACGGCATTGGTGTTCATTATCGTTGATTCTTTATTTATCGCGCTTGTTACTGTATTATCCTTCATCTAAATGATAAGACTCTTTTGTCTCGCCTTTGCAGTGCTGCTTTTTTCGTCCTGCAGCCAACAAAACATTCGATTTGTAAAGGCCGGGGAACATACCAATAAAGAATATAGAACAGTCGAGGTGAATAATGCAGAAGAGCGTTCAAATTCCAGACATATTCTAAACACTCAGAGTGTTGAAAGTGGCGAAATCGAAATCACTGAGCCCACTGAGTTTGTTACTGATGAAGTTCAAAAAATTGAAAGTGATAAAATCGATAATCCAAAGGCATCTAGCTCATCACCTGCTCAGGAGAACAAAGCATCCACTTCACCAAAGGAAATTTCAGACGAAACAACAGAACAAGCGTATAGAGCTGAATCGAATGCGCGTACGGCTAAAGTTATTTTTATTACTTCTTCAATTCTAACTGTACTTACTGGATTTCTTGGAATTCTCCTAATGGGATTCGGTATCCATTTTTATGTTAAAAGTTCAAGGGCTAGGTACATTACAGCTGAAGGAGATCGGCAATTGGGATTCGCTAGAATAGGCCTAATTGTGAATCTTGTACTCGTCACTCTCTATGTGTTGCTCATTTTCCTCATCCTGTTTATCCTTCTATAAGGCACGACTAAAGTTATTCTTGTTAAGAGGTACATCTATCTAAAAATTCATTGGCTTAACTATTAGTTGTGATTTTCGCAACTAATTAGATTCAATCTGCTCAGAACAGTATCCATTAGAGACACATCAGCGCTATTTTTGATTCATCTAAACAATGAACGATATGCGAAAACTAAAAAAATATAGTCTGATAATAAGTTGTCTAATTACAATGGCAATGTTGGTAGGATGTGGTCACCAGCGAATTCGTTTTGTAAAAACTGGCACTCCTGGGATCGAAAAGCGCGTTCACAAAGAGTCTAGATTTGTTGAGGAATCATCTGATCAGCTATCAATTCGAATTGCTGAAAATGAAATCGAACCCGAGGAAGAAATTGAAATCCATGCAGCTGATGTAGATGAATCTGATTCATACGATTTTGGAACTGATCAGTCAGATGAAGTTGAGAGTTACGCTCCTATTCAATATCCTAAAGATTCTGTTGCCACGGAATTGGTCATAACCCCTGAAATTCAAAGGACGGCAAGACGCTCAGAAGGAATGGCTAGAGCAGCGAAAGTGGTTTATATTGTTGGCGCCATATTTTTCTGGACAATAGTCATCGATCTGTTATTGGCGATTGTGGGTAGCATTCTATTAATGCTAAGTTCGAGATCAAGTTACATTACTTCCGAAGGGGTCAGACAAGCACGACTTGCTAAAATCGCGTTAAGTGTTGCTATGTGTCTTATAGTAGCACTCGTTCTCATATTTCTTGTTCTTATATTCCTTTTTTGATGGTAATGATGAGTCGATTATTCTAATCTTGAATAGAGCCGCACAAAGCAAAAGCCTTCTATTCTCAAGCAAATCGATCCAGGTACATTTGTGAATAGTGTACTCCTCACTCTCTATTTGTTGTTCATTTTCCTCATCCTGTTTCTCATTCTATATAGCACGACAAAAGTTATTCTTTTTAAGAGGTTCATCTATCCAACAATTCAGTGGCTTAACTATTAGTTGTGATTTTCGCAACTGCTTAGATTCAATCTGCTCAAAACAGTATCCATCAGAGACGCATCAGTGCTATTTTTGATTCATCTAAACAATGAACGAAATGCGAAAACTAAAAAAGTATAGTCTGATAATTAGTTGTCTAATTACACTATTAGTGTTGGTAGGATGTGGTCATCAACGAATTCGTTTTGTGAAAACTGGCACTCCTGGGATCGAAAAACGCGTTCACAAAGAGTCTAGATTTGTTGAGGAATCAATTGATCAGTCATCAATTCGAATCACTGAAAATGAAACAGCACCCGAGGAAGAAATTGAAATCCATGCAACTGATGAAGATGAATCTGATTCATACGATTTTGAAACTGATCAATCAGATGAGGTTGAGAGTTACGCATCCTTTCAAAATCCGGAAGATTCTGTTGCCCCGGGATTGGTAATAACCCCTGAAATTCAGCGGACGGCAAGTCGATCAGAATCGAATGCGAGAACGGCGAAGTTGATGTACATTGTTGGAGCCGTATTTTTCTGGACAATCATTTTTAATGTGCTATTGGTGATTACTGGAAGTATCCTTTTAATGCTAAGTTCGAAGTCCGCCTATATTACTTCGGAAGGGGTACGACAATCGCGCCTTGCTAAAATTGCGCTAGTGGTCGCATTGTCTCTCTTGGCTGCTCTCATTCTAACATTTCTTGTCCTTATTTACTTTTGATAGCATTAATGTGTCAATTATTCTAATTTTGAATAATGACGCGCAAAGCAAAGGCATTCGTCTCAGTTACAAATGATCTCTACACGGATCAACGGGTTCATAAAGTTTGTACTTTCTTGATCACTCAAGGGTATGATGTTGTGCTGGTTGGAAGAAAACGTCCTTCTAGCATTGCTCTTCCCCCAAGAGATTATAAAACGAAACGCATAAAATTGCTTTTCGAGCATGGAGCAAAATTCTATGCCTTCTACAACTTTCGTTTGTTCTGGTATTTGCTTTTCAAGAGAGTGGACCTACTTGTTGCCAACGATCTTGATACACTTCTTGCAAATCACATGGTCTCAAAATTCAAGCGAAAAACGCGACTTGTTTACGACTCCCATGAATATTTTACCGAAGTTCCAGAGCTAATTAATCGGCCGAAAGTTCAGCGTGTTTGGTTGCGTATTGAACGTCGGATTTTTCCGAAACTCACCACAGTTTATACTGTAAATCAATCGATCGCGGACATATATAGCGAGAAGTACAAAAAAGACATTCGCGTTGTTCGAAATATCTCACCCCTTTGGGAAGGAAAGAAAATCCAGTCAAAAGCTGAACTAGGACTTCCAGAAAACACCCCATTTATTATACTTCAAGGAGCTGGAATTAATGTAGAACGAGGTGCTGAAGAAGCTGTAGAAGCCATGAAAAGTGTTGATGCTCTTCTCTTAATAGTGGGTGATGGTGACGTTATTCCTCAATTAAAATTGGATGTCGAAGCAGAAGGTGAATCCTTGAAAAATAAAGTGCGTTTTATAGGGAAACAGCCCTATAATGTGATGATGAATTATACGCATTATGCTGACATTGGACTGACCCTTGACAAGCCTACAAGTTTGAATTACAAATTGTCACTTCCGAATAAAGTATTCGATTATATGCACGCATCTACGGCAGTTGTTGCCACTGATATTAAAGAAGTTGCACATGTCATTCGAACACATTCGATTGGAGTTGTTCTCGAAAGTTTTACTGCAGAAACATTGGCAGAAGCACTCAATGCACTTTTGGCAGATCCAGCACGATTGGCGCTGTACCATTCAAATTGTAAAATCGCGGCGCAAACAGAAAATTGGGAAAATGAAACCCGTATCTTGGCAGAAATCTATCCAAAAATTGAGTAGTCCATCTCTCCATATCGTCTCTTTTGATGTGCCATTTCCACCCGATTATGGCGGCGCAATAGATGTCTATTATCGTATCAAAGCACTTCACGATTTGGGTGTCAAGATCACACTTCACACGTATGAATATGGTCGTGGAGAAGCACCTGAATTGGAGGAAGTCACGGAAAAAGTATTCTACTATACACGCAAAAAGCATTTCTTCGATTCGCTAAGTAAACTTCCATTTATCGTACAAAGTAGGCGCTCCAAAAAATTACTCGAACGACTTCTAAACGATAAATCACCTATTCTTTTTGAAGGACTTCATACTACATTTTTTCTTGGAGACGAGCGTTTGAAAGATCGAATTAAACTGGTGAGAACGCATAATGTTGAGCACGAATATTATGGTCATCTCGCAGATAATTCGGCTGGAATCGACCGTCGTTTTTTTCGAGGAGAGTCAAAGAAATTAGCACGTTACGAACCCATTTTAAAGCATGCAGACCATATTCTGCCCATTTCGTCAGCAGATCTCACCCACTTTACTCAGTACGATGAGAATATTCAATTGCTCCCGCCCTGCTTTGCTGAGTTTGAACATCAGGCTCAACAGGATACAATTCCTTATGTTCTCTTCCATGGAAATCTTTCTGTTTCTGAAAATGCAAAGAGTGTCCAGTGGCTTGCGAGGAATGTTTTCACGCAAAAAGGAGTTCGATTTATCGTTGCTGGAAAAAATCCCGGGGAACAATTAGTGGCACTTCAAGCCTCGCACAAATTTGAATTGATCGCGAATCCTTCTTCCGAGGAGATGCATGAACTTATTGCCAATGCACGGGTGCACGCACTTCATACAGATCAAAGTACTGGGGTAAAGTTGAAACTCATTCAGAGTCTGCAAACTTCTGGACACCTTGTAGTGAATTCAACAATGGTCGCTGGAACTGATTTGGAAAATTATTGCAGTGTTGTTGAGGCAGCCAAGGAATGGAAGTCAGCAATCCAAAATGCATTACGTAGCGAGCTGAAGCCTGGCGAATTTGCAAAACGAATCGAACTTTTTCAGGAGGATTTGAACACCCTCAAATCGTGTCGAGTAATTACCACGTTGATCGATCCTTCGATCTAAACCTTAATACTTCTTTCGCTTAATATCGATTCCAACCAATGCGAAAAACAGAATAATTCCGGTAATATTAAAGATGGCATAAGGCGCATAATCAAGTGTTGAAACGCCCAATGTTGCTGTCATATAAATCGCGGTAACATGCCATGGAAGTAACGATTCCAAAAGCGTCATTGAATTCTCCATTGACCTCGAGAGTACAGTAGCTGGCACTTTCCTTTCCTTAAATGGTCCTCGAAAGAGTTGACCTGTTGTAAGAATCGCAAAGACTCCACTTCCAGATAATCCATTTAATGCCGCCCCTGCAACAAATGCTGCTGCAATCAATCCAAAAGTCGATTTAATAGCACGAAGCAATGCCTTCATAATGAGATCAAGCGAACCTGAGGATTGCATAAACGACCCAAAAGCAATTGCAAGAATGCAAAATAAGACAGCTCCAGTCATCATACCTTCAAACCCTCCACGATTCAAGAGAATAGAAAGTGACGCTGAATAATCACCTTCACCAAGCATGGTTGTTGAGAAGCCAGAGATCATGGATAGAGCAGCATCTGGCATTGTAAACCCATTGCTAATCATTCCAATTGCAAGTGCCATCAAAGATGATCCTACCATCACTACAACTGGATTATATCCTTTAAACCCTCCAACTAAAACAACGACTGCTGGCAGCAACATGAAAATATTCAAATTGTAACTCGTCTCCAGTTCTAGAAGCAAATTATCCACAGCTTGATAATCACCTGTTTGAGTTGTTAATGTCAGCCCGAGAATCAGGAAGAAAATCGCAGTGATCAACCCAGAGATTGAGACATTTAACAACATGCCACGAATGTGCTGATACACGGTTATTTCCGATGCCATTGCACAAATATTGGTTGTATCCGAAATGGGAGAAATTTTATCTCCAAAAAATGCGCCTGAAAGAACAGCTCCAGCCACCATCTCCAAGGGAACTCCCAAACTGTGTCCAATTCCTATAAACGCTACCCCTGCAGTGGCAGCAGAACCCCAACTAGTTCCTGTAAATGTGGAAACTATTGCAGTAACAAGAAAAGCACTAACGAGCACAAAGCTTGGATTGAGGAATTTGAGCCCATAATAAATCAAATATGGAACTGTTCCACTGTACATCCAAGAGCCAACTATTCCGCCAATTGCAATAAGAATCAGAATTGCAGGTACAGCTTTCTTGATGTTCTCAGCAAAGTCAGTAAGCAGAACATTGAAACGAATCCCATAATAAGTAGCTGTTATTCCAGCGACAATTGCAGATAACAATAAGACAAATTTGAGATCAACACCCAACCATAGATGCAAGACACCAATCATTGCTCCCATTGCAATCATTGGAACGAGTGCAAGTCCGAGTGAAATTTCTTTCTTCGGAATTGGTTGATCTACACGTTCATCTGATTTCATGATGGGAAAGTACATAAAATTGGCTCGAATCCCGTTCTCAATTTCCGGAGAGGTTTCGGGATGACTAATCGAACGGACAATATCATTGCTAAAGACTGCTTCTTGAAACTTTACCTTATTTTTAGCTATGCTTAATCGAATTAAAATCGCCCCTTCATCGTTTCTCATCCTGATCGGAATTCTTTTTGGATGCCAGTCTAAAGTGAAATCACCTCAGGTAACAACAGAGCAAAAACCGCAATTGGAAACTAGTTCAGATGAGGTTTACAATGTTGCACTGTTAATAATGGATGGAACCTTCAACACTGAACTTACTGCTCCAATGGATATTTTTCAGCACACAAAATACCGCGATAGCATCAAGCCAATGAATGTCTTCACAATTGGAAATACCTTGGATGTGATCACAACGTTCGAGGGCTTGCGAATTTTACCTGATTACAATTATCTTGATGATTATCCGCGCATTGATATTTTGGTTATTCCAGCAGCAGAGCACAATTTGGACACTGATTTAAACAATACAGCACTCATTGATTTTATTCGCTCTGTTGCTCCAAATGCACTCTTTATTACTTCACATTGTGATGGGGCATTCGTGCTCGCAAAAACGGGTTTATTGGATGACCGATCATCAACAACATTCCCTGGAGATCTTGAAGCATACAAGAAAATGTATCCGAATTTGGATGTTCGAGAAGATGTATTCTTTGTGCATGACGGGAAATTTATCACCTCATCTGGTGGAGCAAAATCGTTTGAGGCATCCCTGTATCTCAGTCAATTGCTTTATGGAAAAAAGGTTGCTGATGAGCTAGCCAAGGGAATGGTGATTGACTGGGAATTGGAATCTGTTCCTTATGTGGTGGTAGAGTAATTCGCCGAAACTTTAGCGTAGGAACTCGGAGCACAGGAGGCTGACATTAGATTGTTATTATTTTGTATACTTTAGTCAAAAATCAACTATGAATAAACTACTACTCCTTGGAGCTCTTGTTATGAGTTCAAGTATTTTTGGACAGACAAATTTGAGATTTAAAGTAACGAGAGCTGAAGGAGAGAACTTCACTATTGTCGAATATCGAGTTACTGAGGATGCTCCTTGGAAATCAATTGATACTCAACTAGGATTTGGTTCTTATATCGATGTTGAATCCCTACCTGATTATGGTGGAGAGGAATTAGAGGCAATACAATGCACTTATTTGGACGACGTTTGCTATTATAGATTTGTAAGTTACATGGGAGAAGAAATCTCTGTAGATAAATCGTGTGGTGATGCTCAATTTCAAGAGGAATGGACATGGGAAACACTCGCTGAAGAGATGACAGGTTTTGAATATGGCGAAGGTCAGGGAGATGAAGTTGCAGTGCCAGAAAATAATTTTTCTGCAATTCAGGCGGGGCTTGTTCTTGTAGAGAAGGATTTCGATGCTGTTGGCCAGTGGATCATGAATCTCATAAAAGAGGACTCGGAAAACCCTTTCACTCAACAATGCAGCGAATTTATCGACGATGCGACTGACCTCTATTGGGGATACGACGGCAGTATTGAAGAAACAGATTTCAATAATAAGTGGGAAGATATTTACGATATTCATTATGTCGATTTTGGACACGCTTTTGAAAATGGAAACGGTGGTTGGGCATCGAAAAGAATATCTGCTATAAACTATTTAGGCGAATACAATGATGGTGATTGGTTTGAAATAACAATTGGCGGCGGCGTCGAGCCAGATAATTATCTCTCACAGACTCTTATTCGGGTTGTGAAAATTATTAACGAGGGTGATGGCTTCAAGATTGATAATTTCTTAAGCCTTCAAGATGAATAATTAATTCACCATTAGTGCGCAAGGGCCATTAAATCTGAAATGTCCAAAGAAGCTCATATCACCGGAAGTAGCCTTAATTATTTTGCTTCCTAAAAAAATTAACCCATGAGAATTTTAATAACCCTAGGAGCCATCGCTCTTTATTCTTTCAGTTTCAGTCAAACTAAATTACCCGATGCCTTTTTCGGGATTTGGGTAACATCATCTGAAAAATGCAATATCGCATATGAGGATTGTGATAATGAAGGTGAGCCAATTATTATTCGCTACGATCAGCACGGTCTTCTTAAAATAACTGGTCCACAGTGGAGTACTGAGATCCATAAGGTCACGAAATTAGGAGATAACAGCTTCAAAATAAATTATGACGAGCAACATTGTGAAATGGGACCTTCTCCCAATATATCCATGACCGTAAAATATGCGGCTCCAAACAAAATGGACTTCGATTTTGGGTCTGGCAAAGAAACCTATCTCAAATGTGAACATGAAGAAACCAAGACGGTCGGTGTGTTTTGGGGAAGTGCGTTTAGTCCAGGATACTCAACAACGTTACTATTGCTCGAGGATAAATTTGGTAAAGAATGTGATATTCCATTGTATGATAAAACCAATAACTTCTCTGAATATCCTTTCCTTGATGCTGAGTATAAAATTAACGACAAACTGTTCGGTCAACAATTTGAAATTACTTGGACCACAAGACCCTATCGGCGTTACAGTGAAATGATTGGTGAAAATCTTGAAGGTGACGAACGCTGGGTTCTCAGTATGAAATTAATTGAACCAGAAATTGACAATTCTGCAAAACACGCTGAAATGAAGAAATTCCTGTTTAGTTCAGAAAATACTTATGGGTGGAAGACTGAAGAAAATGAAATTGAGCTTGATTTTTTAAATAATCGACTGCTATTTATACAAGGGCCTGATGGTGAGAGTACAATGTGGGAAGGGAAATGGTGGTTAAAAGGTGATCGACTCTTCATGGACCGTCCAGATATTGAAGAAGATGGGGGGGACAATTGCCTAAGTGTTAAAGTCAGAAGAGAGGACGAAAGTTTATTTCTGGATGATGTTAAGTATACGCGCTCGGGACTTTAAAGTAACTTAGCTGCTCATCAAGAGCGGTATAAAACCAAATCCATTGTGATCAGTTATTGAGGAACTCATTTTCTTTTTCAGTATCAATAACTTTAAAAGATTCCACAAATTTAATGAAGTCATCGAGTGATGGTATGGCGGCAATCTTACGAGTTGATATAAACGTTGCCATCACAAAATAATCTCCGAAAATTGTGCATGCGACATAATGATGTTCTCGTTTAACTCCCTCGAGATCACCCTTTAAGCCTACGAGACAAAACCGCCGATCATTAATTTCTGTAATTATTGGCTCTTGAGAAAATGTGACATTGCTCTTGTCCTCTTTGATGTCTAAACGGCTGATTAAATCAGGTAGGATATTTTCAAGGGTTTTACCATTCGCTTCAGCATGAATCAGAATTAACATGTCCAAGTTTGCCATCCCAGGATAGATTGGTTTTCTCCCATTCGTGTCGGACACACAGATCATCATCTTCTCTCCCCTACTTTCCGATTCAGGGTGGATCAGCCCTTCGGGAATTTCAATTTGGAATGTAGTTCCCTCATGAACATATGGGCTCTCGTAGATTTCTTGCGCCATTGATTCGAGCACACAGCTAAAGCCAAGTATGAGCGTTAGAAGCAGATTTAGGGCGTTAGTTCTCATCTGGTATAACTTCTTCGGGGAAATCAATTATCTCATCTTCTCCCAAGCGAACGATTAAAGAAATCTTTACTGATTCCACAAAATCCCGAGCTTGCCTAGGGAAATCAGATATTTCATTAGACAAAATTTCCCCAATGAAGAAAAAGGTCTTGTTGAGTGCTTCTATAGTGTATAACACAAAAAGACCATTTTGACTTTCAAGGCTATACTCTTTAATTACATGGGGCTCCACTTGAATCTCTCTTTCAAAGCTAATCGTTGGATCAGTTGTTAATTTGAACGATTCAGTAATCGCTTCAACTAATTCTGATTCACTCATAGACTTAGTCGTGTTCTCGTCATAAAGAACATGAATAAGGCCCTCTCCATCATTGTAATCAAAAGTTGTCATTAGCGGAAGTGCGACATCACGTTTTGTATTCCACTGATTCAGGTCAAAAATTCGTGTTTCATCACTCGACCTAAGGCTAATTTTGAACCTTTCATTATTGAAAACACTTGTCCATCCAACGCTATTAGGCTCGCTTACAAACGTACTGTCCAATCCATGATCAATTATCACATCATCAAATGTATCCTCAAATGAATACGATTTATTCTCTTTCTCTGTTGGAATAACCTGAAAAGACTCAAGAATTTTAACAAACTCCTTCATTCGTTTTATGCCCGCTTTCTTATTTGGAGTGAAGTAGGTAATCATAACAAACTGATTGCCAAATTGCGTGATTCCATAAAAATAGTGTTCTATCTTCACACCTTTAATATCACCCTTCCAGGAGACAGTAAGGAATTCTTGTCCGTTATATGTGTTAAGCTCTGGTGCAGCAACAATCTTTATCTCACTCTCAGTCTGAGAGAGTTCCATATCGCTCGTCATTTCACTCAACAGTGAATCCAGGGTTTGCTTTCTTGGCGTCTCCATGGACATAATCATGAACATGTCAACTGGGTTTTCCTGAGGGTTCATGGAGGTAAGACCCATGCTTGTGTCGGCAACAAAAAACGCCATTTCCAAATACCCTCGTTGCGATTTGACTGGATGTAGACCCTTGGGCGCGTTGATCTGAAAGGTTGTTCCCTCAAACACATAAGGGCTCTCATAGACTTCTTGCGCTATGATCTCGAAAGAACACAGCAGTAGAAAAGGTATGATATAGGCTACTTTCATTCTCATTGATTTCGGATTAAAGATATTCAATTAATGCTGAAATGTCAATTCTCACTATATTGACCACATGAAGATATTCTTGGCCCTCATAATCCTGATCCCGTTCAGCGGAAGCACACAAATAACTGGCGATTGGCATGGCTCATTTTCAGTAATGGGTATGTCCACACTAGTTGACATGCATATTGTTCGCTCCTCTCCTGCAGACTCTATTCTTCTCACTGAACCCAGCGGGGAATTTTCAGGTATGAAGATGGATGAAATTGAAATTACAGATTCAACACTTGCGTTCAAATGGAAACAAATCGGCCTGAGTTTTGAAGGTTCTTATTTCCAAAATGGAGACAGCATTTATGGGATCATGTCACAAAAAGACGTTAAATGGGATGTTTCTTTTCATCGCGAGAAGCAGGTGCTCGATGTTGTTAATCGACCTCAAGAACCAAAGGAACCTTTTGCTTTCAGTGAAGAACGCGTTATGATTCAAAACGGAGATATCACCCTTGGAGCTTCATTGATGTTGCCCCTCGAATACGAGGCTGATTTACCTGTTGTCGTTTTAGCTTCAGGAACAGGCGCACAAAATCGAGATTGCGAACTTCTTGGACATAAGTACTTTCTTGTGATAGCAGATCACCTGGCAAAACAAGGAATTGCAAGTCTGCGTTTCGATGACCGAGGAGTTGGAGAAAGCACTGGTAATTACCAAAAATCCACTCTTGAAGATTTTGGAAGTGACGTGAAAGCATGTGTAGATTTTCTTGCCAAGCAAAAACGTTTCAAAAAGAATTTGATTGGGATCGCGGGTCATTCAGAAGGTGGAATGCATGCACTAATAGCCGCGAAAGGAAATTGCAAAGTTGATTTTATTATTGAATTGGCCTCTGTTGGAACGAGTGGAAGAGAAGTTCTTGTTGAACAACAATATCTGATTCCAAAACAAAGTGGAGAGTCGGAAGAAGACGCAAGGTGGAACAGTTCAGTTTTTGCTGGAATCTGTGATATCGTTATGGAATTCGACCATGAAGAAGCCATTGATACATTGGGGTCGTTTCTTGATAAAAAATATGAAGAAGGGAGCGAAGAATATCGTGAATCAACAACATTAATGTCCTTTAAGTTCAATACAATGGTGTTCATTAACAATGAATGGGGAAGACAGTTTTCGCGTTATCAAGCCGCTCATTATCTAAAGAAAATCAAGGTTCCTCTTTTATGCATCAATGGAGAAGAAGACATTCAAGTTCCCGCTGCATCCAACATTGCAGGCTTTGAAAAGAGTATCTCAAAGAAGTCGATTAATCACTCGAAAACAATACTAGTCTCGGGATTAAATCACCTCTTTCAGCAGTGTGATAGTTGCACAATCATGGAATACGGAGAACTTGAAGAAACGATTTCTCCACAGGTATTAACCATGATAAGTGATTGGATTAATTCTCTCGACTCGCTAAAATAATAGGGCTAATGCTTCACTAAAATCTTGCGTTGTAAAATTGGTTGATTAGAATTGTTGGACAAGGTGAGAATGTAGAATCCATCTTTTAATTCCTCTGTGATAATTACAACTGAATTCGATATTACAGCGACACTTTTGCCTTCAAGAGTCAATCGGCCAGAAAGATCAATGAGCTGAATAGTAAGCTTATCTAGTGAGTTAAAAGCGGCAGATTCAATCGTAATGTGATCATCTGCGGGAATCGGGAACACGCTAGATTCAATTCCAACGATCTCGGGTGTGCTTAAAAAAGCCTTGCAAAAATCTGGAATCCCATATCCCATTAGGGTATCAGGCGCGGCGAATTGATGCCCTGATTCACGCACCATTTGAATGATTTCTTGAGCCGTTCTAGTTGGATAAGCTTGAACCAAACACGCAACTGCCCCAGCAATAATTGGACTTGAAAATGACGTTCCATTTCCATTTTTCAGCAAACCATCTGAAGCAATAAACCAAGATCCCCCACCTCTAGAAACGACATCTGGCTTTACACGACCATCAAAGGAAGGTCCAACCCCTGAGAACCATGCGTAGTTTTCGAAACCATCAATTGCGCCAATACTCAAAATACTATCAGCATCTGCAGGTGTTGTAATATGATCTGGGCCACTATTTCCAGCTGATGAAACAACTATAATTCCTTTGGACGCAGCAATTGTGACTCCAATTGCCGAGATTGTTGTTTGTCCATCAAGATCGTCATAGATATAGTTCGTGAGCGAATCATCAAACTCAAAATATCCAAGTGAAATATTCGCAATATCAACACCAACAGAATCACAACGTTCTAATGCAGCAATCAAGTTGAATTCTTCTAACTGCGTTTCAGAGGCAACATCTTCAGATACGTACAAAGCAAGATCGACGTCTTTCCCAGTTCCTGTGAATGCATCGGGGAAATTTCCTTCAGCGACAATCGTTGAGGTGACGGACGTTCCATGTCCACTATAAGCGTAAACTGACGAATCATTAATGAAATCATGTGAATCGAGAAGTCGCGCTTGCAGGTAAAGAGAATCAAAATATGGGATTGTGTCCATTCCTCTAAATCCAGCATCAATGATGGCAACATAAACTCCTACACCTGTAAAATCAAGATCGTGCAAACAATTCGCATTTATTTGCAGGGCCTGTGTATCAGCATATCCATAATTGAGTGCCTTTGCCTCTTCCAATTCCCATTTATTGATCGTAGATTTCCCTGTAAGCTTTGAGAATGTCTGGATCTCACTGATAAAATCAAATTCGATCTGCAAGACTGAAGCACTTGTTTCCGTTTCAAATTTCACGGCATTCAACCAGCGAGAAGTTTGCAGTACTTTCCCGTGCTCAGCAAGCAAATCAAGATAAGATTGAGTTACTGGCCAATCATGCTGATCAAATTGCACTCTGTTTTTTAGCCTACGTTGAAGGGCGCGTTCTGAGAAATTCTGCTGAAGCTGTTCTGGCTCAAGCTGCTCTTTATCTTTTAAGAAAATGATCATTGTTTCTTGCGCCATCAATTGAGAACATGCAAGAAGGAATAAGAATACGAGAGAGAATTTTTTCATTGACATGAAGGTACTGCTTTCTTATGAAACGCACAGCAGAATTGATTGGTTGGTAATTTCGTTTTTATGTGGCTTATTAAGCGTTCTGATTTAGAAGCATAGAGGAGTAACAATTGAACAAAGTCAAGGCATCTAAGACAGAACTCTCAAATTCTCTTGTATATTTGAAACAGACTATGCGCGCCATTCACTTTTACATCCTCATTGTACTGATTACGCTATTTACCAGTGAATCAATGGCTCAGGAGATTTCACTAAATCCCGACAGGGCAACTGCACTATACGATTCGTGGGTATATCACAACACTCATTTCAATTATGATTCTTCGATGTACTATGGAGATGAGTATGTGAAATATTACCAGGAAAATGGCTCTGATTCAGAACTAATTGCTGCATTTGATCACAAAATCAAAAGCCTGAATCAATTTAATAAATTCGATAAAGGATTCAAGCTCGCGCTTACCACATATGAGAAATATTGCGCGGAAACGAAGGATGCAGACAACTGCAAAAAGTGTGACAATATCTATAGACATCTTGCAGATTTTATGGTCACCTTGAGAGATTATAGGCAGGGAATCAAGTACCTCAATATGGTTTGTGGGGGAAAGGAAGTCCTCTCGATGAACCATTATGCTAAAGCGCAAATCTACTGTTCACTCAATTTACCTGATAGTGCATTGATGTCAACATTGGCCTATATTTCAATCTCCAAAAAACGAAATGATCCCGTTCAACTCATTGGAAGCTACAATCAACATGGATTGATTTCTAAACGTCTAAAACGATTTGACGAAGCAATCGTGGCTTTCTCGAATGCTATTAAAATTGTTGATAGTGCAGGTATTTCTAGAGAGAAATACGGATTTGTTATCGGAAACTTAGGCTCTTGCTATTATGAAATAGGTGAGCTCGATCTTGCCTACAACTATCTAATGGAGGACTCTGAAGGAAGTCTCGCTAATAATGAAATTGCATCCTTCACAAATACGCAAGTACTACTCGCTAAAATCGATCAACAAAGACAAGAACATCAAAAGGCAATTAGCAGACTGAATAACATACTTGATCATTATGATAACCACATGATCGTGTCGGTCAAGTTAGATGCAATTGAGACCCTCATGCAATCCTATAAAGCGACGGGTAACGAATCCAAATTCAACAGTTCTCTAACTAAATGGATGGCTCTGAATAGAAGTCATTTTGAGAGTCAGGCAGAGATTCATAAGGATTTGATCGCTGAATATTCCGCTAATTCACTCCGTCAGGTAACAGAACAGATGGATACCGAGAAGCAGTTGTTAAATCAAAAATTGATTGAGCAGGAAAATGAAAAGGTGAAAAGTCAACTGCGAAAATGGATCATCGTGAGTTGCTTAGTAACAATCATACTAATTGTATTCTTTTTCTTTTGGCGGGCTCGAAAAAAAGCGCACTTAAAAGAAATCCAGCTCAGACTGGCGAGGGTTGAGGAGAACTACTTGAAACTCAAAGTAACTGAAGTCAATAAAAATGTCCAAGTCCTCTCTCATGAACTCTTGGTAAAACAGGATTTTTCAAGCCGATTAATGAAGCAATTAGATCAGCTATCCACACTTTCTGATTCCGAAATAAAGAACATTGAATTGTTCGTTCAAAACGAATTAAACGTGAAATCTACGCGGGCTCAACTTCAAAATAAAATGGGAACATTAAGTGGGGATTTTCATGATGCCCTAAAAATTAGACACCCAAAAGTCACAGAATCGGATGTCGCTCTGGCAGCGATGATCGCGATGAACATGAGCAACAAAGAAATCGGAATTAGTAAAAACATGTCTACTGAAACAGTCAAGACGACAAAATACCGTTTAAAAAAGAAACTTGAGCTCAGCACCGATCAAGACCTAGATCATTACTTGAAGAATTTAATCTAGCCGAAACTGGCTCAATTTAAACAGTTTGGGAGTGTTCACCATTTGTTCACCATTTTTTTTGATGACCATTTGACATTGGTCTATTTTTGTGGCAACAATTTCTACCCATGAAAAAAATCACACTACTCCTGATCTTAAGTATAACGATTACAGCCATCAACGCCCAAACTCCGGGAGGAACAAGTCAAGCCGTAAGTGTCTGGATAAAAGCCAATAATGGTACAACTCCATCTGTTGGGTCTGGGCCACTAACCTCCTGGACAAATGCTGGAGTAGCAGGAGTAGTTACCGTAAATGGTGCTCCAACCTTTGAAGAGTTAGGCTACAACTATAACCCAAAAGTGCATTTTAATGGTGATGGTAATTTCTTGGCGCATGCAGGAATAATTTTTGGATCCATCTATGCAGTTGTTGAAATGGAAAATTTGTCAAGGAGCTATACTCATCTATCAACATGGACAAATATGTGTACCGGGCCACATTCTGACGGGACACTACATGGAGGTATGAACACTGGTATTACAGCTTATGAATTGACAGGATATTGTCCAGAATTTGAGGGTGCAGGAGTGTGGAAACGAAATAGTCTCAGCACTGGGCACACAAATGTTTATACGGGCGCACATGAACTCATCAGTGCAGTTGCAAACTCAGGTGACTTGGATGCATACGGAGACAGACTTTTGGGAGGACAGCCCTGTTTACCATCCAGAGATTGGCTTGGAGATGCGAGCGAGGTAGTTGTTCTAACAGGTCCAAGTACTCCAGCTCAAAGGAATCAAATCGAATCTTACCTAGCTATTAAGTATGGAATTACGCTCAATAATTCTGGCGGCGGAACTCAAGGAGATTACGTCTCAACAACTGGTACAACAATTTGGAATGCCAGCAATAGTCCATCGTATCATAATAACGTAATTGGAATTGGAAGAGAGGACAGTGAACTTCTCTATCAAAGACAATCGCATACAGTAAATGACACCACGAGAATTTACGTGAGCGCATTGGCAGCTACAAACGCATCAAATGGAGGAGTGTTTAATGACTTCTCTTATATACTAGTTGGGGAAAATCAAGGTAAGATGTGCAGCACAACAGCTTCCAATGCAGAAGTTCCTGGAACTTGTGGTTTATACTCTCGTTTAGAGCGTGAATGGAAAGTAAGTAGAACAAGTCTTGGTAATGACTTTAATTTTGACGCCAAATTGAATCCTTGTGGTCTTCCTGCATCTGTGACAGTCTCCGACCTGAGACTATTAGTAGACGACGACGGCGATTTTTCGAATGGAGGAACAACGTGTTATTTCAATGGAGATGGGTCAGGAATAGTTATTTCATATTCGAATCCAGTGATCACCGTCTCCAATATTTCCAATGCAATGATTCCGAATAATAACACTCGTTTCATGACTATTGCCTCGATAAACCAAGCAACTCCACTCCCTGTTGAACTCGCAAATTATAAAGCAGAATGCAATGATGGTCGAGTAGAATTGGAATGGGAAACACTGTCAGAATATGCTAACGACTATTTCACACTTGAAGAAAGTCGAGATGGATTCAACTTTGTAACAAGAGCAACAATCCCTGGAAATGGCACAAGTAGTTCAGTGCACTCCTATTCATGGGTTGATGAAAATCAATTGTCGGGTACTGCATATTACCGGCTTTCTCAAACGGATTATGATGGGAATTCTGAATCTTTCCAAACTCTTAGTGTGAACTGTCAAGCATTTAAAGACTTCTTGATATCTCCAAATCCTTTTGAACATGAATTTACCATCACAGCAACTATGGGCGGGACTGTGACACTGCACGACGTTACTGGTAAAATTACAATGAGTCAAACCTTTGGTGCAGGTAAAAATCTTTTAGAGGCAAGTCAATTGGCAACTGGAACCTACATCGCGCGCATCGAGTTAGAAAATGGAAACATTCAACTACAGAAGCTTGTCAAATATTGATTGATAAGACGAAGAATTCAAGTTACTCCTCGATCTGATTATCCTTGAAAGCTGAAGGCAAAAGATCGGGAATAATTTTCATCATCATAGGCAACAATATTGTGCCTCCAGGAATCAAGAAAATTGCAACTGCTGGCATTGATTTGAGAATATCCTTGAGTTGCGTTTTTACTTTTTTCTTTTCCTCAGCTGAAAGATCCTCGCTCATCGATTTTTTCATGAGAGTAACAAGTTCCTTACTTTCTTTGAGCTCAATGGCCAGTTTATCTTTATTCCGCGAGAGAACTTTTTTCCAACGATTGGTGAAGCTTCCATAAACGAGTTCGTAGGAAGGCGCATCTTTCAAAAAATCCGATTGGTCACGATTCGTGATGATGAAATTCTCTATGAACATCATTGCCTCTTCCATTTCCTCTTCGGGAATGTTCATGAACTTCCGCAGATCTTCAATAAAACTTCGCTCAGTTTCCACTGCATGGAGATCGGAAAACACTGTAAGTAATGAAAGGTCCATCAAGAATCGTTTCAACAACCAGTGATGATGAATGAAATTATCAAAATCGTCTAAGGTCGCTCCTTTCTCAAACTTATCATGGGCAATTTCCCGCTGCTCATCTGAGAGATTTGCCGAGGCCAAAAACAGGTTGAAGAGATCGCGCTCTATGGGAGAAATTTCTCCATCTGCATAGGAGGAAAGTGTAATTGCTGTCAATGAATTCTGCGCAAAGTCACTGTACTTACTTATTGCGTCTGTAGATTTGTTCACGACAAAATCATGATACAGAATCACATCTAGGTAAACAAACGCATTGTTGAGGCTGTTGACCCACCACTTATTTTCGAGTAGGTTCATCTTAATGTCAACTCGCTTTTCTAAGATTTTTTCGAGTTTTATATCATCCTTTTCCTTGCGAAAAAAGGTCAGTACTTTCTTGAGCGACCAAACATTATGATCTCCATAAAAGGCAAGAAGGGATTGAATAAAGCTTTCTTTATCGAGTTTGCCGCCTGTCTTGAGGTGAACGAAAAGCAATGCTTCCAACAAGAGGACCTTGAGTTTCTCTTCTCGGGTCCAATTTTCAGTATTCAATTTATGTCCAAAAATTGCGCGCGTTGGCAATCCGAAAATAATTCCACAGCGCGAAAAAGTCAAGTGACAATGTTTTAGAAGACTCAGCTCTTCGTAGTTACGGATTGAAACCCATAACTCTCCTCTTTCGACAAAATCGAAATACTTTGAAATCCAACCATCTGATCCAGGTGCTAACATTTGATCTGCTCGATACGATTAATGCATCTGCACAAATTTACACAGTTGAAGCGAGATAATCATCGTGAAGTGGGAAAAGGAT
>JBLHON010000010.1:0-26015 GCA_047621865.1 Crocinitomicaceae bacterium | reverse complement strand
CCAACATATTATATTAAACGAACTATTACTACTTTACACGCGTTCACAAAAATTGTAAAAAGATGAGAAAACTTTACATTAACACTATTGCTCTTATGCTCATAATTGGCTTTGGAGCAGTGCAATCTGCCGAGGCGCAATGTTTGCCCCGCACTGGCTTTTATTTTGGCGAGCTGCTGCCTAATAATGGTTGTGGAACTTTTGCTAGCTCTGGAGTATATGGACCAGGAGAGTATTTTAGAATGCCATTGCTTCTAGGTGGAAGTTATACAATTAGTACATGTGGCTCTACAATTGATACGCAGATTACAGGTTTTGAAGGAAATATTACAACCGCGAGTATTTTCTATAACGATGATAATGGACCTGACTGTTCTGGTACGCAAGCCTCAGTTACTTATGTTTCAACATTTTCAGACTATACACGAGTTAATGTGCAGCAGTATAACTGTGCGGCTGGAGGAACGGCTTCCATTATAGTAAAGGTTCGCCAGAATAATAATCTTATGGTTACTTCGAGTGCCGCAGATATGTGCGAAGGAGATTCACGTTCCCTTACAGCAACGCCTGCAACAGCTCCTTCTGGACAGCCTGGAGGTGGTGATTTAGGGACATTCTCTGGACTTGGAGTATCAGGAACAACATTCACTGCGCCAATTCCAACTGGAGCAATGGAAACATTTACAATTACATATACATTTGGATATTGTACAACAACACAAGATATTGACGTGTATGCTCCGCCATCAGCAGCTGATGCAGGACCTGATCAAACAGCTATTTGTGGTACATCTACAATTCTACAAGGAGCTGCTCCAGCAATGGGATCAGGTGCTTGGACTACAGTTTCAGGACCAGGGACTGCGGCAACACCAGGAGCTACAAACTCTTCCGTAACTGGTCTTACGGTTACGCCAACGGTAATGGAATGGACCGTAACAAATGGTAGTTGTACAGCTTCTACGTCTCAAGTGACACTTACTTTGGAATCGGTTGCACCAGTTCCTTCAGCGGGAACACTTCCTGATGTAATGGCTGAATGTTCAGCGACACCACCAGCACCGGTTGCGAATGATGCTTGTGCAGGAGTTATTACTGGAACGCCAAGTATTCCTTTGCCAGTGACGGCACCAGGTCTTACAGTTCTTACATGGACTTATGATGATGGAAACGGCAATACTGCAACTCAAACACAGAATGTGACTTTGGCTGATATAACTGCTCCAGTGCCGGATAGTTTATTACTTCCAGATGTTACTGCTGAGTGTTCTGTTGATAGCGCGAGTGTTGTAATTCCAACGGCAACTGATAACTGTGATGGATTATTAAATGGAACACCAGATGTTACTTTCCCTATTACGGCGCAAGGAACAACGACAATTACTTGGACGTATACGGATGGTACTACAAACTTCAATACTCAAACACAGGATGTTGTGATTGCCGATA
Organism: Crocinitomicaceae bacterium; assembly: GCA_047621865.1. Lineage (GTDB taxonomy): Bacteria > Bacteroidota > Bacteroidia > Flavobacteriales_D > Crocinitomicaceae > UBA4466. Next base: position 24,566 of record JBLHON010000010.1, on the reverse strand, counting down.
CAACTGCACCTGTTGCAGATAGTCTTACGCTTCCAGATGTAATCGGTGTATGTTCTGTAGATAGTGCAAGTGTTGCTATTCCAACAGGAACTGATAACTGTATTGGTGCCGTAAATGGAACACCGGATGTTACTTTCCCAATTGCGGCAGGAACAACTATGATTACATGGACGTTCTCAGATGGAACGAACTTAGTGACACAAACGCAAAATGTTATTATATCTGATACATTGGCTCCAGTTGCAGATGCTGCTACTCTTTCAGATGTGAATGAATGTGTTTCTGCTTCACCAACAGCACCGACAGCAACAGATGATTGTGCTGGAACCATTATAGGAACACCAAGTGTTTCTTTCCCAATTACAGCACCCGGATTGACTGTTGTAACATGGACATATGATGATGGAGCAAATACGACTACTCAAACACAAAATGTTACCGTTACAGTTGTTGAGACAGGAGTTACTGCTGCAGGAGCGTTATTAACGTCTGATGCTGTTGGTGCAACGTACCAATGGTTGGATTGCGACAATGGAATGGCAATTATCCCTGGTGAAACGAATCAATCATTCACTGCTACTATGATTGTAGGAAACTACGCTGTTGAGGTTACTGAGAATGGATGTACTGATACATCAGCTTGTTTGTTGGTAGACTTCACTGGAGTTAACACAATCGCAAATGTGATTGAAGTTTCGATCTATCCAAACCCAACTGACGGTAAATTCAGCGTTGAATTCACTGGAGTATCTGAGGATAATCTTGAAATGAGAATAATCGATATGACGGGTAGAGTTGTAGTAAGCGAAATGTTTGCTGGAATCTCTGGATCACATATTGAAAAAGTAGATATCTCACAAAATCAGAGTGGTGCTTATATCATCAACTTAATTGGAGAGAATGGAGTGATCTTGTCTAAACGTATTGTGAAGGACTAAGTAGAACTCAATTGAATATTGAAAGGCTCTCCATTTTGGAGGGCCTTTTTTCTTTGGTAAATCGTTCCGGCAATGTTTTAACTGCATGTTTTAATTTCTGAAGTAGTAACAACTAGATTTATATATGAAGGCATGTCATAATAATCGAAAGATGTTTGATGCATGTGCACTGCTATATTTGACTTTAATTATTGGAAATTGAAGTTGGATGATTAATTTCCACTCGAACTTAAAAACCACTATCTATGATTTTAGGAGTATTTGGTTCATGGCAATTATTGGTATTACAAATCGTTCGAGTAGGAGTTTTCTTGCAGGATATTTTATTGAAAAAAATCCAGGGTATATCAAGAGAGTCAAGGAAACGAAAGGTATTGATAAATAAGAACTCAAATTTCGAGTATCTGCGAACCATAATTTCCTAGCTCGAGTCTTAAATGAGCAGTGGAACTTTATTGAGGCTCAGCCTTCATGATTCCCAAATTAATTGCTTGCTGATAATACAGATCTGCAGTGACAGTATCGTTCTTAGATTGATAGCGACCAATAACCGTAGCGTACACATCGAAAGGATTCCCACCATGATCAAGTAATTTAATTGTATTGATCGCAGAGGCTTTCAAATCTCCCTTGTCATAATAAATATGTCCAAGCTCTTCATAGTATGCATATTTGAATTCAGGGAAGGTTGCTACGTTTTCTTCAGCGGTTTCCAGTGCTTTGTCATATTGGCCGACCTTAGCATAAGAGATCGCAAGAAGATGACGTGAATCTTGACTCTTCGGTGCAAATTCAACACTTTTCTCTAATTGTATAACGGCCTCTCGCCATCTTTCCTTCTGAACATAGGCTTTACCTAAGAAATGCCTCGGATCAGATGCCTCGGGAAATAAAATCACCATTTGTGAAAATAAACTAATTGCATCATCGAGCCTATCGTTGTCAGCATAATACGAAGCGAGCTCTAGTCTTCCATAGTATATTTCATCTGAAATGGCCATGCTTTTTTCGTAATTCAGAATCATTTCTTTCTCTAACGCACTATTCAATGGTTGTTTTTGAAGTCGCTCGTTAAGAAGGGAAGCATAATAGTAATGAGGTCTTGCTGAATTTTCCAAATTAGGTAAGTCATGCGATACTAGCGTGAAATCATCTTGCCAGACTTTATTCCTCGAGAAGGTCATTACACTTAGAACGATCAAGGCAACAATGAATATTCCACGAAATAGAATCGGCAGCGAACCGAATTTTAAGTTTGAAACAGTCTCTGAATTTTCTTCCTTTTTCTTCTTAAGTTTGATCTTAAATAATAGTGCAAGAAACCCGACCAGAGCAATTGTCAGTCCAAGTGAGGGTGCAAATGCGAAACGATCAGCAAATGTATCTGCGAGCTTTCTTAGAATGTGCATGTAAACAGAGACCGTTGTGAAGTAGAACAATATCCCAAAAGCAATAACCGGATATTTCTTGAATTTAAGAATGGAAAAACCAAGTAGAAAAAGAGTGATAATTGTACCCGAAATAGTTTTCCAATGTACCTCCAAGATTTCGATGTCTCCATAACCATGATAATAAGACAATGGATACGGCACGAAAAAGTTCTTGACGTAGAGGAAGTTTAATTGAAAGAGATTTGCAATGTGAAGACCCGGATTATTATTATCGTAGAAACTGTTCCCAAGAATAAAATGTTCTTCGTAAACCCCGAGTCCTTCTGTTCGCTCAATGCTTAAATCGCTGGAAAGTGCATAATTCAAAATGAGCAGCGCCACAATTCCAAGTACCGGTAATATTGCACTTGCTTTAAGGAACTTTTTCCATCGGAAATTTTCTTGAATCAATACACCCAAAGGGAAAATCGCGAGGTAAGTAAAGGCATTTTCTCTAGAGAGGAAAGCAAGTATGAAGAGAACACAACAAAAGACTAGATGCTTCCACTTTCCATTGGAGTAGAATTTTAAGAAGTAGAAAAGTGATGCAAAACCAAACAACATTGCTAGCAATTCATCACGACTCTTGATATTGGCGACAACCTCTACGTGCAACGGATGTGCAGCAAAGAGCATGGTAATTAAGAAGGGAAGGAGCGGATCATAATTCTGAAAAATTCGCATTAACACAAAGAACAAAACCAGACATAAAAGCGAAAAATAGAGAACGCTCATAAAATGATAACCTGCTGGATTCTCCCCGAAAAGTGTATAGTCTATGGCAAAAGTCGTGAGTGTTATTGGACGATATCCATACTTGTCTTGTCGAAGTTGTGAACTATATTTCTTAAATAAATCTGGAATTCCACTAACGCCTTCTTGGACGCGTTCATTTTCTTGAATAACGATTTTATCGTCCCAAGCAAAATCATTTCCGATTGTATTTAAATACTGCAGAAATGCGAAAGCAAAGATGATAATGGGATAGATTTTCTTAGACTTCTGTCTACTCATAGTTTTGACTTTTCCATCACCGAAATATACTACAATAAATGCCAAAATATTCCTATTCAATTTACTTTCAGTTGAAAGGAGATTGATTTACCGAACTTTCAGCTGATTCAAGATCTTTTCAGCAAAATGTTCGTGTGCCTTAGCATTTGGGTGAGAATCATAAGGCAAGTTGGTATACTTTTTCGTTGATAAATTCAGTGAGATATCCACAGTTGTAAAGTCTCTCGAATTCAATTCTGTCAATAAATGTGAAGCTTCTGAAGTTCTTTCGAGACTAGTTACAAGTAATAGTATTCCATTTGAATCACACAGTTCTTTGATTTTTCGAAAAATGGTCAGAGTCACACCACGAGGATCAAGCCCTTCATTTACTGATTTATCAGCATTGCTCTGAAGGTAATTTACTGTGGCAAATGTTTCTCGCCCTGCCCAATTTTGATAGAGTCCATTCCAGGTTTCATAGCGTATTTCACCTTTTTCGAAGTAGGGAAATCGCCCTTTTTCCATTTCGAGTTTTGCATGCTCACTGGATCCAGCAAAGCCAATGTTGAGATGTTGTCGATATTTAGGCGAGAGAACATTCCGCTCTTCGTGAAAAGCGCAGAAATTGATTACGACAATTTCTGGGAGATCTCCATCCTCAATTGATTTCTGCAATTGGAGTAGAGACTGAACTGTTCCATAGCCCGGCACTCCAAAATTTTGAATTCGATAGTTATCCAATTCTGTTTGCACCAAGTACGAGAAGTTTTCAGTATCATCTACCCCCATGCCATAGGTGTAAGAACATCCCATCATGAAAATTGAAGGCAGTGAATCATTGATTGCTTCCAATGAACTTATGCGGCGACCATCTTTATGCGTAGCTGTGTAGACATGTTTTTCATTAATTGTTACCCTAAATGTTCCATCTTCAAGGGCAAAACCAAGTTCATCTGATGAGGCCAAGCAATTTTTTGGTGTGCTTGAAATCGAATAAGGTAAATTCCGATAGGCTGAGTAGCCCATAATTCTAAGAGCTCCCTCAAAACACAGTGGTGTAACAATTAGAAGAAAGAGGATATAGAGCAGTTTTTTCTTCAAACTACCACATTTTCTCTAAATCTTCTGCTGTGAATGCATGATCTCGAACGATAAATGTGCTATTCGAATGCACTGATTTCTTTTTGAAAATTCCACGAATCAATGCAATAGGACAGAGGATGAAGAAGTAAGTTATACCCATAAATAGGTAGGTTTTTATCAGACCAATGAATGACATCAAGGCATTAAATCCTTTTAAAAACAACTGCCTTAATGGCGGGTTAATACCAATAACGAGTAGTGAACCTCCAATGATCACAAAGTGAATTTTCCAGAATACCAAGTAGAGTCCAGCTATACTAGCTGCGATTATCAAGAGTTGAATCCATTCCTTTTGTGCTGATTTACTCATCAGAAAATGGAATAAATATAGGGGCCAATAGCCGAGCTTCCTCCGATCACGAAAATGACCACAATAAAGAGCAGAACAATAATGACGGGAGCCATCCACCATTTTTTTCGTTCCATGAGAAATGCAAATAAATCCTTTAAGAAGGTCATGTTTATAGTACTAATCGTTCTCAAAAATAGCGATAAATTGAGACGCATCAAGATATGTGAGCTCCTTTTTATCAAAGATGTAGTTGTTGAGCACGAGTACATCAATATCAGTTCGCATAAAACAGCCAAAAGCATCTGCTGCTGTTCTTACGATTGGCTCACCACGCTCGTTTAAACTCGTATTAATTAACATAGGACAGCCACTCAGTGCATAGAAATGTTCTAATAATTGCCGGAAATCGGGATTCTCCTCACCTGAAACCGTCTGAATTCTAGATGAATAGTCAGCATGTGAAATCGCAGGGAAATCAGATTTATTGAACAGCAACTTCTCTTTAATAGTATGTTTGCTGAAGTCTGATGGCAGGGGAGACCGGTATTCTTCCTTGATTGGGTGCACTAAAAGCATGTAGGGTGAATCTGCATCTAGTTCAAAATAGCGAGCTGCTTGTTCTTTCAATATAGCTGGTGCAAATGGCCGAAATGACTCGCGTTTCTTTACTTTTTGATTGATTCTCAATTGCATATCCGCGACTCTTGGATCACCCAAAATACTTCTGTTCCCGAGTGCTCTTGGACCATATTCCATCCTTCCTTGGCACCAAGCGATCACTCTTCCTTCATTTAAGTCCTGAGCAATTGTTGCGAAAAGCTTTTCATTACTTACCTGCTTAATAGTTAGTTCGTACTTTTTGATGATTTGGAGGATTTCCTCGTTATCGATTGAAGGGCCGAGAAGACTTCCCATCAGGTTTCCAGTATCGACAGTTTTTGGGCGGTTAAAGTAAATATGATCTACAGCTAATGCCGCGCCAAGTGCTCCACCAGAATCTCCAGAGGCTGGAAAAATATAGATCTCTTTAAAAACACGAGCTCGCTCAAGCCTTCCATTGGCAACACAGTTCAATGCTACTCCTCCAGACAAACAGATGTTGTCAGATCTAGTAATTCTTTTCGCTTCTTCTGCTAATTTCAGGACGATCTCCTCAGTGACGAGTTGAATGGCAAGGGCGAGATTTGCATGTCTTTGATCGAATGGTTCAGCTTCAGTGCGTTTATTCATCCCAAAAATAGATTCCCACTTTTTTGGATGCACCATTCTCATTGAGGTGAGAAAGCTAAAGTAGCGCATGTTCAATTGAATGGATCCATCTTCATAAATCGTTACTAATTTTTCTTTTATCAGCTCTATATAGGACTTGGTTGCATGGTCATCAAGATTGCCATATCCGGCAAGTCCCATGAGTTTGTATTCACCAGAATTCACCTTGAAGCCCAGAAAATAGGTGAAAGCTGAATAGAGGAGCCCTACAGAATTAGGGAAATGCATTTCCTTGATCAGCTCGATAGAATTCCCTTTTCCATGGCTTATAGAGGCCGTGGTCCATTCACCAACTCCATCAATAGTAAGAATTGCGGCATCTTGAAATGGCGAAGAATAATAGGCACTAGCAGCATGAGATAAATGGTGTTCTGGGAAGAGGATTTTGAGATCTTTCGGGACTTTGAGGTCGATTTTTTTTAGTTGTTTGAAAATACGTTGTTTGATAAAAAGTTTTTCACTGAACCAGTTTGGCATTGATTTGGCGAAAGATCTCAACCCTTTTGGGGCAGTCCAGAAATACGATTCAAGTAGTCGTTCGAATTTCAAGAAGGGTTTTTCATAGAAGACAACTGCATCTATCTCAGCGAGTGAAATCTCTGCTTCTTTTAGGCAAAAATTGATTGCTTCTTTCGGAAATTTACTGTCGTGCTTTATGCGAGAAAAACGTTCCTGTTCAGCCGCTGCGATAATAATGCCATCAACGATTATTGCTGCCGCAGAGTCGTGATAAAAGGCTGAAATTCCTAGTATTTTCAATTCGATTCAAATGAGGATACAAGATAGGAAACTTTTCAATCAGAGCGATGAAATTACGCATTCAGTGAGCAACCATTTTAAGAAGATTGCGTTAGACAATTGAAACTTATTACTCCTACAAGACTACCAAATGGCGTCAATTTCAGTGTATACATTGCAGTTTCGGACAATTTCGAAAAGTGCTGAGACCTATGATATCAAAGAGGTATGATGAAGAAGATCTTGATCTCCATTTCATTGATAATCCTTGCAGGGATTCTTGCGAGCTATCTTTACGTTAAAGCTTCTGCTGCTTCGGATGGTGATGAGGCTCCAAATTTTGTGGCTGAACTCGTTGATGGAACAAAATTTCAATTAACAGATCTGCGCGGGCATTATGTTCTTCTCAATTTTTGGGGATCTTGGTGTGGGCCTTGTAGACAAGATAATCCTGAGCTCGTGCAATTGCATGAGAAGTTCGATGATAAATTGACAATTGTCACGATTGCACTTGAAAAGGATGGACAAGCGGGTAAAATTGAAGCCGTGAAAGATGGATTCTCTTGGAAGTATCAGATTGTGGAAGAAACGAGTCTTGTACTCCTCTCATCAATTGCGAGAAGTTATGGAGTTTCTGAAATTCCAGCTAAGTTTCTCATTTCACCAGATGGGATTCTTTTGAAGCAGCATTCTTATAAAGAAATTGACCAGTTGCTCTCGAAAAAATAGCCGTTCATGACATCTTATTTCAGTGTTCAATAAATCTTCTTTCGGACAAGATTGTACACTTTTGAGTGATGTAATTAGTAAATTTTCAGGAAAAAGAAAGTGTTGATTGTCTGAAAACCCTCATCACTAAGTGCGGAAAATACTCAGATAATGTTAATTTTTGCGTGAATCACAAGGTGTTTGTGTGGCTAAATCTACTTTTTCTTTATGAAGATAATATATCTAAACCATTGCTGTTGCGAACATTAACAGCACTAATTACATGGATTAATTACTGAATAATGAGTAGGGCAATTTGTGCACTGAGAATTGATATTATCCGAAGTCGGATTTACAGTTTTCCGCATTGTTTAAACTAACCATGTTCATTAGCTTTGAGTTGTTAGAGGGTAAGTATCACAAGCTCGTTTAGTTGATGTGCAACTTGAGAGAAAATGGAGCCGGGAGTCTCCATGAATATTTCTGATCATCAGCGTGAAATGATTTATTGTTTCGTATAACGATCAAGTTTGTTGAAGACGAATCTAATTTCTAGTAGTAGGGGGTCCAGTTTCGTAAAGCGAAACTGGACTTTTTTTATGCACTCTGGCGAGCTTCTAAAATTTTAAGCTTTAATCAATCCTTTTTTGATTCCATACATAATAAGTCCAATGGAATTTCGTGTGTTTGTCTTCTTCATCATCTCACTTCGATGCTTATCAATTGTTCGAGTACTTCGATATAATTTGTCGGCAATCTCTTGGGTGGTCAATTCTTGAGACATGAGATCAAGAATGGAGATTTCCATCTGAGTGAAACTAAGGTCGTTTGAGATAAACGTAGGCGTGATCTTACCTTTGTTGATCATTGATTTAATGAAGAGTTTAGAAATTCGATCATTAAAATAATATTCATTGTCAAGCACACTGTGCATGGCCATTTCTAATTCCTCCAAATCATCATCTTTTGAGAGGTATGCGTTTGCGCCATTTTCGATCGCTTTCTCAACGAAACTTTCATCATCGAACATTGATAAAATGATAATCTTAATGCTCGGGTATTCCAATCTAAGCAACCTGCTCGTTTCTATACCTCCCATGATTGGCATTTTGTAATCAATAATTGCGATGTCTACATCACTAATTTTCTCATGCTCTAGGAGATACTTCCCGTTTTCGGCCATTACAATGACTGATACTGATTGGAAGCTATTTAATAAATGACCAAGTGCTGAACGAAAAATCCCTTGATCCTCAGCTAGCCCTACATTAATCTTTTTCATCAATTGGAATTTCTATTTTAACTACTGTTCCTTTTTTTGGAGCTTCTTGATAATTAATAGTGCCTTTAACTTGTTGTATTCGACTTTGTATATTTTTCAAACCAAGCGAGCCTGACTTCAAAAAGTCATCTTCTGACGGGCTGTATCCAATTCCGTCATCAGTAATTTCGATTAAATATAGATTATTATCTCGATATTCCCTCACATTAACAGTGCTTGCTTTGGCATATTTCACAATGTTATTCAATAATTCCTGAATAACGCGATAGATAGCAAGCTGTGATTGTTCATCGTGCAAATTCTTAAGCCACGTGTCGCGATCATAGGTAAATTGAGTATCGAGGGATTCACTCAGGTTGTTTGTCAATTTTTCAATGGCCGTTTGCAATCCCATATCTTCTAATATGGAAGGCATTAACTCGTTGGATAATCTTCGAACATCTATACTAATGGATTTAAGATTGTTATTAATTCGCTGCTTATCATCTGCTTCAAGATTCATTGAGATCAAGGACATCTTGAGAGCTGTTAGCGCCGAACCAATTCCATCATGTAACTCTTGAGCCATTCGCTTCTGCTCTTTCTCCTTCGTCAGGATTACAGCATCCATCATCTTGCGTTGAACCCCAAGTTCCATCTCATTAATTTCTCTCTGCTTCTCGAGAAGTCTCCGTTGATAAGCAATTACAAAGAGAATTATAAAAATCGCCAAAAGGAGCATTCCACCTGTTCCAAGTAAGAGAATTAGATCAATTTTTTTACTCCCATCCATAACGTTGCTGTATAGCCCAAGTTTAATGAAATATTTAATATCGCATGGAGATTCCAGTAATTGTGTGAATCATCTGCTAATATGTTTTCAGTCAAAATAAATAAAAATAACGTCCCCGCGAAGTAGATTAAAAAGGCAGAATTCAACCAGAAATAAGCATGTCTTTCAAGGCGTTCAATTTTTGCTTCTTTAAAGAGTTGAACAAAATAGATCAGAGCATAAATAATAATAGTAACACCTCCAATAAATCGCTGATAGGAATTGAATTCTTTCAAAGATTCAATGCAGATAATGTTCACAGCCGAGAACATAATAAATACAACTAATAGAACATTGACAATTTTCGTGTTTCGATTATTACTGAGATCATTATAAATCCATGCTATGAAAACTACTTCCAGCAGGGTGTAAAGATGAAAGATCCACATGTTATTCGTGTGATAGCTCGATAATATTGCCGCTGAGATTTCTAAAATAAGCGTAGCAAAAACAAAAACGCTTAGTTTCCTGAGCGTTTTTGTTTGCCAATAGAATGTTATTCCCGCTACCAGAGCAGGAAGTAGTATTGACAGTGCCGAAATGTTATCTAAAATCAAGAATTAACTGTTCAATGGGTTGGCTTTTCCACAGTGAGTAGGGCAGGGTATTGAAATGTCTCCAACCAAATTCAGCATATCATCTTCATTGCCATCAGCCCCAACAATTACCAATTCTTGATTTTTTTTGCCCGTTCCTTCTTCGCGAAGACCATAATAAATTCGAATGCCCATACATCCTTCTTGTTTGAGTATTTCCTCTAGGATGTCCCTTCCGAAAAAGTGCCCGTTTACGTCCGGCTCAGGACTGTTCTTTCTATATGCAGAGGTCATTTCCGCACCTTCTTCTAAGGTAATAATACCTCCTTCATTTCCATCAAATGCCATTGTTTGTAGTTTTAGTGGTTAAACTTGTTTGACGTAAGATACTAAAATCAAATTGGCAAATCAATTTAGGAATTCGTAGGAATTGGAAAGTGAGTTAGAAATGAGCATGTACCACATAATTGCATTTTCCCCTTCGCAATAATTCTAGTTTTCCGCTAGATAGAATACGGAATCCCGAATTCACTTAATGACGCATGTTAGCGAGTGAGATGGTGGTTTGAAAAAGATTTAATTTTACTACTTGAAGTGGTGATAAGTTGTTTTAAAATTCAATTCGACTCTGGCCTTTTTCAAGTGAGAGCAAATACTCTTTTCGCCAAAGTCCACCTGAGAATCCTTGGAGTGATCCATTTGTACCAATTACCCGATGACAGGGAATTAGAATAGCAATGCGATTTTGACCATTGGCGTTTGCGACTGCTCGAATGGCTTCAGGATTCCCAAGCTCAATTGATTGATTCATGTAGGTAATGGTTTTACCATAAGGAATTCGCTGAAGACTCTTCCATAGAGCCACCTGAAACTTTGTTCCAACGAATTCTACAGGGATTTCAAATGAAATAACTTCACCACGGAAATAGGCATCTAATTGCGTGGTTAATTCTTTGTGAATATCGATAGGAGGAGAATCTACTTCTTGAAAAATAGCACTGAGTTGTAATTTGTGTCGCTCAATTCGTTCTGGAACATCGAATTCAAACATGCAAACTCCCTGGTCTGAAGTTCCTAAGTGCATCGTTCCAACAGGTGTTTCAATTTTCGAGAAATAAATGGGTCCATCCTACTAAAGTGGAGTTCCGTTTGTGTCTGTTGTCAAAACGTCACTCATATAATCAAAGAAAGGGCGCATTTTTTTAAAAGTTGCGTTTAGTTTCTCTGCGAAATCAGGACTGAGCACTTCTTTGTCTGTGAAGCTTTTGGTCAAAATGAATTGTTTGAACCTCAAAAGATCAACATCTGGGTGTTCTTTGTCAAAACCTTTAGGAGAAGTTTTAAGCTGATCTCCCGCAATTCCGCCAAACGTTTCGATAAGTTCTGGAGATGTAAGAATTGATCGCAATTCGGTAGCATCTGTTGCTATATCTTCACGGACTCGTTGCAGATCCTCTTTGTTTGGCCCCCAAAATCCACCTCCAGCGAACGATTTATTTCCAGGTTGAATATGGAAGTAATAGCTGCCACGTCGAGCCTTAGTTGCCCGCATAAATCCACCACTCCAATTTGATTTGTAAGGCGATTTGTCTTTAGAAAAACGTACATCTCTATAGATTCTATACAGGCTCTTTTTGCCACTAACCGTTTCAATTGTGTCGTGCTCGTTCATCTTAGCTAACATAGAATCAGCAAAGGAAATCATGTGTTCATGCTGTTCTATATATTCTGCCTTATTCTCGGCGAACCAATCGCGGTTATTATTTGCCGCTAATTTTTTAAGGAAATTGATGCTATCGTTTGGGATGGAATCCATTTGTTAGAATATTTTGATTTAAATATAAGGATTCTATCAAAAATACATGGTAAGAGTAGTAACTAGTGCGTGTATTCGTCCAATGTTTTCAACCAATTTATACCATCGTCAAAACTTCGAAAGACTTTAAGAGGTGTTTTAGGTTTATTGAACCTGTAATAATAATCAGCAAGGATTTTTTGTCCAAGATTATGTGCAACAATTGCACTTGCAGAGACTGGCGATTTGTCTTCAATTAATCGTGCGTTTTCTCTTGCCTCTTTGGAAATTGAAACAAACTCTCCTCCTTCAAAGATAAATACATGCTCGTCATTGACTAGTGACCAATAGGCATCAATTAGCCGCGTTTGTAACTCAATAGTAATGTGCGTGTGTGGATTAATATACACATGTACTATTTGATCTTCTCGCAACGAGATCTTTACCTCAGGGAGTTGAATTTCCTGAGTGATTTGCATGTTTGACGTGTGCATGAATTCAGTGTACTAGTTGACTTAGGTTGCCGAATCTAATAAACTTAAAATGATTAACGTGAGTAAATCAACAAAATGTTGTGAATAAAGCTTATTTGTTGTTTGTTAAAAGAAAATCGACCCGGCGATTTTTAATTTCATCTTCCTCTGTTTTTTCTGGATAGGCCAATGGAATTTCATCACTGTATCCTTCATAACTAAGACGCTCTGCCGCGATATCATTTTTTAGAAAGAATTGATATACTTTTCGCGCACGTTTTCGACTGATGCGTTTATTCGGTCCACAACATACATGACCGCGGATGTGAATTTTTGTAGTTGGATTTTCTTGAAGAAGCTCGACCAATTCTTCCATGACATATTTGTACTTTGGATCAATTGTTGTGCTGCTGCCTATATATCTAAGGTTGTATTCGTATAAACCAGATAAACTGTCCTGTCCTTGATCGTTCTCTCCATAGGAGTAACTTCCGAAGCAAGTATAGAATAGTATGAGTGTGCAAATCCTTGCAGAAAACTTGAAGTAGTTCAATATGGATTTGTCTCTCTTGATCATTTGAAGATTATGTCAACTCGTCTATTTACTTTTCTATCCATTTCTGTTCTTTCTGGAGTGATCACTGGTAATGTGTTACTATAGCCATCGAAACTTAGGCGATCCTTGGCAATTCCTTTATTTACAAGTGACTTGAATACACTTTTAGCTCGTTTCCGACTCTTATAACGTTTTGGTTTACAGCAGACGTGCCCACGAATATGTGCTGTTATATCAGGGTTTCGGACGAGTATTAAGTAGAGTGAATCAAGATAGATATATGAACTTTCACTGATCTTTGTTTTGCCTCCTTTAAATGTAATAGGCATGACAATTGGGACCTCGAGTTCTATCTTCTCATCTTTTGGAATTTCCACAATTGGATCCGGTGGAATAATCCTTGCAATAGTATCCTCCGGCAATTCTACGATTACTGAGTCCCGTTTTGGACTGATGTGATAATAAATATCAATCCGATTCCAACTAAGTGGTACGAAGAAGAGTGGAATACGTTGTCCTCCATAATTGACAATTGAAATGTCCTCAGGTTCCAATGCTATAGACTCAATAAAATAATCTACACGTGATTTAGCAATAGCACTATTCTTTGTTCCAGATCGACCTGCACTTGAATATGCATCTAACTCTATAATTTGTAAAGTATGCGTGTTCTGCATTTCATTGAGTTGGCTGAACTTTTGCTGAGAATCGTCTGTAAAGCTCGTGCCATCATTATCAAAGTAAAACGATTGCAGGTGAACTTGCGCCTGAAGTGTCGAGCTCGACAAAAGGAAAACAATGCATAAGGGCTTTAACATCCTTGATTTAACGGAAAGTAACATAAATGGTTTCATAAAAAGCCCGAAATCACTGGTGGAAATCGGGCGGAAATTAGACTTAAAACGAATATTCAGATGATTTAATCACTTTACATTAAATGCACGACTCACCAACTTGCCTTTGAAGACGACAGCTCCATTTGTTATCGTGTAGGTATTTGGGAATAAAATGCCCTCAGTTTCAACATAATCTCCATAGCTCACTGTTGATTCCACTGCATTGTCTCCTGTAACCTCAATGGAAGTTGTAGCTACTTTCATGAAAGTCTCTTTGTTAAAGTATTCATAAACCTCGCTCTTGCCATCATTGAGTTTCAAAACGTAGCAATCTTTGCCATTTTTCTTTTCGATACCAGTAACACTATACTTCATAGTAGAAGTAGCGTAATTAATTTCAGGAATCAGACCCGTTTTTTTCTGCTCAGCACTAATGTCTTCAGGACTCATCACTGTTGTGTCTCCCTGCATGTCGACTTCAAATCCGTTTGCACCATCAAAGTATGAATACTGGAAAACCATGCCTCCACCTTCTACTTTTTTCAACACTACATTTGGACTTGTCCAGACATTTGTTGCAGTCATAGGGAACGGAATTTGATCCATGGTAAGTTCAAGAACTTCAGTCATTGAAGCAATTTTCTTCAATTTCTTCGCCAGCTTCTTACGCGACAAGTTGTTTGTAATCGCATCTACATAGTTTGAAAGAATCACATCAGCAGTTAAATCTGACGGGATCACTTCCTTCACGATATTTCCGAAAGCGTCCATTTTTTCAATCTCGCCATCAGCGTCAAATTTCAATAGGGAAGGGAGCACCTCTTCATTACCCACGACAATGATATTGCATTTATTCGCCGTGAAATATTTTTGGGCAACCATTAAGATGTCTTCCTTAGTTACTGCATCTAATTGTTTGAGATAAGTCTGATAATAATCCTTAGGAAGTTCATTTTTGATAATATTCAAAGCAAAACGAGCTACAGTTGTTGGACGTTCTAATGAACGCGCAAACGATCCTGACATAGACGATTTTATCAAGCTTAGTTCATCATCTGTTACATAATCGTCGATAATACGATCCAACTCAAATAGAATCTGTGTGATTGCACTGTCAGTTACTTCATTTCTGAAATTCCCACCTGCAGTCATCCAACTTCCATCATTCGTAACATTTGCTCTTGAGTAACAGCCATAGGTATATGCTTTGTCCTCGCGAAGATTTTGCATTAAACGAGAAGCAAATCCTCCCGCGCCTAGAATGCTATTTAAAACAGTGAGTTTCAAATAATCCTCATGCCCAGGCTTGATATTCATCGCGAAAGAAATATTAACAGCAGATTGCACTGCCCCTGGCTTCTTTACAAATACAACACGATTTCCTGCATTGAACTTTCCTGTGCCCCATTCTTCCTTGTAGACTCTTTCACCTTGCCATTCAGCAAAATATTGATTCACTGCTGCTGTAGTTTCTTCAAGGTTGATATCACCAACAACCACTAAATAGGCTCCATTTGGAGTGAACATTTGTCTGTAATATTCAATAATCGATTCACGATCAATGTGCAATAGAGACTCCTCAGTCATAATCTCTCCATAAGGATGACCCTTTGGGAAAGTTGCTGCAGATTCTGCATTTGATGCCATTGCACCAGGATCTGACTTTGCAGCTAACAATCCTGATTCGTTTTGAGATATTATCCTTTCAAACTCCTCACCTGGGAAGTTTGCATTATTGAGGACATCAGCCATTATTGTAAGCCCCTTGTCCATGTGCTTTGTTAAACACGACAGGTAAATGGAATTATTATCGGCGTTCAATGTAGCTCCAATATAATCAACCTCATTGTCGAGTTCATCCTTGGTGCGATTTTCTGTACCTGAGAGGATTAGTGATCCAGCAATGTCCGAAAGTCCCGCTTTTTCACGTTCCAATCTAGGATCAGATCCCATTACCAAATTAAACGAAACACGTGGAATTTTGTGATTTTCGGATAAAATGATCGTAATGCCATTGTCCAAGGTGAATATTTTCGAATCCTTAATATTAATAATTGGAGCTGCTGCCGCAGTTGGTCGTATTGAACGATCAATTTGACCAAACAATAAAGTTGGTAGGAGCAATCCAAGTGTTAGTATATATTTTCTCATGACTTGATCTTTTTATTCTTCAGAATCTCCATCAGCCACCTTTGGAAGATAGTGAAGGATGATTCGTGAATCCTGTGTTAAATATTTTTTAGCTACACGTTGAATGTCTTCGCGTGTAACACTCATGTACTCTTTTAATTCTGTGTTGACCTTACTCGCTGATCCATTGTAAACGTGGTTGTCAGCCAAGCTCTCAGCTATTCCAGCAATCGTTGAATTCGTCGAAACAAATGCATTCTCATATTGATTGCGAATCTTCTCGAATTCCTCCTGAGAAATTAGTTCGTTTTTGATTAAGTCAATTTGCTCATCAAATGCTACCTGAATTTCTTCAAGCTTTTTGTCTTTTGCAGCAATTGCAGCAAAGATTCCAACACCAGCATCTTCTAAACCAAAAGCAAACGAAAAGGCGAATTGTGCAATCTGCTGTTTCTCTACTAGGCTTTTATTGATTCTTGAACTTGTACTGCCAGAAAGGACGTCATTCATCATTTCTAATGCGTACATATCCTTGTGGGTCTGTTCTGGAAAACGATAAGCCATAAATAAACCAGGCAGTTGAATATTGTCGAAGATACTATCCGTCATCACACCATCTGGACCTTCATTTGTTTTTTTCGGTCGTGGGATGATAATTGGAGTATTTGACCTTTTAGTGAGGATACCTTTTGCTGTCTTATCTGTTGGGTTCAAGAAATCATTCGCGTCATACTTGGAAGGGGCAACACCATATTTAGCAGTAAATGCTTCAGCATCCAAATTTTCGAAATCTCTGAACATATTAATTGCCTGTCCTTTTGGAATTGAGGCAAAGTACTTATCAATCCATTTTTTTGTCTGCTCGATATTGATATCACCAGCAATGGATAGAGTTGCATTTGATGGCACATAAAACGTACGATAGAAATCTACGTAATCTGCCTCAACAGCAGCGTCTAAGTGCTCCATACTTCCAATTGGCACCCAATTATAAGGATGTTCCTTGAACATACGTAAAAATGTTTCTGTGATGAAAGAAGCGTAAGGTTGATTGTCAACTCGTTGTCGTTTCTCTTCTTTTACAACACTTCTTTGTGTTTCAATCCCTTTGTTGTCAACATTTGCATGAAGCAGACGCTCACTCTCTAACCAAATGCCTAACTCCAATTGATTGGAAGGTAGGATTTCGTAATAATACGTTCTGTCTTGAGATGTGTTTGCATTCAGTGTTCCTCCATTTTTCTCTACGAGTTCACTGTACTCACCGCGCTCAATGTTTGCCGAACCCTCGAACAATAAATGTTCAAAAAAGTGAGCAAATCCAGTTCGATTAGGGTTCTCATTTTTCGAGCCTACATGATAAAGAACGGAAACTGCCACAATTGGAGTTGCATGTTCTTCATGAAGGATGACGTGAATCCCATTGTCCAGGTCATACTCTACGTATTCAATCTCTCGCTGGGCGGACCCTCCGAAAGCAATACTTGCAAGTACTCCTGTTAAGATGATGTGTTTCATTACTTCAGTTGAATTATTGATAGGGCGCAAAGTACGCAAGAAATCCGAATTCATAGACTACGTTTGGATGTGTGGAATAAGAAAAGGATGAGTGGTTTCTAATAATAACATCCTTTTAACGTTCATCTTGGGAAGCATGGCTTGAAATTTGATTAGTTTTGAACTACATGAAAATGATATTCCCCTTTCTTATTTTTTGTCTGCTGGCCTTTGAAGCCAACTCGCAAGAGGTCACACCATTTATTGATTTCAGTGGTTATTTTAAAAGTTTTCAAAACGGATTTTTCCGTCAAGTTGAATTTCAGCCAATAAAAAGCTTTAAAACGGGGGATGATTTGGTCGCCTATATTGACTTCAAGGGAAATTTGCGCGTTTTTGATGGTTCACAGCCACAAGACCTTGCAAATTTAGCTGTAGAATATGAAGTTTCTGATCATTTGTTGGTTTGGAAGATTGGTACAACTCTTAATTTATGGGATGATGGTGATCTTCAAACGCTGAGTTATTATGCAAATTCTTATGCGCTCAGAGATAGTCTCGTTGTCTATCAAGATACACGTAGTAGTTCATTGATGGTGTATTATGATGGAGAGAATTATGAGTTAATGCGTTCGACAGGAGTTAGTCCTATGCCAAGTCATGTAGGAGAAAATATCGTTGTTTTTCGTGACAATGGGAACTATTACAAGGTGTTTTGGCAGGGTGAAATTTATGATTTAGATGTGTGGCACAACCCTATTCCATTTAATGTTGGAACGGATATTTTGGCTTTCAATGATCCAATAACTGGAACTTTCGCGATTTTCGAGAAGGGTCAATTTCTAGACGTGGAAGATTTCCATATGAATGCCTATAAAGCTGGACGGGGATTTATTGCCTATGAAAATAGAAATGGTGAGTTGATTTATTATGGCAATGGTAAGAAAAAGAAACTAACGAATTTTGCTCCAAGTTTTTGGGATGTGAAGGACGATGTTGTTATTTGGGGAGAGAATGGTGTCACCTCTGCACATGTCAATAATGTCACTATTGAGCTGGCAAGATTTATCCCAAAAGATTACTTGGTTAAAAACGATGTTGTTGCGTTTAGAAATGCAATGGGTGGGGTTGACGCGCTTTTAGACGGGAAAGTTAAAATGCTTACAAATCAAACGAGTGGAGAGTACTCCATTCATGGGAGTACTGTTCTAGTGCGTCTGTTCAATAGTTCGTATATTCTCTTTCGAGAGGGCAGACAATTCAGAAATTAATAAACCATCTTAATATTTAGTGTCCGATTTTCAGTGACCCAGAATTGACAATTCTTAAAACTGGGAGAGCTTAAGAATGGACGAAAGTCATTTGAAAAAGCATAAGCTTCTGTTGGATAGCCTATCAAATTCTTATTGCATTTTCCATCAGAATTCTCGTCGTGGTATGTTGCAATCGCATAATCGCCATTTTCCAGTCCTGTGAATTTGAATGACATGGATTTAGCAGTTACTTTTTTTCTAATCTTCTTGATTTGCGCTCCTACTTTCGGGAATTTCTTAGACGTATCATACAAGCCAACTTCAATCGTTCCATGGGGAATTTGTATTCCAGTAATTTTTACTGTGAGCGTATTATCTCCAGAAGTCATGAATGCCTGAGAAATAAAAATAGCGGCAACAGCACTTGCTTTTACGAGTGTCACGACTAATCTTTCGCGGCTATTAAGAATGCTTTTTCTCATTAAATGTTGTTCCCATTATCCGATCCCAAATTTTGAAGGTTGACGAATAATTCCCATCGAGCTTAGCATGGTGAAGATCGTGATCCTCAACTGCACTGATCAATGGAATATCTTTCAGAATTGGAATTTTTAAATCTGAATGGATATGAATTTCGTGAAGATTTCTGAATAATCCAAATGTCCAGAAGGCATAAATGTTAAGTGGCATAAAAATTAATATGATCGAGTAGGCCACAAATGCCCCAAGAATGGTAACCATCCATTCGAGTGGATGAACATATAGGTATTCAAGTGGAAATGGCGTAGTTGCACGATGATGGATGCTGTGAATTTGTTTCAGAACACGTTTATTCTTATGCATATAGCGATGAACTATATAGAACCAAAAATCATCTACAAGGAATACAAAGATGACTTGGAAGACGAACCAGCCTATTCCTGGCCATCCTGTGTCAAATAAAAAACCAAATGCATAAACAGATGAAAACGACATTGCAGCAAGTAATGCTAGATTCAAGAGATAGAGAGGGAATCGCTTTTTCAAAATGCCTTTTTCGTATGCTTTTGACTGAATTCTGAATCGTTTAAAAACACCCGTCTTGAGAACAAAGTAGGAATAAATAAATGCAAAAACATTCGAACCTATAAGGATTCCAAGAGTTACCAATGCCATTGTTTCTGAACTCATTTTCGCGTTGCAAATAAGTTAAATAATAGTGTTTCTTCCAGTCCTTCTTCACGTTCCACTTGAATGGACGTAAACCCTTGTTTTACTAAGATTGACTTAATCTGATCCAGCCTTCCATTTTGATCGTTTACTTCAACGACGAGTGATTTTACTTTTGGCCAATCTTGTTCTTCAATACTTTTGATCACACCAAGCTCAGCTCCTTCGCAATCCACTTTTAATAAGTCAATTTGCTCGATATTATATTCCTTGATGATGGAAGAGAGACGTTTTAATTCACATTTAACGTCCTTCTTTCCTTTGACGAGGTTTTTTGCGATCAATCCTGAAAAGGCAGTTGGAATTGCGCGCATCCATTTCATTCCCGGTGGAGGATTTCGCATGGTTCCTTTCACTGCTTTTGCAAACGCTCCAGGATCATTGTCCCAATCCTCAGGGTGAAGTGTCGAGAGGGCAGGAGTATTTGGATAATAGGAGAATGTTGCAGTTGTCTCAACATCAGATATTCCATAGGGCAACACTTTTAAGCGCTTAGAATCAAAAAGATCAGCATTGCCTTGTAAGACTTCATTGATTTCAGGAATGGGCTCAAAGCAGTAAATAGTAGTATCTGGAAAGCTTTGCACGGCCCGAATTCCGAAGATGCCAATATTTGCACCAACATCAAAAATGACATCACCAGCTTTAATTTCTATGCCATTTTTTAAATATCCGTCAACATGATGATCGAGCATTTTTGCTTCAGGTGATCGAAGGCAAAATACTTTTGTTCCATCTCTTAGTTGCGTCATTTTCATGCCTAAAAATAGCCAAAAATGTAAATCATCAAGCGCACATTTTACTTTTTACCCTCAAATTTCATTTTAACAGGAGTATCTATCTCGACTTTATGAAGATTTCACAGATGTTATCAACGATTTGTAAGAAAAGGAAATGAATCATTCGATGGATCGAATTCTCTAACTATCTTTGTTCCTATAATTTTAAAGAGCATAGAAATGAATAATTGGTTCACAGTCAAAGTTAAGTATACAAAGCAGTTGGATAATGGTGCATTGAAACGTGTTTCAGAACCTTATTTGCTGGCAGCAATGACATTTACTGATGCTGAGGCAAGAATTTATGAGGAGCTTGGTGCTGTAATTCGCGGCGAATTCAATGTAACTGGAATTACACGAACCGAAATTCACGATATCTTTGTCTATGAGGATGCAGACGTCTGGTACAAATGCAAAGTGCGCTATGATAGTATAGATGCAGATTCAGAAAAGACGAAAAAGGTAAGCCAAAATTTCTTGGTTTCTGCCAGTTCAGTTAAGCAAGCATACGAGCGTATTGAGGAGAGTTTGTCTACCATGATGGTTGATTTTGAAATCCCAGCAATCATTGTTTCACCAATCGTTGAAATCTTCCCATTCACAGAAGAGTTGGATAAAGAAATATCGCGCAAACCAATCGAAGAGTTGGTAATCGAAGAGGTAGAAGAAGATAAAGGTGGAGCAGTTTTCTCTGCTTCAGGAAGTGATGCAGACGATGAGGAAGATGAGCTGGAGGATCAGAGCGAAATTGAAGATGAGTACGACGGAGAAGCGTAAAGTCTGCTCTACTTAACGTATTATTAATCTACTGGATAGATGAAAGATATTCTCGATAATTTCAGAGATAGCCATCATGAGTTCAATCAGAATGGAGATGGAACTTTTGGAGAGAATCCTCTGGAGATCTTCAAGGCATGGTTTGAAAACGCGGCAAAAGGAGATGATCATGAAGCAAATGCGTTCGTATTATCTACCTCATCCCTAGAAAATCAATCGAGTACGAGAATTGTTTATTTGAAAGAGATCATTGACGACAAGTTTGTCTTCTATACGAACTATAGTAGTCAGAAAGGCAAGGAGATAGCTGAAAACCCGAAAGTGGCAATGCTTTTTTTCTGGCCTACGCGCTCACAACAAATCAGAATTGAAGGCACGTGTACGAAAGTTGACGAAGCAGTGAGTGACGCGTATTTTGAATCTCGTCCTCGTGGAAGTAAAATTGGGGCATGGGCATCTATTCAGAGCGATCTCTTGGAGAGTCGTGAAGATTTGGAAGCACGTGTTGATGAATACGAGAAAAAATTTGGAGATACAATTCCCCGTCCATCTCATTGGGGTGGTTATCAAATTGAGCCTGTTTCTTTCGAATTTTGGCTCGGAAAAAAATCACGCTTACATGAGCGTTTAGTCTTCAGAAAGAAGAATGAGGCATGGGTAATGTCACACAAGAATCCTTAAAAATAATGTTCGAAATAGATCCAATAATATTTACCCTTTCAAATGGGATTAAAGTGGCATATTTACGTCGAGAGGCTTTCGTGGCTCATCTTGGCGTCATGATTTATGCTGGCTCAAGGTTTGAACATGAGAATGAACAAGGACTTGCACACTTTATTGAACACTGCATTTTTAAAGGAACAAAAAAACGGAAAGCACTCGATATCTTCTCTGACCTTGATTGTGTTGGGGGAGAGTTGAATGCTTACACGAACAAGGAGGAGATTGGCGTTCACGCTTCATTTCGAAAAACTCATTTCGAAATTGCTTCTGAGCTTCTTGGGGATATCGTTCAAAATGCAACATTTCCTGAAGATGAAATGGTACGCGAAAAAGAAGTGATTCTCGATGAAATCATGTCTTATTTAGACAGTCCAATGGATCGAATTCAGGATGATTTTGAGGCTCATCTATTCAAAGGAAATTCACTGGGATATAATATTCTTGGATCGAAAAAATCTGTGAGTGGATTTACACGAGACGATATAATGAAGTACGTGGAGCGATTATTCACTCCAGAAAACATGGTGATTTCGTTTGTTGGTGACCTGAGCATAGATCAATTAAGGGATTCTCTCGAAAAACACTTTGGAGGAATTAGCAGATCAGGAGAGACTGTTCAACTAAATACGATTCTTGAAAATCCAACTTTCAAAATCAGAGAGAAAAAATCCAATTACCAAGTGCATACTATCCTTGGGGGAATTGCACCATCCTTTAACGACGATTCGAGAAGAGCAATGACCTTGGCAACAAATCTTCTTGGTGGTCCAGCATTGAATTCAAGGTTGATTCTCTCCATCCGTGAAAAACATGGCTATGCATACAATGTGGAGGCGAGCTATACTCCTTATTCTGATCTAGGATTTTGGAATATCTACTTAGGAACAGATAAGAAATACCTCAAAAAGGCAATTAATCTGATTCACGATGAATTGAAAATTATCAGTGATAATCCATTGAGTGCCCAAGACATTGCAGGAGCTAAAGAACAGTTGAAAGGTCACCTGGCACTGGCACTAGATAGCAATCTCGAGTTGATGTTTAACATGGGGAAAAGCATCCTGGTCTTTGGTAAAATTGATCCAATGAGTGAGGTATATCGTCATATAGATGAAGTTAGCACTGAGCAAGTGCAGCAAATTGCACGCACGTATTTTGCACCTGAACGCATCTCTGAACTGATTTTCGAGTTCTAGAATTAGGCTAGCAGGCGTCCAATTCCTTACGATTAAACCCAGCTTGTCGATTCATAAATTCAACAGTGACTTATGGTCTTCCATAACTTTTAGCAGAGCGACCTATTGTCTACTTCAATGCTCCTTCGCTGAAGCTTCGGCGAAAGCGTTCGTAGTTATCAGCGTCATCATAAAAATCAGCGTTCATTTTGTCACTCAATTGACTAAAACTCCCCCACAGGGATCCATCTAATATCAACCGTCCCCTACCTAGTTTCATAGTACGCTGATGACGCTGATTTTTATGATGAAAATGATTTCGAATTTGTTTCTAATCTCACCATTTTTTTGACTGAACCAACTAAAAAGATTGCATCAGAATTAAGCCTTTAGTGCTCCTTTGTTTCAATAATTGGTGCACATATAACCCCACTCCATTTGATTGGCTCAGGATTTTCTGGAGCACTTTCAAAAATTAAATCAAATTTAGCCTTCAACAAATTGGTGTCAAAATCTGGTGCTGAGATTTCAATCACGCCCCCAATACACCTATAGATTGCAGTTGGAACGGGACGAATTGAGATGTAAATAATCTTAGCTTTCACCTTACCAGGATTTCTGTCACCTTCAATTATCTGTAAATTTAACGTTGAGTGCGTGGAAACTCCATAAAGCGTTTTTAATGAAACGGAATCCCCCTCTTGAGTGCAAATCGTTTCGGTCTCCTTGGTTCCACCCCAATTGAATTCATTCACATCTGCAGAGTTAGAAATTGTTGAATAAATATGAGTAGTATCCACTATCGCGTAAAATGCAATAAGTGAATCCTCAATTAGCCTGCCATCAGAATCTTTCATTGCATCTATTTCTGGCGGGCAAAGTCCATCACAACTTAACTGGCCGTGACGATTGACATACACTCCTTCGGGATAGTGCCAATTTTTTGTGAAGGATAGATCTTCCGAAAAATCATCCGTCCACACGATTGATGGCTGCCCGAAACTAATTCCAGAACTGAGTATAATAACAAGGAGGATAATTTTTCTCATGACATCCAAGATATAAATTGCCGCGCAGTTATTTACCCATTCTAGGATTTTACACTGAAATATTAACATGATAATGAGGTGAATGCGATTCGTGTGTTGGCAATATTTGATGGCGAGCTTCATTAATCTAAGCCATTACTTGATTGGATAAGAATACCTATTTTCGCTAAA